>JBFKCG010000026.1:0-19445 GCA_041620675.1 Nevskiales bacterium
AATGCGCTGGGACGGCTGGGACTGCGCACCCTCACCTACTACATGGGAACAGGTCTGCTTGCCGTCTTGACCGGGCTATTGATGGTCAACCTGTTCACGCCTGGCATCATCGAGGGCGCCCCTGCGGGAGACCGATTGGGCCTGTCGGCTGATACCGAAAGCGTGCTGGCCAAGGTCGGGGGAAGCAAAGCCACGGATCTTGCCGATTTCTTCCTGCGCATGATCCCGACCAACATTTTTCAGGCAGCCGCCAATGGCGAGCTGCTCGGCATCATCTTCTTCAGCCTGCTATTCGGCTACTTCATCACGCAGATTCCCGGGACATTGCAGGGTACGCAGAAGCGCTTCTGGAGCGGTGCCCATGATGTCATGGTGGGTATCACGAATTTATTGATGCGATTCGCGCCATATGGTGTGTTCGGGCTGGTGGCCAAAGTCATCGCCATCACTGGTTGGGATTCTGTGCGACCCCTGGGCTTGTTTTTCCTGTGCGTGCTCGCTGGGCTGTTACTGCATTCACTGGTGACGCTATCGCTCCTGCTCAAGTTCGTGGCCAAGGTCTCACCTTTGCGGCATCTGAGAAGAATGGGCACTGTGCTGCTGACGGCGTTCTCCACCAGTTCGTCTTCCGCGACGTTACCCATCACGATTCGCGAGGTCGAGCAGCAATCAGGGGTCTCCAAGCGGGTCAGCGGCTTTGTCGTCCCACTGGGTGCCACGGTCAATATGGACGGCACCGCGCTTTACGAGTGTGCGGCTGCCATGTTTATCGCGCAGGCCTACGGACTGGAACTGGGCTATGCCCAGCAATTCATGATCGTTGTCATTGCGCTGCTGAGTTCAGTCGGGGTGGCGGGGGTCCCGTCAGCCAGCCTGGTGGCAATTGCCATTATTTTGGGAGCCGTTGGGTTGCCGCTGGAAGGGGTCGGGCTGATCCTCGCGGTCGACCGCGTGCTGGACATGTGCCGTACAGCGGTAAACGTCTACAGCGATACCTGCGGTGCGTCTGTGATTGCGAGGCTGGAAGGAGAGGCCCTCCAGCCCAACGCCCCAGAGGTCGCGTCAAAAGCGTGACGGCCTAACCGGCGGCAGGCTCCAACGCAGCCATGCCCATGATGTTGTAACCCGCGTCAACGTACATGATCTCGCCGGTTATGCCAGACGCCAGGTCTGAGCACAGGAAAGCGGCGGCATTGCCGACTTCCTCGATCGTGACATTGCGCTTCAGTGGCGCAACACTCTCCGCACTGGACAGCATATTCCGAAAACCCTTGATACCGGCTGCCGCCAGTGTCTTGATCGGGCCTGCAGAAATCGCATTAACGCGGATGCTCTTCGGGCCAAGATCGTAGGCCATGAAGCGCACGCTGGCTTCCAGGCTGGCTTTCGCGGGCCCCATGACGTTATACATTGGGATGGCTTTTTCCGCGCCCAGGTAAGTTAGGGTCAGTAACGCGGCATTCTCGCGCAGCATTGGCAGTGCTGCCTTGGCCAGCGCAGCGAAGCTGTAAGCACTGATGTCATGGGCGATCTTGAAGCCCTCACGGGTCACGCTGTCCAGATAGCCGCCCTGCAGTAATTCACGGGGCGCAAAACCGATTGAATGGACAAGAACGTCGAACTGGTCCCAGTGCTTCCGCAGCTCACCGTACATCGCTTCTATCTGGCTGTCTTCAGCGACGTCACAAGGCAAAACAATCTTGGATCCCAGCGTGTTGGCGAATTCTTCAACGCGCGGCTTGAGTTTGTCGCCTTGGTAGGTAAATGCAAGTTCTGCACCTTCCCGGTGCATTGCCTCGGCAATACCGTAGGCGATGGAACGGGTGCTGGCGACGCCGGTGATGAGCGCGCGCTTGCCATTCATGAAACCCATGCTGTTCTTCTCCGAGGTATAAGGGATCAGGTGCCAGTTGTGCCCGGACTATACTCTTTCACCCGAAGCCGCTGGCCGGCGCGGATGCTTTGATCATCGGGCAGCTTATTCCATTGTTGCAGATCATTGACGCTGACATTGAACTGTTGAGCGATCTGTGACAGTGAGTCCCCCCGCTGGACGATGTAATAAACGGCAGGTTGAGCCGGCGCATTCGTCTTTCGCGTGGACGGTCGCTGAGGCACTTTCTTCTCGTGCCGCACAGTTAATGTTCGACCAGGGCGAAGGATGCTGTCGACGGTGAGTTTATTCAAGCTGACCAAGTCCTTGACCTGAACGCCATGCAGGTTGGCGATACGGTAGAGAGAGTCACCCGGACGAATAACATGGGTCACCTTCACCAAATCGGCTTGCGCCTCCCTTTCCGCCCATGCTGCATCGCCTTCTCCGACTTTGGGGATGCGCAGCTCAGTACCTGCAATCAGCAGGTTAGTGGGCAGGTTGTTCATTTCTTGTAAGAGGTCTGCCTGCACACCATAGCTTCGTGCAATGGACGATAGGCTATCGCCTTCCTGCACCACATATTGGTGCCAGCGTACGAGACTTTCGGTTGGCAGTGCAGCGACACGTTCCTGCATCAACGCGCCTTTGCCATAAGGCACCAAGAGACGATGAGGTCCCTGAGGATCAGTCGCCCAGCGGCTATACCCCGCATTCAGGCTCCGAAGGGTGGCAAGATCAAGGTTGATCAAATCCGCGGCCAACTCCAGTTCAATCTGTGAGGGAAGCTCAACGACCTCAAAGCGAGGTTCATCTGGCAGTGGCGCAAGCTCATATCCATACTGCGCCGGGTTGGATAACAGTTCTGCCAAGCCCAGCAGGCGTGGTACATAGTTGCGCGTCTCGTTTGGCAATGATATTGACCAGAAATCGGCTGGCATCCCGCGTGCGCGATTGTTCTGCAATGCCTGCTGAACCCGGCCCTCGCCACTGTTATAGGCTGCCAGCGCAAGTGCCCAGTCTCCGAACATCTCGTAGAGGTAGCTCAGGTAGTCAAGTGCGGCTCGTGTGGATTCCGTGACGTCGCGACGGCCGTCATACCACCAGTTGCGACGCAGCCCAAATCGGTCTCCAGTGCCCGAAAGGAATTGCCACAAGCCAACAGCATGGCTGGGGGAATAAGCATTGGGGTTATAAGCGCTTTCTATTGCAGGCAACAGGGCGATCTCGATAGGCATGCCCCGGGCCTCCACTTCCTGCACCATGTGCCACAAGTAGAGTTGTCCACGCTGAAATGTTTCATTGAGATGTCGGCGACTCATTGCCAGCTGTCTTGCGGAATCCCGCACTTCCACCCGGTCACGAGGCAGGGTCAGGCCGGCACGCAGTCGCTCCCACAGATCCCCGGTGCGCCGGACAGCCAACCTGACGCCGTCAACGTTTTCCCAGGGACCCGTGATCGGCTCATCGCGAGGCCGGATCAATTCTGCTGGTGGCCCGATTGCGTAGTCATCTGCCGAACCAGCAGCGGCTTTTGCGCGCTCGCTGGATTGCCGCATGGTGGAGGATGAAACTGCGCAAGCTGAGAGCTGCGCAGCAGCCAGCATGAGCAAGGCCAGTCGGATCACGGTCAATGGAAGATCGCGGCTTAGCATGCTCAAGGGCCCACCACGGGTGCCTTGAAATGGTCTTTCCAGCTGCGAAGTGCAGCGAAGACTTCGACTTCATTCGCCAATTGCTTGCGACTATGGGTGTTGGCGGCACTGGCGACCGAGGCATTGGCACAACGCAGGAAAGGGTTGATCTTGCGCTCCAGGCCGATGGTCGACGGCAGGCTGGGCTTGCCTGCATTACGAACCTCTCGGGTCAGGGCAAGCTGAGTGCGCGCAGCTTCGTTGTCAGGTTCCACCGCCAGTGCGAAGGCAAGATTGGCTTCGGTATATTCATGGCCGCAAAAGACTTGGGTTTCCGGCGCAAGCCTGGCGAGACGCTGCAATGAATGATGCATCTGGGCAGCAGTGCCTTCGAACAAGCGGCCACAGCCGGCACTGAACAAGGTATCGCCACAAAAAAGCAGGTCATCGGTATGCAGGGCAATGTGTCCGAGGGTGTGGCCGGGAATGCCGATGACATCAAAGTTCGCATCCACAGCTTCTACGCGAATCTGGTCACCGTCGGAAAGCGGGAAGGATAATGCCTCGATCGGCTGGTTTTCATGCGCCGGCCCATAGACGTCCACCGGCCAGCGTTGGCGCAACTCGCCGATACCGTTGGTATGGTCCCAATGATGATGTGTCACCAGGATCGCTCCAAGTGTGAGTCCCCGCGCCTCAATCCAGCGCATTACAGGCTCCGCCTGGCCGGGATCGACCACCGCGACTTCAGGACGGTCGTCTCGCCTCAATGCCCAGATATAATTATCGTTAAGGGCTGCAATGGCCGAGACAGAAAGCATGGACGGGCATGATGACACCCCTGCTTGGAGAGCGTCAATTGAAGATGGCACCCCCGGATAAAACAGGAATGGCCCCATGAGCCCGACTGTCGACGCAATGACTGGCTGGCTGCAGTCGGTACGTGGCCAGCAATATGTGGCACTGGAACAGGGGCAAACTGAAAGCCTTCTGCCAGGGCTGATCGGGCATCGGTTGTTACAAGTCGGGCGCTGGGGACTAGAAGACAACCTGTATGAACATAGCCCCATGCTGCAGCACTGGGTACTGGGGATTGGGCAAGAAACCCGGGTACACCTGCGCTGCGATGGGCGCAGCCTGCCGGTAGCCAGCCGCAGTGTGGACGCGGTGGTGATGCCGCATAGCCTTGAGCGAGTCAGGTCGCCCCACCGACTGTTGCGTGAGGTGGATCGGGTGTTGTGCCCCCATGGCCAAGTCATCGTGTCGGGCTTCAACCCCTGGGGATTGTGGGCGCTGAACCAGCGCCTGCCTTGGGGCAAGATCCCCTATCCATCCAGCAGTCGCTTTTACTCAATGAACCGGGTACGCGACTGGCTGGAGTTGCTGGATTTTGAAGTCACGGAAGTGCGATGCTTCGGCCTGCATTTTCCACGCATACAGCATTATGCGGGGTCTAGGGCAGGGCGACGGCTGCTGTCTCCGCTCAGTCAGGCCTACCAGCTCATGGCACGCAAGCGCGTGATACCGCTCACGCCGCAAAGACCCCGGTGGCAGCGACTACAGGTGGTCGCGCCTGCGGTCTTGCCCGAGGCAAGAGTCCATCGCATCAAGTGAAAACGAGACCATGAAACAAGTTGTCATACATACGGATGGGGCCTGTCGCGGCAACCCAGGGCCCGGTGGCTGGGGCGCCTTGCTGCAGTACAACGGCACGAGCAAGCCGATTAAGGGCAGTGCCATTGAAACTACCAATAACCGCATGGAACTCACGGCAGCGATTCGTGCGTTGGAGTCACTGACCCAGCCCTGCGATGTCATCCTGGTCACGGATTCCAATTACGTAAGACAGGGGATTACCGAGTGGCTGCCGAACTGGAAGAAACGGGGCTGGCGTACCGCTGATAAAAAACCGGTCAAGAATGCCGATCTCTGGCAGGCGTTGGAAGCCGCAGTGGCACCACACCGGATTGAATGGCGCTGGGTCAAGGGCCACAGCGGCGACGCAGGCAACGAAGCCGCAGACCTCCTGGCCAATCAGGCCATTGACGAAATGATGGCCACGCGCCGCTGAGCCGGTCTGGTAAGCTTCCGTCATGCGTCAGATCGTGCTCGATACGGAAACCACCGGCTTAGACCCCCAGCAAGGCCACCGCATCATTGAGATCGGCTGTGTTGAGATCGTTAGCCGTCGCCAAACTGGCAACAATTACCGCACTTACCTGAACCCTGACCGGGAGATCGAAGCAGGCGCCGAGGCCGTTCATGGCATCAGCAATGCCATGCTTGCGGACAAGCCAAGGTTTGCGGATATCGCGGAGGAATTCATCGCCTATATCCGCGGAGCCGAGCTGATCATCCATAACGCCGACTTTGACGTTGGGTTCCTGAACGCCGAATTTGCGCGTCTGGGGGATAAAACAACGACGATTGAGGCGCTGTGTACAGTGACCGATACGCTGGCGATGGCCCGGCAACAGCACCCAGGCCAGAAAAATAACCTCGATGCCTTGTGCAAGCGCTATCAGGTAGACAACTCACGTCGCGAATATCACGGTGCCCAGCTGGACGCGCAGTTATTGGCCGAAGTGTATCTCGGCATGACGGGTGGCCAGACCAGTATCCTGCTCGAGCAGGAGCAGGATATGACGCCTGCGGCGCGTGGTAACTTGCAGCGGTTGCTGTCCAGCTCACGGCCCATTGTCTTGCGGGCCAGCGAAGCGGAGCGGGAGGCACACCTGCGTCGCCTGCAGGCTATCGCCAAGGAGAGCAAGGGCAACTGCCTTTGGCCTGAAGAAGCCTAGGGGTCAGTTGCCGGAATAGGCCCGGAACAGCGAAGCTTCGCGGCCCCGACTCAGGGCTTTGGTGGCACTTACAGCAGCTGGAAAGCCAGGACCGCGACAATGGTCGGTGGCAACGCTGCTACCAGCAGGCCCAGTGGATTAATTGCCTCGTCCTCGAATTTCCCCTTGAGTATGGAGAAGCCCGCCGGGTTGGGTGCGTTGGCGATTACCGTCAGGCCGCCGCCCGTGACGGCTCCGGCCACCAAGGCATACTTGAAGCCGTCACCCACCCCTTCGACCAGTGAGCCGAGATAAGTCAGTGCCGCATTGTCGGTAATGGCGGTCAGCAGCGTCGCTCCATAGTACAACGTGGTGGTATCCATGCCGACCAGAAGATCCTGCAGCCACCACTTCTGCTGACCCCCCAGCACGACCAGTCCTGCCAGGAAGAAGGCCACCAGAAGGCCTTCACGCAGGATCAAACGGTTCTGGTAGCGCTCATAGGCACTGGCAAACCCCAGGAAGAACAGCAGCAAGCCCATGAAAACCGGCGGGTGATGTGCGAAGAAAACCACACTGACGAGGAACATCATGTGGATGCTAACGACCAGCATCGGTACTGGGTCAATGGCGGAATCTGCTTCCTCGCGGAGCCTGGTCAACTCACGCCGGAATATCCACGTGGCGATAATCGCGTTGACTGAGACGGCGATGGCCGCTTTCCAGCCAAAAGTCGTCAACATGAAGTGGATGTCCCAGCCCCAGGTTTCGGCAACCATCAGAACGGGTGGGGCCGCATAGGGCGTCAGCGTGCCGCCGATCGAAATGTTCACGAACAAGGCCCCCAGCGTGCCGTACTGCAGGCGGGTGGAGATCGCCTGCGAGTAGTAACGATCACGCAGGATCAGTGCCGCCAGTGTCATGGCGGCAGGTTCGGTAATGAAGGAGCCCAATAGCGGTACGAAGGAGAGCGTGACCAAATAGAAAGAGACCGAGTTCGGCAGCGGGATCAAGCGCGCCAATGTCAGCACACACTGCAGGGCAAATTGCAGGATCGGCTTGCTACCGGCAATCACCATGATGGCAAACACAAACATGGGTTCGGTAAAGTTGCGTGTGTCAAGGTACTGAGTGGCGTGTTCCTTGCCGTTGATCCCGAACATGAACATGATCAAAACAAGCGCCCAGAACCCGAAAACTACCTCGACCTCACCCAGTAAATGCCAGATCCCAGCGTGTGCGGGACGGGTGTGAGCAAGATGCTCAAAGAATTTCGTCGAGAACGTGTGGATAATCGCAACGGCGAATAACACGGCCCCGACAATCTCAATTGTGGTTGGGTTCATAAGTTCTTGAGATTAGCAAAAACAGGAATATGCCCCAAGTTGGGGGTTCATGGTAAGGCCGCAGGATTTGAATTCCATATGGATCTTTATCTTTTGGTACTGCTGGCACTTGGGTTTTTTTGTGTCGCCGCGCTGTATACCAGCGCAGGCCATGCCGGAGCCTCAGGCTACCTTGCCCTGATGGCTTTGGCTAGCGTGACGCCTGAAGTCATGCGACCCACGGCGTTGCTGCTGAATGTCCTCGTCGCCAGCCTGACGGTTTATCGCTTCTCGCGAGAGAAGCGCCTGCACATCGCTGGACTATGGCCGTTCCTGCTCGGCTCAGTACCGATGGCGGCCGTAGGCGGCGTACTGAAATTACCGGGTGCAGCCTATTACACGCTGGTAGGCGTCATATTGCTGGCGGCGGCGGGAGCCTTGTTGTTACGAGCGATGGCTGAGCGTGATGGGGCGATTGAGACGCCGGTTAATATCCCCGTGCCACCCGCGATCCTGGTCGGTGCGCTCATTGGCTTGCTGTCAGGGCTGACGGGTACCGGTGGCGGTATTTTCCTGAGTCCTGTGCTGTTGTTGCTGGGTTGGGCCGGCCCCAGGGCCACGGCGGGAATTGCGGCACCTTTTATCCTGGTTAATTCTGCTGTGGCGCTATTGGCCGGCTCAGTGAGTGTCCAGACGCTGCCACCAGAGCTGCCAGTGCTTGCAACTGCGGCAGTGTGTGGTGCCTTGCTGGGGACCTGGCTGGTACTCAGGCGCCTTTCGCGGCGTGGACTGCTGTTGTGCCTGGTTGCCATTGAAATACTGGCCTCCAGCAAGCTGTTCCTGCTGGCAGCAAGTTAGTCGCTGTTGGCGATAGGCAGGCGACGCTTGTGGCGTCGATGAACGATGAAAGCAAACCCCAGGCTGGACACCAGCAAGATGCCTGAGATCAGTAACTGGCGAGCGTCGAACAATTCCCCTGGCGAGAAATGCTGGTAATTGCGCAGGAACTCGCCAAAATCCACCGAGGCCCCAAAGCTCACGAAGGTCACCAGTCCCGGCATGATGCCGATCAGCGTGGCCAATGCGTAGGGTATCCAGGGAACCGAGAGCAGCCCGCAGCCGTAATTCACCACGTCAAAGGGGGCGTAAATCACCCGCAGGATCAGCACTGAGGTGAATGCCTGTTCATCCAGCAGGTTGCGCCAGTGCGCCATCATGCCCAGTCGGCCACCGCCTTCGTCGCTGGCAAAAAAGCGTCCCAGTACATACGCCAGGCTAGCTGAGAGGTTCTCGCCAATGATGGTGTAGGCAATGCCCCCCCAAAGGCCGAACAGGCTGCCTGAGAGTATGGTCAGCCACATCGCTGGAAAAAAGATGAGAGGTCGCAGGGTGTAAATAACGATATACGCCAGCGGGGCATAGGGGTGCTGGGCGATGTGCTCGTAGGTGATACGTGCCAAGTCCACCATGCCGTAACCCTGGCTGCGGCCCCACATCACGCCTGCGCCCAGTAGGCTGAACCAGAGTACGGCGGCGAGAATTTTAGCGGCGCGATGCAAGGCAGGCCTGCTAAGCCTGCTTGGTCGCTAGCAGGGTGATGACTTCAAAGTAGGGAGGGCGTGGCTCCCGGCAGGTAGCGCGGCAGTGATCCACTCGGAAACCGGCATCCGATAGCAGCGCCAGTAGCTTGGCCTCGGTATAGCCCAGGTTGACATGGTTGTAGGCGGCAACGGTTTCTTTGTGCTTATGTCGCTTGAGTGTCGCCCCGACCAGCTGGCCACCGGGCTTGAGGACGCGATGGGCTTCAGCCAGCACTTGTTGCGGCTGTTGGGTATAGGTCAACACATGCATCAAAAAGGCCTGGTCGAACCGGCGATCCGAAAAAGGCAGGCGGTGCATGTCACCTTGATGAAAAACCACGTTCGTGTAGTGCGAGAGGCGACGCTGGCCGGCTTCAATCACCGCGGCGCTGGCGTCCAGGCAATCCACATGTTCGGCATGGCTGGCCAGGAGCTCAGCCAAGACTCCATCGCCGGAACCGATGTCGAGGACGTTGCCCAGTTGAGTCAGGCCGATGAGTGCTCGCGCGGTCGCTTCCCAGGTGCGGCCCGGCGAGTAATGCAATTCCATACGCCCCGCGACCGATTCCGCCCAGGTCTGCTGGTGTGTGCGTGCTTCCACCATTTGCTGGGCCCGTTCGCGGTCATGCTTGATCTGGCGGTCATCAATATTGCGCAGCAGGCTTTCCAGCAGCAGGCGCGGCCCGGCTGATGCGGATTGCAGGTTGGCCGAGTAGAAGGCGCTGGAACCGACCCGCTTGTCGCGTACCAGATCCATCTCGCGCAGCTTGCCCAGATGTGTCGAGACGCGACTTTGAGCCAACCCCGTAAGCTCGGTCAGTTCCGCCACGGTGAGCTCAAAAGACTCAAGTAGGAGCAGCAGGCGCAGGCGCGTGGCATCGCTTAACAGGCGACACAGCTGGGTACCATATTCGAGATCAAAGCTGCTCATGCTGGGGCAGGATGCCGTAATTCCATGTTATTGAACAGGATGGGCGGTACCCAATAAAAAAGGCCGCCCTGGCCGGGCGGCCTTGAGTCACGCAGACCCGCCTCTATTTACTGAGGCTTGAAGGGATCGGTCGGCGGTGGTGTCGGCTCGGGCGTAGAAGGCTTCTGCGAGAACGGTGAAGAGTACGAACTCACCGCCTGGACCGGCTTGGCAACCGCAGCCACAATCGGCTTCTGCATGGCCTGAACCTGGTCAACGACCGGCTTCACGGCAGCAGTCGCCTGCTTCTGCGCCTTCTGGACCGCTTTCTTGGCCTTAGTGGCCGTAGCCTTGCCCTTGGATTGCGCTTTCTTGACGGTGGATTTGGCTTTCTTGACCGTGGCCTTGGCCTTGGACTTGGCTTTGCGTGCCGTGGCCTTGCCCTTGGTCTTGGCCTTCTTCACCGTGGATTTGGCCTTGGACTTGGCCTTGCGCGCAGTGGACTTGGCCTTGCTGCTGGCGGCTTTGCCTTTCTTGCGGGCACTGCTGGTGGCTTTCTTGACGCGGCTCTTGGCTTTAGCGAGGAGTTTCTTGAGTTTGCTGGGCTTTTTTGACTTGGCCATAACTATGCTGAGTTCCTTACATGTGTCAGACAGAATATCCAGGCTTCCTCGCAGCAGTCCGGATGTCAGTATGAAACTTCCGAATTGCCTCGTTTGGAGTCTGGGCCATACGCTTAACGTTGCCAGAAACTGCGCGCAGCGCTAAGACTGTTTAGGGCGAATGGGCGGGTCTGGTCAGCGCATGCGGCAACACAGGTCTTCGCAGATTGTTGGCCTATGTGGCTGTTACGCTTCACGCCCGCGTTCTCCTCCCTAGATTCTTTCATTATTGTTTTTTAATTTCGCCGAAGTGTATGCCTGCATTTTGCGCGCTGTCAAAGGGATTCTGGCTGCCTGTGGCAATGTGCCGTGACGGGGCTGCCAAACCCCATTCGGGGTGGGCAGATGCCGGGCCCTGCTGTGGCGCCTGACTTGGAAGTCAGTTAAAGTTCGGCGTTCCGGTTTTCGGCCCTGCTTGCGGTATCGCGGCGCGGGTCAAACCTCCCGATTTTTCTTAATAAAACGTCTCTTAGAATGAGGACTCATTGCGATGATCTACGCAGGTAAATCCCTTCGCTGCCAGAAACTGGATGGTGGTATAGCCGAGCTGTGCTTTGACCGGGAAAAGGACGCCATCAACAAGTTTGATCTGCAAACCGTAAACGAGCTGCGCGAGGCTGGACAGGCACTCGCCAAGGACGGTTCGATCAAGGGTCTGGTCGTCACCTCGGGCAAGGATGGATTCATCGTGGGTGCGGACATCACCGAGTTTGGCCAGAACTTCCAGAAATCTGAAGAAGAGATCGCCAACTGGGCCTATGAGGCCAACAAGGTATTCAGTGCCATCGAAGACCTGCCATTCCCGACGGTGACTGCCATCAACGGCATTGCCCTGGGTGGCGGCTTCGAGATGTGCCTGTCGACCGACTTTCGCGTCATGTCGAGCAAGGCCCAGGTTGGCCTGCCTGAGGTCAAGCTGGGAATCTTCCCGGGCTTTGGCGGGACCGTGCGCCTGCCGCGCCTGATCGGTGCCGACAATGCCATTGAGTGGATCGCCAGTGGCAAGAACCAGAAGCCGGAAGCCGCGCTCAAGGTGCACGCGGTGGATGCGGTGGTGACACCGGACAAGCTCAAGGATGCGGCCGTCCAGATGCTGAAGCTGGCCATTGACGGCAAGGTGGACTGGAAAGCCCGCCGCGCCCAGAAGACCGGTCCGCTCAAGCTCGACATGATCGAGAGCATGATGACCTTTGAAACGGCCAAGGGCTTTATCGCCGGACAGGCCGGCAAGAACTACCCGGCCCCGCTGGAGGCGCTGAAGGGCATCCAGAAGGGCGCCAGCAAGTCACGTGACGAGGCACTCAAGATCGAGGGCCAGCATTTCGCAAAGGTTGCCAAGACCCCGCAGGCCGATGCGCTGATTGGTTTGTTCCTCAACGACCAGTTTCTCAAGAAGAAAGCCAAGGCCACGGCCAAGATCGCCAAGCCGGTCAAGCAGGCGGCGGTGCTGGGTGCCGGCATCATGGGCGGCGGCATTGCCTACCAGTCGGCCTCCACTGGCACGCCGATCATCATGAAGGACATTGCCGACAAGGCCCTGGACCTGGGCATGAGCGAGGCCAACAAGCTGCTGGCCAAGCAGGTCCAGCGCAAGAAGCTTACCCCCGAGAAGGCCGGCGCGGTGCTATCGACTATTCGCCCGACCCTGAACTACGGCGATTTCCAGAACGTCGACGTCGTGGTCGAGGCCGTGGTTGAGAACCCCAAGATCAAGAAGAGCGTGTTGTCCGAGCTGGAAGGCATGGTCAAGCCCGGCACCGTGATTGCCTCAAACACCTCGTCCATCTCGATCGATGAGCTTGCCACCGCCATGAAGCATCCCGAGAACTTCCTTGGCATGCATTTCTTCAACCCGGTGCACCGCATGCCGCTGGTTGAGGTCATCTACGGCGAAAAGTCGAGCAAGGAAGCCATCGCGACCGTCGCCAACTACGCCAGCGCCATGGGCAAGACCCCGATCGTGGTCAAGAACTGCCCGGGTTTCCTGGTCAACCGAATCCTGTTCCCGTATTTCGGTGGCTGGTCGGCAATGCTGCGCGACGGCGCTGATTACCAGAAGGTCGACAAGGTCATGGAGGGTTTTGGCTGGCCCATGGGTCCGGCCTACCTGCAGGACGTGGTCGGCATTGACACCTCGCACCACGTGGGCGACGTGCTGGCCGAGGGCTATCCTGACCGCATGAGCAAGGAATTCAAGACCGCGCTTGACGTCATGTACGACAACAAGCGTTATGGCCAGAAGAATGGCATCGGCTTCTACAAGTACGAGGAAGACAAGAAGGGCAAGCCGAAGAAGGTCGTGGACCCATCCACCTATGACCTCATCAAGTCAGTACAACCTGGCGGCCAGAAGGACTTCAGTGACGAGGAAATCATTGATCGGCACATGATTCCGATGATCATCGAGACCGTTCGCTGCCTGGACGAGGGCATCGTTGAGAGCCCGCAAGAGGCCGACATGGGCCTGATCATGGGCATTGGCTTCCCGCCATTCCGTGGCGGTGCCCTGAAGTACTGCGACACGATCGGCATGAAGACCGTGCTGGAGAAGGCGGCGAAATACGCCCATCTTGGCAAGCTCTACGAGCCCACCGAATCCATGAAGAAAATGGCCGCTGACGGCAAGACCTATTACAGCAAGTAAGCACGACGCTTACCTGGAGAACGAACATGACCGACGTAGTGATTGTTGATGCCATCCGCACCCCCATGGGCCGTTCCAAGGGCGGTGTATTCCGTAACGTGCGTGCCGAGGAATTGTCGGCGCAACTGATGCAGGCGATCCTGGCCCGAAACCCGGCCGTGAACCCGGCCGAGATCGAGGACGTGATCTGGGGCTGCGTACAGCAGACCCTGGAGCAGGGCTTCAATATTGCCCGCAATGCCGCACTGCTGGCCGGCTTGCCCAATACCGTTTCCGGACAGACGGTGAATCGCCTGTGTGGGTCCTCCATGACTGCTATTCATTCCGCTGTTGGTGCCATCCAAGCTGGTGCTGGCGATATCTTTATCTGCGGTGGCGTAGAGCACATGGGCCATGTCCCCATGACCCATGGTTTTGATGGTGCCCCTGCATTGTCGGTGAATACCGCCAAGGCCGCGGCCATGATGGGCCTGACCGCAGAAATGCTGACCCAGACCCACGGCATTGACCGCAAGCGCCAGGACGAATTCGCGTTGGCTTCGCACCAGAAAGCACACGCGGCCTGGAAAAATGGTGGATTCAAGAACGAGATGGTCCCGATCATGGGCCATGACGCGAATGGGGCACCGATCCTGGTGGATTTCGACGAGGTCGTGCGCACCGACGCCAACCTCGAGGACCTGGGCAAGCTGCGCCCGGCCTTCAACCCCAAAGGTTCTGTCACGGCCGGCAACAGCTCGGCCATTTCCGACGGTGCCAGCTGCACCCTCGTCATGAGTGCTGACAAGGCCAAGAGCCTGGGCCTAAAGCCGATGGCGAAGATCCGTGCCATGGCCTCTGCCGGCTGCAATCCCTCCATCATGGGTATCGGTCCGGTGCCGGCCACGCAGAAAGCGCTCAAACGCGCTGGCCTGGACATCAAGGACATTGAGTATTTTGAGCTGAACGAGGCCTTTGCCGCGCAGTCACTGGCGGTCATGAAGGACCTCAAGCTGCTTGACCGCATGGACCGGGTCAACCTCAAGGGGGGTGCCATTGCCCTGGGCCACCCGCTGGGCTGTTCCGGTGCCCGTATCACCGGTGCACTTGCGCATGTCCTGAACGAGAAAAATGCACAGTTTGGCGTCGCTACCATGTGTATTGGCCTGGGTCAGGGCGTCGCCACGGTGCTGGAGCGGGTTGCCTAAGCCGCGCAGCTTGGGGGGTGCATGACGCAGTGCCGTTTGTTGGCCCGTGCGTCCTCTCAAGAGCCAAACAAGGGCCGGTGCAAGCCGGCCCTTGTCGTGCAGATTCCGGGGCTGCTAGGGCCTTACTGAAAAAAAACGATTTCGGTCATGCTGAGCCTGGGACACAATAACCCGGAGTGATCAGTTTTGACTGGTTATTTGCTTTTATAAACAGTAGGATGCCAACAGGCCACCGGGGCAATAACAAGAATATAACGGGTGGTTACACGGGGCGAGGTATCCGACATCACTGGATGACCCGGATATGGGAGGGGTTGTGGGGAGAGCCAAGTTGTTGCTTACGAACAGATTGTCCTGGCCCACCGCTGGCCTTGTCGCCCGTTATTTCGGTTCAACGGCCCTGCTGGGCGTGGTTCTGGCGGTACTCACCCTGTACACACATGTCTCGCAAGCCGAGGCGCAGGCTGATGATGAGGTCCAGATTGCCAAGACCCACGGTCGTGCCAGCCTGAACCTGCGTGATGGCATGGACATTGAGATGCAGCGGCTGCTTCGACGGGCAGTACGCGACCTGAATCTTGAAGGGGCGATTGAGGACAAGCGCCTCTCACTGGCGCTGGTTGACGTGACCGAAGCCGCGTACCCGCGCATGGCAATGCTGAACGGCGATGAGATGATGTATGCCGCCAGCCTGCCAAAGATTGCCATCCTGTTCGGCGCTTTCCAGAAAGCACATGAGGGTCGGTTGCGACTGGACAGCAACATGCGCGACCAACTGACCAACATGATCCGCTTCTCGTCAAATGATGCCGCCACCTATGTGCTCAACAAGGTCGGTCGCAGCTACCTCAACGGCTTGCTGCAATCACGCAATTACCGGTTCTATGACGCCAACTTCAACGGCGGCCTGTGGGTTGGCAAGGCATACGCCAGTGGCAGCGCCTACCAACGCGATCCCTTGCATAACATCTCGCATGGCGCGACCAGCTATCAGGTGGCTCGGTTCCTGTACATGATGGAGACCGGACAGTTGGTGTCGCCGGAGTACAGCCGACAGATGAAGGCCATCATGGGCCAGCCTGGCATCCACCACAAATTCGTCAAGGGACTGGAAGAGGTCCACCCCGACGCACGCATTTACCGCAAGTCAGGTACCTGGCGTGATTTCCACGCAGACGGTGCCATCATCGAGCGGGCTGGGCGGCGCTATATCGCAGTGGCGCTGGCAGAAGACCGCAGGGGCAGCGAGTGGCTGCAATCCCTGATCGTTGCCATGGACAAAATCGTCTTCAGCCGGCCAGCACCAATCCAGGCAGCCAGCCTGCAGTAAATCGGTCCGTTTCAGTCGGTGGCCATCCTAACGCCTGACTGCCGATTCAGTGCAGCCAGGTTGACCACCGAGTAATCCTTGCGGATCAGCAGCACGGCCCAGATCCAGAATCCACAGAATGCCACGACGACCCAGCTTAGCTGGGCATAGCCCAGTTGCCATGGCAGCCACTGTGTCAGTAACAGGATCACCACGTTGCCGGCGATCTTGAAGGTGCGATAGCCGACCATATCGATCCACGCCTTGGCCCGGTAGATGGTCTCGGGGTCAACGGGGATATACAGCAGTTCGCGAGATGCACGGTTGATTGAATAGGACAGGCCGCGGTCAGCGATCTTCATTGCGGCACCCACCGCCAGCCTTGAATGCATGGCAAAGGCAATGGCGGCACCCCCAAGCATGATCGGCTGCACCAGCAAGCCTGCGATGGCACCCAGGCGGCGATGAATCAAGGGCGTGACCAGAAGATTCACCAGCAAGGCGAACCCACTCAAGACGCTAAGGAAGTTCGAAAGATAGGCCGTGCGCGCCTCGCGTTCCGGATAGGCTTCCTCCACCAAATGCATGAACTGGTATTCGACAATGGGCTCGGCAACCTGCGACACCAGTAACATGATCGCGATCAGGGACAGGTAGCGATTGGCACGCAATGCACGCCAGCCCTCGGCAAGCGTGCTCGCGACTTCCTCCAGTTTTACATGCTGGGCATGCTCCACGTACAGGCCATGCCGGGCCATCAGCAGGGTCAAGGCAATCATCATGGCGATGATGGCGGCAGCGACCAGCAACAGGTCAGCGGTCGTCACGGGCGTGTATTGCAAGAGCCAGGCCGCGAGCAAGCCGCCAATCAGGCCACCCAGCAGGCCGCCACTGGCAATCAGGCCATACCAGCGCCGACCTTCCGCGCTGCGATACACGCTGTTGGTGAGGCTCCAGAACTGTTCGACCAGCACTACGCTGAAGATATCAACCAGGATGTAAAACCCGATGGCGACAACGGCGCCCGGGGTGAACATCCACAGTCTGAAGAGCACCAGCATCGCAACAAATAGCAGGCAGGTGCCAATCACCACATTAACCCGGCTATGGCGGTGCAGGATGCGTTGGTAAAGCGGCATCAACGCGATCAGCAAGGCCGCGCTGGCTGTCCAGACATAGGGAAGATTGGCGGCGTCCACGTACTCAAGGAATAGCGAACGACTGGCCGGCTTGACCAGGTAATAGGCCAGGATGATGAAGAAAAAGTTGGCAAATAGCAGCGCTGATCGCGCCATTGGCCGATGCCACATGTCTGCTGGCCGCTGGGTTTCGATCATTCTGGTTCCTAATCCGTGCCGTCCACAGGCGCGGCAGGTTGTCCGGGCGGTGGCTCTGGCAGGGGCTTGCTGGGGGGTACAACTTCAGGGTGATAGGACTCAATCAGGCGATGGATGCGCAGCGCAAGGGTCTGGTGCGCTACGGCGGAATTCACCTTCAATACATTGGACATGACGGCGACGACGTAATGCAGGCGTGGGTCATCAACCGGCGACTCAATGATGGCGATTGAGCCGAGCCGATTGGTCTTGTCGCCCATGTATTTCTTGCAACCCACGGGGCCATCGTGACACTGGAAGTAGGAACCTGACTTGAAATACACCGCTGAATCATGAAGGGCGGGGTGTGAGGCATAGCGAATGCGCCGCTGTGTCATGTACAGCAATCGCTTGAGCTCGCGACTGGACCAGGCATCGATCAGGCGGCCGGCTTCCAATCGAAACAAATATTTCACCAGCTGGTCTGGCCGCGCCCAGCTACCGCCGCTGGCAGCCACCCGCTGGTTGCCGCCACGCGTAAAGAAGCTGGATTGACGGATATGCGCAGGATCAAGTCCGGCCGCGCGTACCGCGTTGGTCATGGCGCTGTTGAGGATGCCTCCCAGTACCTCGCGCGACGTATTCTTGAAGAAGGCCGCCTTTTCTTCCTCACTGACGGGATAACGCTTGCGGAAATGCGCCAGCGCGATGAGTTCCTTCTGTACCATCGCAGCCGCAGAGTTCGAGCTGGCCGAGAGCATCCAGTCCAGGTACTCCCACAGGCTACCGCTATCACCAACCCGTATCTGCCGACTGACTTTCTTTCTCGTTTCGCCATCCCAGAATACGACCGTATGGTGGTCATATTGGCTGAATCCATCGGCGATGACCCTGGATTCCTTCAGCACGCGCTCACGGGCAGTAATGTCGTTCGGGTAGATGAGTGCCAGCTGGTGAAAGACGCCAAGTCCCACCAGAATCTTGCCGACGCTGCCCACATTGGCCTGCATCGTCCCGTTGTGCGCACCGTAACGGGGTGCCGATGGATCACTCAGATCTAGTACTGCAATGCCGTAGTTATCGCGGGCGTTCTTGTCCAGCAGCAGAGTGAGCTTGCGGCTGAAGTCTTCGTCCAGCGGGGGCAGGGTGCTGCCATCGTCCTGTTTCCAGCGTGCAAAGACCTGCTCCATCGGCAGGTACTGGCCCTTGGGGTAGCGCGGGCCAGGGATTTCACCCTCCCGGGCCAGGCGGTAATACTCAAGCCTGCGGATGCCGGTGTAGGGGTAGCCATCAATCGGATAGGACAGGGCGACCTGCGGCAACGCACACAGCAGAATCAGCAGTACGCGTTTCATGGCACGTGCATCGTCAGTGAGTGTTCAGCGGGCGCCTGGATCATCGGGCCAGGCTTTGGCGGCTCAATCGCAGGCACGGGCAAAGTCTGTGGTACTTCCCCGAGGTTGACGTTCTTGGCTGGCGCGTTTGGGTTGCGTTGCAGTCCAGCATCCAATTGCCTGAGGAACTGGTTGCGCATGGCCGATTGATTCTGCAGGAATGGCCTGATCTGGAAAAGCATCAGCTTGCCGTCGAGGAAACCAAACTCGATATCAGCAGGTACAGGCCGGCCGCGGGCATCAATCATTCGTGGATATTTGATTGGCAGGGCTTTGGCCAGCTTGACCAGTTGTGCGATTTCACTGTCCTTGAGGAGGCTGTCGGGGGCTGGTGCCGGCGTCATGCGGGAACCACCTTCCTTCAGCAAGACCCGCTGCAGCGGTGTCGTCGCCGAGGACATCAGCCTGACATCGGTCGTTGGATGGTAGATGCGCAAGGTTTCGGCCGCCTGGCCTTCGACCCCACCACCGACGCCGGCATTGACTACCACTGTCAGGAATCGCGTATCTCCTGTATCAAGATCTGCGGTGATCATCACGCCGGATTTATCGTTGGCTACGCTTTTATGTAATAGCACGGATGCGTAGACATGTTCCGGCTTGTCCATCAGGCCCTGGCGCCAGCCGTAGGCACGCTCGGTGAAGGGTGAGGCCCAGACTTCACGGATGGCCTTGAGGACGTTCTCGAACCCCACCACGTTGGGAACGGTCTTGTTCAGCCCTGCGCCGGTAAAGCCCGGAAGGTCCTCGATGTTGGTGTCACTACGCACAAATACACCATAACTGCCTTCCTCGCCGAAGGTGTCCCTCATGGCAGTGCGCAGCGCGGCC
>JBFKCG010000027.1:0-19256 GCA_041620675.1 Nevskiales bacterium
CGTCATGAGGCAGAGAAGCAACTGATGCAAACGAAGCAACGAGCCGTCAATGTCTAACTGGATGGTATCAGTCCCGGCTTTCATTTTTGCCATCGCGGTGCTTGTGGCCGTCCACGAGTGGGGGCACTTCTGGGTTGCACGTAAGCTCGGTGTGCGCGTTCTGCGTTTCTCGATCGGGTTTGGCAACAAGATCTGGGGCAGGACGGGCAGTGATGGCACCGAATACTGGGTGTCCGCGATCCCATTTGGCGGTTACGTCAAGATGCTGGATGAGCGAGAGGGCCCTGTCGAATCCCATGAGCTTCATCGTGCCTTCAATAGGCAGTCCACCTGGACTCGAATCCTGATCGTGGCAGCCGGGCCAGGCCTGAACTTTATCTTTGCAATCGTCGCCTATTGGGCGATATTCATGATCGGCATTCCGGGCATGAAGCCATTATTGGCTGACGTGCCCCGCGATAGCGTCGCATACACCGCTGGATTGCGTGGTGGAGAGGAAGTCATCGAGCTGGATGGCAGGTCTATCGTGACCTGGAATGAACTGCGCACCGAACTACTCAAGTCGGCGCTGCGCGGCAGTCATGTCAGATTACGGATTCGCGACGAATCTGGTGCCACATCAACGGTCTTGCTCGACCTGACCGGGCAATCGGCCGACCCGGAGAAGCTGTTCCCGGTGCTGGGGATGAATCCTTATCAGCCGCGGATTGACCCTGTCATCGGCGTGGTTGAGGCCAATAGCCCCGCCGAGCGCGCTGGCTTGCAAACTGGCGACAAGGTCTTGTCTGTGGATGGTCAGCCTGTCGAGGAGTGGTCGAAACTGGTCGAGTGGATTCGCGCCAATCCAGATACCTCGGCTACTTTCGAAGTGTCCAGGGAAGGCCAGTCAATTGAGCTACCAATCACGGTCGGTACTGCGGGGGAAGGTGAGAGCCGTGTCGGTCGTATCGGCGCAGGCGTAGATGTGAGTCCGGAGTTGTGGCAGGATTTGCGTGCGATTCGTAAGTATGGGCCGTTGCAGGCAATTCCTGCTGCCTTGGTTCAGACTTGGGACCTCTCCGTGCTAACCGTAAAACTGATGGGGCGCATGCTAATCGGGGAGGTTTCATGGCGAAACGTCAGCGGGCCAATCCAGATTGCGCAATACGCCGGATATACGGCAAGCATCGGATTGGTGGCATTCCTGAGCTTCCTGGCCCTGGTCAGTGTCAGCCTGGGGGTTCTGAACCTGCTGCCGGTGCCCGTGCTGGATGGGGGACATCTTCTGTATTACGGTTTTGAGTTGGTGCGCGGAAAGCCGTTATCAGATGACATTCAAATGATGGGACAGAAGGTGGGTATCGCACTATTACTGGGCTTGATGTGCGTGGCCTTTTATAACGATATATCCCGCCTGTTCACGCAATAAGGAAACGATAAAAAATGAGACTCAGCCGGAAGTTGCTGTGGATCGTGCTGGGCTCCCTGCTCAGTGTCCCGGCTTGGGCCTTCGAGGCCTTCATTGTCGAGAATATTCGGGTCGAGGGGCTGCAACGCCTGGAAGTTGGCACCGTGCTGACTTACCTGCCGTTATCGACAGGTGACGAAATCAATGAACAAAGCGGCCAACAGGCAATTCGAAGCCTGTATGGCACCGGGCTCTTCCAGGACGTGGGCCTTGAACGGGAAGGCAGTACGCTCGTTATTCGTGTCCAGGAACGGCCGTCCATTTCCAGCCTGAGCATCGAAGGCAACAAGAAGCTCGGAGGCGACGAATTGAAGAAGGGTCTGGCTGAGGCCGGATTGGCCGAAGGTGAGCTGTTCAGGCGCGCCTTGCTCGACGGGGTCGAGCAAGAGCTGCGGCGCCAGTACTATGCCAACGGCTTTTATGGTGTTCAGATCAAGACCGAGGTGGTGGAAGAGCCTGACAATCGCGTCAGGGTTTCGATTGATATCACCGAGGGCGAGGTTGCCAAGATCAGCCAGATCAACATCGTGGGCAACTCAGCTTTCCCGGATGAGGAATTGCTCAAATCATTCAAATTGGAGCCCACCAAGGCGCTTGCCTTTTTCCAGAAGAGCGACCGGTATTCGAAGCAGCAGTTGCTGGGGGATCTCGAAGGCCTGGGTTCGTACTACCAGGATCGTGGTTACCTGCGTTTCGGCATTGATTCTGTACAGGTGGCACTCAGTCCTGACAAGAAGGACATATTCATTACCGTCAACGTGTCCGAAGGGCGCATCTACAAGGTTCGCGACTTTACCTTGTCAGGCAACCTTGTCCTGACTGAAGAACAGTTGCGGCGCATGATCACGATCAAGCCCGGCGACACATTCTCACGGCGAGAAGCGACCGAAGGCGGTAACCGCATAACCGCTATTCTTTCCGATATTGGTTATGCGTTTGCGAAGGTCGAGCCCCTGCCTGAGATCCACGAGGACTCGGATGAGGTCAGCATCAACTTCCGGGTTGATCCAGGCAAACGCGTTTATGTTCGCCGCATCAATTTTGGTGGCCACGCAAAAACCAATGACGAGACGCTGCGCCGAGAAATGCGCCAGCTAGAAGGCGCGCCATTTTCGCGTACGGCGGTAGAACGTTCACGGACTAGGTTGGCAAGGCTGCCGTTCATTGAAGAGGCAGAAGTTGAGACCAAGCCGGTTGCCGGGACCGAGGATCAGGTTGACGTCAGCTTCAAGATCAAGGAACGTCCGCCGGGATCTGTCCAGCTTGGCATCGGTTTTTCAGATGCATCAGGCTTCCTGATTTCCGGCAGCGTTACACATACCAACTTCCGTGGAACGGGTGACAGGGTTGAATTCTCGGCTCAGAACAACGAGTTTTCAAAGCAGATCAGCGCAAGCTGGACGGACCCGTACGCGACCAGCGACGGCGTCAGCAGGACAATCGCGGCATTCTTTCGCAAGTCCGAGCAGGTCATACGATTCAGCTCTGGCTTCAATGTCAACGCACTGGGCACCTCGCTGACCTACGGATTGCCGCTGACAGAGTATTCCTCACTCCGCGTTGGTCTGGCCTATGAACAGACTGCGGTGGACACGTTTGCAGGAGTGACTTCAGATGAGCTTCTGGACTTCACAGTCCGCAATGGCACCCGATTTGATGCCTATGAGCTGCGCTCAGGCATTTCCCGCGATACGCGCAATCGGACCGTGTTCGCTACATCTGGCATGCTGAATCGGTTTAACGTCGATCTTGTCCTGCCGGGAAGCGACCTGACGTATTACCGTGGCGTCCTCGACCACGAACAGTACATTCCACTGCGTGGTGACTTCATCGTCCAGCTGAAGGGACGGCTTGGCTATGCTGATGGATATGGCGATGACAGCGATATCCCACCCTATGAGAACTTCTTTGCCGGTGGGTTTGAGTCCGTCCGTGGTTTCCGTGACGGAACCTTGGGTCCAAGAGATACCCCGCCTCCGGGTCAGAGGTCCAACCCATTCGGTGGAAAGCTGGTAACCACCCTGCAGTCAGAACTGATACTGCCGACACCACTTGAAAGCAACAACAAGTCAACCCGTTTATCGGTCTTCTTCGATGTGGGTAACGTGTTTGCAGACCCAGGTGATTTTGACGTTTCAGAATTGAGGCAGTCCACCGGTGTTGCATTCTACTGGCTAACCCCGTTCTTTGGCGTTCTCAAGGTAAGCTATGCGGTACCGTTGAATGAAGAAAGTCAGGATGAGACAGACCAGTTCCAGATCTCGTTCGGCGTTGGATTGTAGTTTTACCACCCAGTTTCCAAGAGGCATCTTTGTGAAGACATCGAAACAAATTGCGTTGGCGACCCTCCTTGCCGGGATGTTCGCATTTTCAGGCCCCGCATTCGCGGAAACGCGGATTGCCGTCGTAAACATCTCGAAGCTCGTCACCGAGTCGCCGCAGGCAGCCGCAGCACGCCAGAAAATGGACCAGGAATTTTCGGCACGTCGCAAGAAGCTCGAAGGAGTGCAAGACAAGCTCATCGCTGATGTGGAGAAGGCCAAAAAAGATGCGGCTGTCATGAGTGCTGACCAAAAGAAGAAGGCGCAGGAAGATTTTGGTCGCCGGCAACAGGAATTTGCCAAGCAGCAAGGCGAATACAATGCCGAAGTGGCGCGCCGTGAGCAGCAGGAACTCGAGTCCTTGCGCAAAAGTATTCTGGAAGTGGTAGCTGAGGTGGCGCGCCAGAATAAATACGACATCGTAGTAGGTGACGGCGTCGTTTACGCGGCAGATTCCGTCAATATCACCGACAAGGTGCTTGCCGCCATGCGCAGCAAAGCTGGCAAGCAGTAATCGTCCGCTCACGATGGAAGTGGCACTGCATGAAATTGCCACGCGTTTCGAGTTGGAACTGCGGGGCGATCCCAATGTCCGTATCTCTGGTGTTTGTAGCCTGGTGCCAGGTCGGAAAGGCTGTATCAGCTTCCTTGCAGACCCAAGACTGAAAAAGCAGCTGGGCACTACGCAAGCCTCGGCAGTGCTGATCAAGCCAGAGCAGGCAAGTGCCTCAGCAGTATCGTCGTTAGTCTGCGATAATCCACAACTCCTCTTTGCACGCATCGCCGCACTCTGGGAGCAGAGGGCGAGGCCGGCAGCGGGCATACATCCTTCAGCCAGCGTTGATTCCAGAGCCAGAGTGGACGGCAGTGCAAGCATTGGTGCCTGCACAGTGGTTCAGGCGGGGGTCGTCATCGGTCCAGATGCAGAAGTGGGACCGGGTTGTGTCATTGGCCACGATGTCCGCATTGGCTCTGGAAGCCGGCTGATAGCCAATATCAGTATTGGTGATCGCGTCACAATCGGAGAGCGCGTCACCATAGAGCCGGGTGTGGTCATTGGAGGGCGTGGCTTCGGCTTGGTGCGTGATGGCGAACGCTGGGTAGAGATGCCCCAGCTTGGCAGCGTTCGGATCGGTGATGACGTCGAAGTTGGTGCCAATTCAACGATTGATCGTGGCGCGATTGATGACACCGTGATCGAGCAGGGCGTGAAGATCGATAGTCAGGTCCAGATCGCACACAACTGCCGCATTGGGGCACATACGGTGATAGCGGGCTGTAGTGCTATTGCAGGCAGTGTCACCATTGGCGAGCACTGTGTCCTGGCCGGTGCTGTCGGCATCGTTGATCATATTCGGCTGGCTGACCACGTCGTGGTAACCGCTCGTTCGCTGGTGACACGCAACCTTGACAGCCCGGGTATGTATTCCTCTGGTTGGGGAGCAACGCCCGTGGCCGAATGGCGGCGACAAGTAGCAAGCCTGAGACGGATTGCAACGGGCACCCGGCAAAATAAGCGCGAACAGGACAAGGAATAAAGGACTTAGCTATGAAAACGGCAGATATCAACGAGATCATGACGCTGTTGCCGCATCGTTACCCATTCCTGCTGGTGGACAAGGTCCTTGAGTGCAACCCCGGAAAGAATATTGTTGCCGTAAAAAATGTCACCATGAATGAGCCTTTTTTTACCGGCCACTTTCCTCAGCGACCGGTGATGCCGGGTGTACTGATTGTTGAGGCACTGGCCCAGGCTGCGTGCCTCCTTGGCATATGGAGTGCTGAAGGTGGCATGGAAGAAGGAACGCTGTATTACTTTCTCGGGATAGACAGGGCGAGATTCAAGCGGCCGGTCTCGCCAGGTGACCAACTTAAGCTTCATGTCACGCTAACGACATCTAAACGAGGGATCTGGAAGTTTTCTGCCGAGGCGCGGGTTGAAAGTGATGTCGTCTGTGAGGCAGAGATCATGGCCACCGCGCGCAAATCAAGTACAGAAGGTGCGGTGTAATGATTGATTCTCGTGCGATTATCCATCCATCCGCAAAGCTGGGTAATCAAGTCAGTGTTGGACCTTTCAGTATCATCGGTGCCGATGTCGAGATCGGGGACAACACGTGGATAGGGCCCCACGTCGTCATTAACGGGCCAACCCGCATTGGCCGGGACAACAAGATCTTCCAGTTTTGTTCCATTGGTGAGGAACCGCAACACCGCAAGCATGCGGGTGAGCCCACGCGCCTGGAGATCGGTGACCGGAACGTGATCCGTGAGTACTGCTCTTTCCATCGTGGCACCACAGTGGACAACAGCGTGACCCTGGTTGGCAGTGATAATTTCCTGATGGCACACGTGCACGTGGCCCATGATTGTGTCGTGGGCAGCCATATCACCATGGCCAACAACGCCACACTGGCCGGCCATGTTCATGTTGGTGACCACTGCATACTCGGCGGTTATGCACTTGTTCACCAATTCTGCCGTATCGGCATGCATGCATTCCTGGGCTTTGCCTGTGCCGTCGGACAGGATGTTCCTCCCTATGTCATGGCCAATGGGAATCCCGCGGTGCCACATGGAATCAACTCCAAGGGCCTCAAAGGGCGCGGATTCTCGCCTGAGGAAATCGAGGCCTTGCGCAAGGCGTACAAAGTCCTATACCGCTCAAATCTGCTTTTTGCCGATGCAAAACGTGAGCTTGTCGAGATGGGCGCCAGTCAGCCTGTCGTCGAAGTACTGGCAAGCTTCCTCAGTAATTCAAAACGCAGCATCATTCGTTAAGTATTGGAGATGCTGATCGCAGGCGTAGATGAAGTAGGGCGCGGACCACTGGCGGGGCCGGTGATTGCCGCTGCTGTGATACTCAACCCGGATAAACCCATTACAGGCCTTGCGGATTCAAAAGCGCTCAGTCCACGCCGTCGAGAATCGTTGGCCCAGCAGATTCGTGAATCCGCACTGGCTTGGGCACTCGGCCGCGCGGAACCTGCTGAAATTGACGAACTGAACATCCTGCAAGCCAGCCTGTTGGCCATGTCACGTGCGGTAGATGCACTGCTGGTGACGCCTTCTGAGGTTCTGGTGGATGGCAACCAGGTGCCGCCGCTTCGTTTTCCGGTTCGGGCAATCGTGGGTGGTGATGCGACAATACCTGCAATCAGTGCAGCTTCGATTGTCGCGAAGGTTGCTCGAGATGCCGAGATGATGGATCTGGACGCTGAATATCCGAACTATGGGTTCGGCCAACACAAGGGCTACCCGACAGCGGTTCACATGGCTGCACTGAAGACCCACGGTGCCTGCCCAATCCATCGACGCTCCTTTGCACCGGTGCAGCGGGTACTCCTGCGCGGGTAAGATAGGCGCAGAGCAGCCTGCACACGATCATGTCCAATACAAGCTTCGTCCACCTGCGCCTTCACAGTGAATACTCGCTGGTGGATGGCAGCATTCGCTTCGACAACGTTGTCGATAAACAGAGCAAGAACCTGTTGATCCAGGGCTTGTTCGATCGCCTGCGTGAGCTGAAGATGCCGGCAACGGCGCTGACTGACGAGGGCAACCTCTTTGCGCTCATCAAGTTCTACAGTGGCGCAGGAAAAGCGGGCATCAAACCACTTGCCGGTGTTGACGTCTGGGTTCAGGACAACGCCGGGGATGCACCCACCCGATTGACGCTGTTATGCCGGAACCATGAAGGCTACCTGAACCTCTCCCGTTTACTGACTCGCAGTTATATCGAGGGCCAGCAAGGTGGTCGGCCGCTTGTGCAAAGATCATGGCTGGTTGGGAAGTGCGCAGGCCTGATCGCACTGTCTGGGGCAAGGGAGGGTGATATCGGGCGTGCCCTGCTTGCGAACAGGCCCGAACACGTCGCAGATTCACTTAGCTTCTGGCGCCAGCAGTTTCCTGACAGTTACTACATCGAGATACAACGGACAGGGCGTGACCAGGAAGAGGTTTACCTGGAGGCTGCGGTCGAACTGGCACTGGCTGAGCAATTACCGCTGGTTGCGACCAATGATGTTCGCTTTCTCAGGCAGGAAGACTTTGAGGCACACGAAGCCCGTGTCAGCATCCAGGAAGGTTATACGCTGGAGGATCCACGGCGCCCCAGGCGCTACAGCGACCAGCAGTACCTGAAATCAGCCGAGCAAATGGCGGAATTGTTCTCGGATCTACCCGAGGCGATCGAAAACACGGTTGAGATCGCAAGACGCTGCACTCTGGAAATCGATTTGGGCCGCAGCTACCTGCCCGACTTTCCGGTTCCACCGGAGCATACGGTGGTGACATACCTGCGAGAACGGGCACAGGCGGGTCTTCAGGGCCGCCTGTCACGCCTGCTGCCTGACGGCACCGATAACGCAAGGGCACGCAGGCAAGTTTATGTTGAGCGGCTGGATCGTGAGCTCTCGGTCATCGAGGCCATGGATTTTCCCGGTTATTTCCTCACAGTGGCCGACTTCATCGAGTGGGCCAAGAACAACGGGGTGCCGGTCGGTCCGGGCCGTGGTTCTGGTGCCGGCTCCCTGGTGGCTTACAGCCTGGGGATTACAGATCTGGACCCGTTGGCCTATGACCTCTTGTTTGAGCGTTTCCTGAACCCAGAACGCGTCTCGATGCCGGACTTCGACATCGATTTCTGCAAGGAAGGCCGTGACCGCGTCATTGAGTACGTTGCACAGCGGTATGGGCGGGAAAAGGTTTCGCAGATCATTACCTTCGGTACCATGGCGGCACGCGCCGTTGTACGCGATGTCGGTCGCGTGCTGGGCCACCCATACCCGATGGTGGACGGTATCGCCAAGTTGATACCCAGCGGCCCACAAAACCTGGATATCACGCTGGATCAGGCACTGAGAGATTCATCAGATCTCAAGACGCGCTACGACCAGGAAGAGGAAGTGCGCTATCTCATTGACCTGGCCAAGTCTCTGGAGGGTCTGGCCCGCAATGCGGGCAAGCATGCTGGCGGCGTTGTAATTGCACCTAGTGCCTTGACGGACTTTACGCCGCTGTACTGTGAAGCCGGCAGCGATCACGCGGTCACCCAGTTTGACAAGGATGATGTCGAGAAGATCGGTCTGGTCAAGTTCGATTTTCTCGGGCTAAGCACGCTGACGATCATCAACCACGCCCTGCGACTGGTTAACCAGCAGCGTGCAGTGAATGATGAACCACCAATCGATATCAATGCCTTGCCGCTTGACGATGCTGCCACCTACGAGTTGCTGCGAAATGGTGATACCACGGCGGTATTCCAGCTTGAATCCGGTGGTATGCGCCGCTACCTCAAGGGCCTCAAACCTGATCGTTTTGAAGAAATAGTCGCCATGGTGGCGCTCTACCGGCCGGGCCCCCTGCAGTCCGGGATGGTCGATGACTTCATTGCCCGTAAGCACGGGCAGCAAAAAGTGACCTATCCGCACCCGGCACTGGAAACCGTGCTTGAGCCGACCTACGGCACGATCGTTTACCAGGAACAGGTGATGCAGATTGCCCAGGTCCTGGCCGGCTATACCTTGGGTGGCGCCGACTTGCTGCGTCGTGCGATGGGCAAGAAAGACGCCAAGATCATGGCCGAGCAGCACAGCAAGTTTGTTTCGGGCGCCGTGGCGAACGGCGTTGACCAGCGCGTCGCCGAGGAAATCTTCAGCCTTGTCGAGAAGTTTGCTGAATATGGTTTCAACAAATCACATTCCGCTGCTTATGCCCTGGTGACCTACCAGACAGCCTGGCTCAAGACGCACTATCCGGCGGCTTTCATGTGTGCAGTGCTGACCGAGGAAATGAATAGCACAGACAAGCTGGTCAAGATGATTGATGGCTGTCGCCGGATGAATATCTCGATTGAAAAACCGGACATCAATGCCTCGGACTATGTGTTTACCGTGGTCGATGACAAGACCATTCGCTATGGGCTGGGCGCCATCCGCGGAGTCGGACAGGCAGCCGTCGAGGGGGTATTGGCGGACAGGGCGCAGAATGGTCCGTTCAAGGGCCTTGATGATTTCTGCAGTCGAATTGACCTGCACAAGCTCAATCGCCGCGTGCTCGAAACCCTGATCCACGCCGGCGCACTCGATGCCTTGGGTCCTACACGAGCAGGCCTGATCCAGGCCCTGCCGCAAGCCCTGGCACACGCAGAACGCCGTGCGGCAGACCTGAATGCCGGGCAGGTCGATTTGTTCGGTGGCGGAATCGTGGCTGCAGCGACGGTACGAAGCGAGACCCCGGATGTCCCCGAATGGCCAGAAGCCGAACGCCTGCGGTTGGAAAAAAACACCTTGGGCTTATACCTGACCGGCCACCCGATCCTCATGTACCAGGCTGAGTTACAGCCTATCGTCAGCGGCCGCCTGGCTGACCTGATCCAGGAGGTCGCAAGTTCAAGCGACAGCGGTGGTAATGGCTATGGCCGCAATTCAGGTGGCAAGAGTGTCGTGATCGCCGGGTTACTGGTCGATAAACGTCGAATCAAGTCGGGTAATCGGGTGGTACTCACGCTCGATGACCAGAGTGAACGTGTTGAATGTGTGTTATTCGAGGACAAGGCGCGCGATTATGAGGCGCTGTTGCAGCCGGACAACCTGCTTATCGTGCAGGGAAGGCTCAGTTATGACGATTACGGTGACCGCTATCGAATCAACCCCCAGTCTCTGACTGACCTGGATGGCGCCAGACGCCTCTATGCGGCTCGTATCCTGCTGCATGCCCCGGAAACCATGAAACTGGACCTGGATGCCCTTGAGGCGTGCCTCGGTAAATACAGGCGCAGCAGCGGCTGTCCCGTCACTTTGCGTTACCATAACGGACGCGCCAAGGCAGAACTCACCCTGGATGAGGCTTGGAAAGTCCAGGTCAGCGAAGCCCTGCTGGGCGATTTGCGACACCTGTTCGGTCATAATTCCGTTTACGTGCAGTACCGGCGGCCAGGCTAGGACGATTACAAGGACACATGAACCTCGATTATCTGGACTTTGAACAGCCGATTGCCGAGCTGCAGCAAAAGATCGAAGAGCTGCGGCTGGTGGCCGATGGCAGCGTGGTCAACCTCAGTGAAGAAATCACGCGCCTGGAAGGCAAGATCAAGACCCTGACCGAGCAGATCTTCAGCAACCTGAACGCATGGCAAGTCACGCAGGTTGCCCGGCACCCACAACGACCGTATACGCTGGATTATTTCCATAGCGTTTTTACCGACTTCAACGAGCTGCACGGGGATCGCTGCTTTCGCGATGACCCTTCGATCGTTGGCGGCCTGGCCAGGTTGGAGGGCAGGCCGGTCATGGTTATCGGCCACCAGAAAGGGCGTGATACCAAGGACAAGCTGGCCCGGAACTTCGGGATGTCCAAGCCAGAGGGTTATCGCAAGGCATTGAGGTTGATGCAGATGGCAGAGCGATTCCGCCTGCCGATCATCACACTGATCGATACCCCGGGCGCATATCCGGGCATTGATGCCGAGGAGCGTAACCAGAGTGAGGCGATCGCGCGTAACCTCATGGAGATGTCGCAACTGCGCACGCCGATCTTATGTGTCGTTACGGGCGAGGGCGGATCAGGTGGTGCACTTGCCGTTGGTGTCGGTGATCACATCGCCATGCTGCAGTACAGTGTTTATTCCGTGATATCCCCGGAAGGCTGTGCCTCCATTCTCTGGCGCAGCGCAGAGAAGGCCTCCGAGGCAGCTGAAGTCATGGGAATGACCTCCCAACGCATCTATGAGATGGGCCTGATCGACGAGATTATCCCAGAGCCACTGGGCGGGGCTCATCGCAACCCGGCCTGGATGATTTCCACCTTGCGTTCGCGGTTATTGGCGAACCTGGAACGTCTCCAACAGGTCGCAGCCACAGACCTGGTTAACCAGCGCTATGAGCGGCTCATGCGCCATGCGCGAGTTAAAGAGTAGATTGGCCGACTCCCTCTTCGCAGAGATCAAAGCCGCGCTGCCCAAGCCCGGTCCCGGGGGGCGCTATCTGCTGGCCTTCAGTGGGGGCCTGGATTCCACGGTCTTACTGCATCTGCTAACTCGACTACGCGGCACATACGACCTTCAGGCTATCCATGTGCACCATGGACTGCAGACTGCGGCCGATAAGTGGCCAGCCCATTGCGAACAAGCCTGCACACAGTGGGGCGTGACCTGCACTGTTGTGCGAGTCAGGCCAGAACAGGGGCCAAGATTGAGTCTTGAAGCTGAAGCGCGTAGGGCGCGTTATCGGGCCCTGCAGTCCCTCATGCAGGAGGGGGATGTGCTGTTAACTGCACATCACCAGGACGACCAAGCCGAGACCCTACTTCTACAGTTGCTCAGGGGAGCGGGGCCACGAGGTCTGGCAGCAATGCCCATGGTCAGCACCTTCTCGCCGGGCTTGCATGCACGGCCGCTGTTGGAGTGTACGCGCAAGGAAATCCAGCAGTATGCACGGGACCAAGAACTGACCTGGGTTGAAGATCCCAGCAATGAAGATAGGACGCACGCCAGGAACTTCCTGAGGCAGGAGTTGATGCCACAGCTGCGGCAGCGTTGGCCGGAAGCTGCAAGCATGCTGGCACGGTCTGCGCGCCTGTGTGCTGACGCGTCCGCATTGCTGGATGCACAAGCGGAAGAAGATCTTGAGTGGTGTTTGGGCGAAACGCCAGGCAGCCTCGTCATTCCCGATTTGTTAAAGCTGGATCCCGCCAGACGCCGCAACCTGCTCAGGGCGTGGATTGGATGGCTTGATTTTCCCTTGCCGGAGGCGCAGCACCTACAGCGCCTTGACACGGAACTGCTCGGTGCAGCTGATGACGCCACGCCTTTACTGGCATGGCCTGGGGTTGAACTGCGGCGTTATCGTGACCACCTGTACGTGATGCGGCCATTAACGCCGGCCGATGCCGATTGGCGCGCCGCTTGGCGCCTAGACGAGCCCCTGAGCCTGCCAGAAGGGTGTGGCTGGCTGGAGGCCGTGCCCGGCACATCAACCCCAGCTATGCGGCTGCCCCGTGATGATGAACCCGTGAGCGTCAGGCTTGCAGGAGAAGGTGAACGGGTCAGGCTGCCAAGTCGTCCGCACCGGCATTCCCTGAAGAAGCTATGCCAAGATGCAGGGGTTCCACCGTGGTTACGACGTCGGTTACCGATGGTGTATTACGGGGATGCGTTGGCGGCTGTGGCAAGTCTCTGGGTCTGCGAGGGCTATACCGCTGTCTCCGGTGAGCCGGGCTGGCTTTTGCGCTGGCATGGAACCCCGCCAGGGTATCCAGTCCCCAAAACGGCTTAACACCGCGAAAAAACTTGCCAGTGCATGGCCGGGGCGCACTGTTTCTGTTAAAGTTTCGCGCGACTTGTCACTCCCCCAGTAGCCTACCGGAACCGTCAGGGACCCTATGTCGCAGCGCACGAATACCCGCTATATCTTTGTCACTGGCGGCGTCGTCTCATCACTCGGTAAGGGCATCGCCTCGGCGTCATTGGCAGCCATCCTTGAAGCGCGCGGCATCAACATCAAGCTGATCAAGCTTGATCCCTACATCAACGTCGATGCGGGCACCATGAGCCCCTTCCAGCATGGGGAGGTCTATGTCACCAGTGATGGCGCGGAGACGGATCTGGACCTGGGCCACTACGAGCGCTTCACCCGGACAAAGACCAGCCGACACAGCAATTTCACCACGGGCCAGATCTACAACAACGTCATCCGCAAGGAACGGCACGGGGATTATCTGGGCAGCACGGTTCAGGTCATCCCGCATATCACCGATGAGATCATCGAGTGTATTCGGCGCGGTTCGGATGGTGCTGAGATTTGCCTTGTCGAGATTGGCGGCACGGTAGGTGATATCGAGGCAATGCCCTTCCTGGAAGCCATTCGCCAGCTTGGAATCCAGCTGGGGCACCAGCGCACGATGTACCTTCATCTCACACTTGTCCCGTATATCGGGTCCTCAGGTGAAATGAAGACAAAACCGACACAGCACTCCGTCAAGGAACTGCTGTCGATCGGAATACAACCTGACGTGCTGTTGTGCCGGACCGACCGTCCCGTACCGGATAGCGAACGGCGCAAGATCGCGCTATTCACCAACGTATCGATCAATGCCGTGATCTCGGCCATGGATGTGGATGACATCCACAAGATCCCGCAGGTGTTCCATGAACAAGGCCTGGATGAACTGGTGGTCAGGCACTTTGGTTTGGAATTGCCGCCGGCAGACCTGTCCGAATGGCGCAAGGTGACCGAGGCTCGCAAGCAACAGGACAGGGAAGTGCAGGTTGCCATGGTCGGCAAGTACGTTGACCTCGTGGATGCCTACAAGTCATTGAATGAGGCCCTGATTCACGCAGGGCTGCACACGCGGACCCGTGTCAAGATTCGCTACCTGGATTCCGAACAGATCGAGCGGGAAGGGACCTCTGAGCTGGCAGGCATGGATGCCATCCTTGTCCCTGGCGGCTTCGGTTTGCGTGGCATCGAAGGTAAGATTGCCGCGGTTCGCTATGCACGTGAGAATCACATTCCCTACCTTGGCATCTGCCTGGGCATGCAAGTGGCTGCCATCGAGTTCGCTCGAAACGTCGCTGGGCTCGAGGGTGCGCACAGCACGGAGTTCCAGAAAGATTGCCAGCACCCCATCATCGCCCTGGTTACCGAATGGCATGCGGGGGATGGACGGGTGGAAAAACGCGATGAAAAGTCCGCCGTAGGCGGGACAATGCGCTTGGGCGCACAACCGGCAACACTGCAGAAAGACAGCCTGGTCCATAAGATTTATGGCGGTCTCGATATTGCGGAGCGTCACCGCCATCGGTATGAGTTCAACAACGGTTATCGCAAGCAGCTTGAACAGAAAGGCTTACGCTTTTCTGGGGAAGCCGCGGTTGACCAGCTGGTCGAGATTATCGAGATTCCGGATCATCCCTGGTTCGTCGGCGTGCAATATCATCCGGAGTTCACCTCAACACCGCGTGATGGTCATCCGCTGTTCAGTGGGTTCATCAATGCTGCTCGCGATTACAGTGAAAAGCGACGTATCAACTAGGAGAGTCTGGTGAAGCTTTGCGGATTCGAGATCGGGCTGGACAGGCCATTTTTCCTCATAGCAGGGCCCGATACCCTTGAGAGCGAGCAACTCTGTGTCGAGACGGCAGGACACCTGAAAACGGTGACTCAGGCGCTCGGTATTCCATATATCTTCAAGGGCTCTTTCGACAAGGCGAACCGATCCTCGGGCCAATCCTATCGCGGGCCTGGTGTGGAGGAAGGACTTCGCATCCTTTCTGAAGTGCAGCGACAGGTCGGTGTGCCGGTTCTCACGGACGTGCACGAAGACACGCCACTGGCAGAGGTTGCCTCCGTGGTGGACGTCATACAGACCCCCGCTTTTCTCTGCCGACAGACCAACTTTATCCAGAATGTGGCTCGAACCGGCAAACCAGTGAATATCAAGAAAGGCCAATTCATGTCGCCCTGGGAAATGGGCAACGTCATAGACAAGGCAAAGGCCACCGGCAATGAGCAGATGATGCTCTGTGAGCGTGGCTTCAGCTTTGGCTATAACAACCTGGTGGTGGACATGCGTGGCCTGGCAGCAATGCGGTCGTTTGCCCCCGTGGTGTTTGACGCGACTCATTCCGTCCAATTGCCGGGCGGACAGGGCAGTAGTTCCGGTGGGCAGCGCGAATTCATCCCGGTACTGGCCCGTGCAGCCATAGCCGCTGGCGTCTCAGGTCTTTTCATGGAAACCCACCCGGATCCTGACAAGGCCCTGTGCGATGGCCCCAACTCATGGCCATTGCATCACGCCAAAGCGCTGCTGGAGGCCTTGAAGGCACTGGACGAAGTGACCAAAGCCAGGCCGTTTGCTGAAAATAATCTTTAATCATCAATTAGATAGAGAAACAAACCCATGTCGAAGATTAAATCCATTCGTGGTTTTGAAGTCATAGACTCGCGTGGCAATCCTACGGTGGCTGCTGAAGTAACCTTGAGCAGTGGTGTGATTGGCAAGGCCATGGTTCCCTCTGGTGCTTCCACAGGCAGCCGCGAGGCGGCAGAACTGCGTGATGGTGATCCCAAGCGTTATTTGGGCAAGGGTGTCCTGAAGGCAGTGGCTAACGTCAATGGTCCTCTGGCGCGAGCGCTCAAAGGCATGAAAGCCGCTGAGCAAAAGGCCGTGGATGACTGCATGCTTGAGCTGGATGGAACCGAGTACAAGACAAAACTCGGCGCCAACGCAATTCTGGCGATTTCACTGGCAAATGCCCATGCGGCTGCCGCCGACGCGGGCAAGCCCCTGTATCGCTATCTGGGTGGCAGCAAGGCAACCGGCATGCCGGTACCCATGATGAACGTCATCAATGGTGGCGCTCATGCTGATAATAACGTTGACATGCAGGAATTCATGATCCTGCCCGTGTCGGCCAAGAGTTTTGCAGAAGCGATCCGAATGGGCGCAGAAGTTTTCCATGCGCTGAAGAAAGTTCTTAATCAGCGAGGCCTCAACACGGCTGTTGGTGACGAGGGCGGCTTTGCGCCGGACCTGCCGTCCAATGCCGCGGCACTGGAAACATTGGCCGAGGCCGTGGAAAAGGCAGGTTACAGGCTGGGCAAGGATATCTACCTGGGACTGGACGTTGCCTCGACTGAATTCTTCAAGGATGGTTATTACCATCTTGAGTCTGAAAGCAAGCGCTATAGCCCCCGTGAATTCGCGGGCTATCTGCAGGAACTGGTGGCGCAGTATCCGATCCTCACGATCGAAGACGGCATGGCCGAGGGAGACTGGGAGGGATGGGCTGAGCTAACCCGCCGATTGGGCAAGAAGGTACAGCTGGTTGGCGATGACCTGTTTGTCACCAACACCAAGATACTCAAGGAAGGTATCCAGAAGGGGATTGCCAACTCAATCCTGATCAAGCCAAACCAGATCGGCACCTTGACGGAAACCCTTGCGGCGATTCGCATGGCCACCAAGGCAGGTTACACCGCAGTGGTATCGCATCGGTCCGGCGAGACCGAGGATTCAACGATTGCAGATATTGCAGTTGCTACCTCAGCAACACAGATCAAGACCGGCTCGCTTTCTCGTTCCGATCGTATCGCCAAGTACAATCGACTGCTGCGAATCGAAGCCGAGTTGGGCAAGCGGGCACAGTACCCTGGCATGAAGGCCTTCAGTTTCAAGTCACGCTAGACTGCGTGCATGTACCGTGCGGCGCTGGCTATTCTGCTCTTACTGTTGATCTTGCTTCAGTACCGGTTGTGGCTGGGTGATGGAGGTTATACCAGCGTCTATCGACTGAACCGTGAAATCGAGGCGCAGGCACATACCAACAAAGCGCTGAATACGCGCAACCGACAGCTGGAGGCCGAGATCAGCAGTCTGAAGCAAGGCGACGATGCGACCGAAGAACGGGCGCGTGCGGATCTCGGCATGGTCAAGGAAGGCGAAAGTTTCTTCCTGATCACAGAGCCGTGAGTAGTTGAGTGGCTAAGGACTCCCGATTCTGGGCTTTGATACCCGCTGCGGGACGTGGCCTGCGTACGGGTGCCAGCCTGCCCAAGCAATACCTGCCCTTGTGTGGTCGTGCAGTCATCGAGCACAGCCTCAGCTTGTTTGCTGGGCACCCCCAAATAGCTGGCATCGTGGTGGTGCTATCGGCGGATGACGCACACTGGGCCCAGCTGAAGTTGCCATCATCAACACAGATACATACCACGGTTGGGGGCGCTGAACGCCCTGACTCAGTACTGGCAGGGCTGGACAAGTTAAAGACAATCGCCAGGGATACGGACTGGGTGCTGGTACATGACGCCGCGCGCGCCTGCCTTAGCAGGCATCTACTCGATGAATTGATCAGTGGCCTAAGGAATGACCCAGTGGGTGGTTTGCTGGCTATCCCGGCAACGGACACGATCAAGCAGGCAAAGGAGGGCTGCGTACAGGCCACGCTTGATCGTGACATCCTATGGCAGGCACAGACGCCACAAATGTTCAGGCTGGGTGAGCTTCAGCATGCACTGGCGAATGCGTTAAAAGCTGGCCGGAAGGTCACGGATGAGGCCTCAGCGATGGAGCAGGCGGGACATGCGCCCCGCCTGATCCAGGGCAGCGTTGATAATCTCAAGATAACGCGTGCAGACGACCTCGCATTGGCCGAGATGATCCTGCAGCGCAGGGCTAATGAGGAAAGCAGGGCATGATCAGGATCGGGCACGGGTTTGATGCACATCGATTTGGGCCTGGCGATCATGTTGTCCTGGGTGGTGTCCGCATACCCCACGACCAAGCTGTGATTGCCCATTCCGATGGGGATGTCCTGATCCACGCCCTATGTGATGCCATGCTGGGGGCGGTTGGTCTGGGCGATATTGGTCGCCACTTCCCGGATAGTGATCCTCAGTACAAGGGCGCTGACAGCCGGGGGCTCCTGAGGCACGTCAACTCACTCTTGCGCCAGCAGGGTTATGTGCTGGTTAATGCCGACCTCACACTCGTTGCAGAAGCCCCGCGTGTCGCCAGATATGTCGTCGAAATGCGCAAGGTTTTAGCTGCAGACCTGTCGGTATCGGATTCCGCACTCAATGTGAAGGCGACAACGACCGAGCGGATGGGATGGATAGGTCAGGGCGAAGGACTCGCAGCACATGCCGTTGTCCTGGTCAATAGCGTCAGCTTGCCTTGACCTACTGATTGGTAAGTTACTAGACTCTCCGCGATGTTGAGAAAGACCCTCAGACCCGATTCACTCGCGACCGATTGCGCAAGCGCCGGCGCGGCTGCCGCTAAAGAACCCACGACCAAGGATCTGATCCTGGATGCGGCTGAGGAACTCCTGCAAAGACGTAGCTATAACGCTTTCAGTTACCAGCACATTGCCGTGCAGCTTGGGATCCGGAATGCCGCGATCCACTATCATTTCCCGGCCAAGGCTGACCTTGGCACTGCGTTAATTCAGCGTTACCGAGAACGCTACCGCAAGTATATTGAGCAGATCGAGGCCAAAAGCGCCGATCCGCAAGTCCTGTTGCAGGATTTCTGCAAAATCTACCTGGAGTACCTTGAAGCAGGCGACATGGTCTGCCCTGGCGGTGTACTAGGCGCCGAGTTCTCGTCCATTCCAAGTGCAATGCAGGAAGAGACCCGTCTGATGCTCCGCGAAATTTACGAATGGCTGATTTCAGTACTGGTCAGGGGTCGCGAGAGTGGGCAGTTGCACTTCAAGGGAACACCAGAAGGCAAGGCATTGGAGATCGGCTGTGCCCTACAGGGTGCCTTACAGATCGCACGCTGCACCGACAAAGAACGGTTTTATCTGGTACTACAGCAGATTCAGGACGACCTGAAGCCGGTTTAACGTCGCATTAGCACGTACAAGGCTCCCGTCCCGCCATCTACCGGGCGTGCTGAGCAGAAAGCCAGGACCTCGTTTCGATGCTGTAGCCAGCCAGCCACCTTTCCCTTCAGTACCGGTCCACTCTGGCGTGAACGTA
>JBFKCG010000028.1:0-18985 GCA_041620675.1 Nevskiales bacterium
CACGACCTCACTGGTCGGCATTGCTGTTGCCGAGGGCCTCGTACACTCCATCCACGATCCCATCACCAAATACATCCCGGACGCGGTCGGCACCGTGTGGGAAGGCGTCAGCATCGAGGACCTCCTGCAGATGGAGTCCGGGACTTACTGGGTTGACGTTCCGGTGCACCAGCCCGAACAGCTCATCCTGATGGGCGCGGACTTTCATTCAAACGGCCTGTACGGGATGACCCGCGACGAGTACCTGCTAAGACTGACGCGCGTCTCGCCCACGGGCCACCATTACCGTTACAACAGCGGTGACGCACAGATGCTGGCATGGTTGCTCGAGAAGGTTTACCAGCGGCCCTACGCGCATATCCTCTCGGAGAAGATCTGGCAGCCCGCCGGCATGCAGGATGATGCGCTGGTCATGATCGACCGCCTGGGCAACACCTTCGCCTCGATGGGGCTCATGGCCACGCCGAGGGACATGCTCCGCTTCGGCGAAATCTTCCGCAACGGTGGGCGCAGCATCGATGGCAAGCAGATTGTCCCCAAGGCCTGGGTCAAGGCATCGCACAACTACGACAAGGCGACCGGCGGTGGCCCACGTGGGTATATGTGGCCGCACTGGGGCGGCGAGGAATCAGGCAATTACACGGCGGCGGGCTACGGACACCAGCGCGTCAGCGTGGCGCCGTCACTGAACATGGTCGGTGTGCGTTTCGGCAATGACCCGATCGACACGGTTGCGCCGAAGGAATGGGAAGCCGTGCTGACCGCCATCGGCAATTATCTGGAGCATGGCATCGTCGGACCCTAGCAGCGCCGACACGCCTATGCGCACTATCGCCTGACGCGATATGTGGCAATCCGTGGTTTAGCGAGCCAAGGAGGCTCGAATCGCCTCCACGCGCTTGCGGTTGACGCCCATGTCCGAGTAACCCAGCCGCGATGCCGACCGGACCTGGATCTTGGTCCCGTCGTGGAAAAATTCCACGTCGTCGACAAATCCAAGCAGCCGCGTCGCAAACTCGACATACAGGTAGTCAGCGCTTGATTCCACGACGGTCGTGCCTGGCATGCCCTGCACGATGGCCTTGAGTTTCTGCATGGCAGAACTTTTATCAGGACCGCCCGGCAAGGGTGCGATCTGATGCTTGCGGTCACTAGCCTGACTGCTGACACAATTGGGCTTGTTCGGGCAGGGGGCCAGCCGGCCCTCTTTGACACCCAGACCTTTCGGTCGCTTTCCTGGAAACTTCACGGGTAACTCCGGTTTATTAAAGAATGAAGCCTTCAACCTGCCCTGGATATGCGGTACTGCATGGCAGCCAGCACCAGGGGCAGGATCAGTTCAATTGCCGTCATGGCGATAAAGAAATCATTGGGCAAGCCCACCTGGGCCATGGACACCAACCGCGCCAGCCCACCGACAAAGAACGTGGCCATCAGGAAATAGACCACCCGGCTCTTGTTCTCGATGTCCGGAATACACCAAAGCAGCGCGACGCCATAGGCCAGGAACAAGGTCGCGTAGAAACGGTCCTCGCTGTCCATGGTGGCATTGACCGGGATCGAGCCCGGGATGACCGAGGGGCCCAAAGTGATATGCAGCAGGGCGATAAAGATATCGGTGACAGCAAATAATCCGATCAAGACCTGTAGCCAGGTGCGCATGCAGCCCCCCATCCTAAGTGCAGGCCCTGACTATGCCTTAGCGGCGGCAGTGATGGAACAACCGCGATAGTCACTCAAATCAGATCGGCTTGACCTGCACCACCAGCGCGTTCTCGTCGTTGAGATCATGTGCACGAAAAAATCCCTGGCCTTCCGAGCGGAGCTTGAGCGCAAAGCGCAAGGCAGAGGCGCCGCTTGACCAGCCCACCACCCCAAACAGGTCGGCATCCGGAAGGCCGAGTGCCTGACCTTCCACGCGCCATGTCTCAAGCGGGTGCGCGCCATAACGCTTGGCCAGCTTCAGCAACTTGGCCATTTGTGCCTCGCACTGCGCAAAGGTCACGCCCGGCGTCAGCCGCAATGCCACCAGCGTGTATTCCGAAAAGGACTGCGCATCGATGGGCTCCTGCGCAATGCCGGGGATGGCGTGGTTCACGCCTGGGATTCGCAGCATCACGTCTGGTGATGCCATGCCGGCCGCCGTGTCCGCCGCCTCGGTGATCAGCAAGAGGCGCGGAACAGACTCGCCATAAAGAACCGTAATTCGACTGAATGCTACCGTGGCCTGCGTGCCATCCTGGCTGAACTCGTCCACGCGTTGTTGCTGTTGTTCCTCGTCAACCTCAATGCCAACCAGTGTCGCGGCGGACAAGTGGGTGCTGGCTGTGAAAAGCACAAGCGCCAGACATGTCTCGATCAGCCGGCGAGGCACCCTGACAGAAGCTAGTTGCCGATGGTCCATAGTCGATCCTGCTCACGCAGCAGATACAGCGTGAAGCAGGCGGCCAACATGGGGATGGCCGCGAAGAACAGCAGATTGGGGTCCTCGAAGGGCGACAGGTACTGCTGCCAGGAGGACAGCGTCGAGACGCCATGAATGACCAGGACGATCCCGTAGCTGATGCGCTTTTGATAACCCAGCACAAACGCGCTGAGCAACAGCAATTCCAGGGCGCCAATCACGGCAGCCGACTGCTGTGTCAGGCCGCCGATGAAATAAAAATGTTCATACACTGCCGCCGCGTGCTCGGGCCTGACGAACTTGTCGATTGTCCACATCAGCATCACGACAAAGACGCTGAGGCGCAGGCAGAGCAGCGAAATCTCCAGCTTTTGCTCGGGCTTCATGCACAGCTCCTGTGTGGCTCATGAAATGGCCCGGGCCCAGATGAGCCCATACCCTAGGATACGCCGATCCGGTGAATCCGGATTCCAGGCCTCCAATGGCGGTGGCTCACAGCGCCTGCAGGTGTACGGGCAGCTGGTCCTTCGGGATCGGCAGGCTCTTGAAATCCTGCCTCATGACATAGCCATCCGGCACGCTCCAGTGATAGCGCAGCAACATCTGGTGAAGCACTGCCTTCACTTCCATCTCGCCGAAATGCATGCCGATGCATTTATGCGCGCCGCCACCGAAGGGCACGAACAGGAAAGGATGCTGCTTGTCCTCGGCGCGTTCCTCATTGAAGCGCTCAGGGTCGAACTTCAGGGGCTCACGCCAGTATTCCGGCATGGTGTGGCTGAACCAGGGACTGATCTGGATCAGGTGTCCGGCCGGTATCCGATATCCCTTGTATTCACATTCACGCGTGGTGCGACGCGGCATCGCCGGTACGGGCGCACACAGCCGCAAGGCCTCTTTCATGACCAGCGTCATTGAAGTCAGCTTGGCCAGGTCGTCGTACTGCAGCGCGGTCTTGCCCAGTGCCCGGCTCTCTTCACGCAAGCGATCCTGCCAAGCCGGATGCTTGGCCAGGTGGTAGATCATGTTGGTGAGGGTGATGGTGCTGGTGTCATGCGCGGCCATCAGCACAAAAATGATGTGGTTGATGACATCCTCGTCCGAGAACTGCTGGCCTTCTTCGGTGCGGGCGTGGCACAGGCGGGTAAACAGGTCCGTGGCCTGTGAAGCCCGCCGGGCCGGCAACTCCCGACGAAAGAAGTCTTCCAGCACGCGTCGCCCGATGATGCCGCGCCGCCAGCGTGTGCCGGGCAGTGGGTAACGAATGATGTCGGTGGGCGCACGTACCGTATCCAGGAACGCCTGATTGAGGCGGGCAGCTTCGTTGCCCGGTGGACGCCCCATGAACGCCACGCTCGCCAGATCCAGTGTCAGTGCTTTCAGGTGACTGAACACCAGGAAACGCTCGCCAGCCTGCCAGCCTGCCAACCCTGCCTCGATGCCCGGCTGCATCAGCCCAAGGTAGCCCTCCAATGCCTCGCGCTGGAATGCGGCCTGCATGATGCGCCGGTGCATGCGGTGCTCGTCGAAGTCGAGCAGCATCAACCCGCGATGGAAAAATTTGGCGAGGAAGAATTCCCAACCGGAACTCGCGAACAAATCGCCGCGGTTCTGGAACACGAACTGGTTGGCATCGGGGCCTAACAGCGCGATGAAGCGCTGCCCGAAGCCATTGGTCCACGACACCTCGCCATACCGCTGGTAGCGACGATGCAGCGCAGTGTCCATGTGGTAGAGAAACTCCAGACTACGGCCCAGCAAGGGCCAGCCCGGATCGCCCGGGATCTCGCGCAGCGACGTGCCACGGTCATTTTTATTTTCAGATGTCGCCACCCAATCCATTCCGGCCCACTCCTGCCTTCGTCGAGAACTTCAGGTTAACACCCGATGGCTCCAGTGGCCCATGTCGGCGTATTTGGAATTACCTTCACTCGGCAGTGCGTTCTTCTGGCGGCTTCAGGCCACGAAAGGCGCGGTACAGCAGCAGGTCATAGGCAATCTTCATGGCAGCGCCGATCAGCAGGGGCCAGGCTAAGGAATCGCCCTGCATCAGGTAGCCCGCGAAGGCAGGCGCGACGGCCCAGGCAGCCAACCGCACCAGGTGGGTGACACCAGAGGCAAAAGTACGCTCCTCAGGTCGCACGACTGCCATGACATACGACTGCCGTGTTGGCACATCCATCTCGACGAGGCTCTCGCGCAGGAGAAACAACAGCGCTGCCACGGCAAAGTTTGGCGCGAAGGCCACCGTCACCAGGAGCAGGCTGGAAGGGATGTGCGTAAACACCATGGTATTGACCAGGCCGATTCGTCGCGCCAGCCAGGCGGCGCCCAGGTGCGAGGCGGCATTGGCCAGGCGGGCAGCAAAGAACAACGCGCCGACGGTGGCCACATCCACGCCAAAACGCTCGTAGAAAAAGAATGCCAGTAAGGCGGCGGTGAGGAACCCCCCGGCGAGGCTGTCTATCGCAAACAGCGAGGATATCTTCCACAAGGTCTGTCGAGTCTGCGTTGTGATGCGAAATGGTTGTGCGCGCCGCTCGGCTTCCGCTGCCGGTGACAGTCGTGCATAGGCCACTGCGGTCATTGCCAACAGGCTGGCATAGACCAGCACCGCCGACTGCATGGCAGCCACCTCGTTGAAGCCAGCCAGATCCTGCAGCAACACCGGCAGGCCGGCGGCGAGTCCGCCAATGGCATGGCCTGCATCCTGCATAACGTTGTACCAGGCAAAGGCCTGTGTGCGCTGCGCATCGCGCGTGGTGGCGGGCAGGATCACCTGGTCGAGAATCAGCGATGCGCCACGATCACGGCCCATGCCATTGACCATGCCAACGAAGGCCGCAGCCAGGATGATGGTGTATTGCGACGCCAGCGCGATCGCGACGCCACCTCCGGCTCCCAGCAGTGCCAGCACCACCAGTACAGGCTTGCGCCCGAGGCGATCACCCCAAAGCGTCACCAGCAAGGCGGCAAAGGCAGCCCCGGCCAATCCGGCACTGATCACCACCCCGGTCTCACCTGGCGCGAAGCCGCGCTTGGCCAGGTAGATGCCAATCAGCACGCCGATCATGCCGGTGGCGAGTGCGCGCAGGAAGGCGTTGAGATAGAGAAGCTGGCGGTCTGCCGGCAGCATGGCTTCAGATTTTTCGCTTGGCCAGCAGGCGATCCAAAGCATTGGCAAAGGCCATGCGGTCACTGTTGCTGATCGCCGACGGCCCACCGGATATCTGTCCGCTGCTGCGCAATTCTTCCATCAGGTTCCGCATGGCCAGGCGTTCCTTGATGTTATCGGGCGTGTACAACTCGCCGCGCGGATTGAGTGCATGACCACCCTTGTCGACCACCGCGGCTGCGAGCGGGATGTCGGCGGTCACGACCAGGTCATGCGCCTGCACCAGCTCAACAATGCGGTTGTCGGCCACATCAAAGCCCTTTTCCACCCGCAGGCTGCGAATGAAGCGCGAGGCGGGCACGCGCAGGTCGGCATTGGCCACCAGCGTCAGCTCAATGCCCAGCCGCTGTGCGGCCCGGAACAGGATTTCCTTGATGACCTTGGGACAGGCATCGGCATCAACCCAGATTCGCATGAGCCCCCTCAGGTCGAAATGAGCCTGCATCATATCCGCGCCGGGCGCCGCCTTTACGGGCAGCCTTCCAACCCATGCCCTGGGAGTTTTTGCCAGAAAAACACGGGACAGAAGCTAGGTGCATTTCCTTATAACCTTTTGATCGGAGCGCTACCGGATGCATAGACGAGGGTAGAATAACGCCCCTGAGCCACCCGGAACCAGAATAGACACCCGCCCACTGCCATGTCTGAAGTCATCGAAGAAGTAGTCGCCACCAACTCCGCCGGACTGACACCGGAGGACATTGTTGCGCTCAACGAAAGCTACGCTCCATTGCACTTCGAGGAACGCATCCGGCGCCTGTATGAGACCTATTCACCCGAGGAAGTGCTGGTAACCTCCTCGTTCGCCGCCACTTCGGCCTACTTCCTGCACATCATTTCGCGCATCCAGCCCAGCCAGAAGATCGCCTTCATCAACACCGGCTATCACTTCCCGGAAACGCTGGAGTACAAGAAATACCTGTCCGAGAAATTTGGCCTGGAAAGCTTTGATGTCAAGGCCGAGGACTGGAAGCACCAGTTCACGGTCACTGACAAGACTTACCAGAATGATCCGGACTTCTGCTGCTCCATCAACAAGGTCGAGCCGCTGGATGCGATCAAGCCGAACTACAAGATCTGGGTTTCAAGCCTGATGCGCTGGCAGACCGACCATCGCGCGGGGCTGGCGATCTTCGAGGAGCGTCGCGGCGTCATCAAGTTCAACCCGATGATCGATGTCACCCGTGAGCAGCGTGATGCCTACATCAAGGAACATGACCTGCCCTTCCACCCACTGGTGGCGCAAGGTTACTCCTCCATCGGCTGCACCCATTGCACCGTCAAGGGCGAAGGCCGCAGTGGGCGCTGGGTCGGCAAGCCCAAGACCGAGTGCGGATTGCACCTCTAATCCGACTGCCGGCGGCACCGTCTTTGCCGCTCATCTATTCCCCAGCCCACGCACTAAACAAAGGCGGTTAGTGCAATTCCCGCATTCGTCCTGAAAACCCGATGAATTCTTGCCGAATTTTGCGCTTGTACGCATGTCTATCTGGACAGTAAGGTGAAGCCTGCTGACAGGAGGCACCCATGCCGTTACGCAACACATCAAACCGTTATGGCGACATCGCGATCGCCCTGCACTGGCTAGTCGTGCTGATGTTGCTGGGTTCGTTCTCGCTCGGCTTCTATATGCACGAGCTGCCGGTTTCTCCGCTCAAGCTCAAGCTTTATGCCTACCATAAGTGGCTGGGCGTAACGATATTTGCCGTGGTGGCGCTACGGCTGGCCTGGCGGCTGTGGTCACCACCGCCCGCCCTGCCAGCCTCCATGCCCGGCTGGGAAAAGCGCGCGGCCGACATCAGCCACCACTTGCTCTACCTGCTGCTGTTCGCCGCACCGCTGTCCGGGTGGCTGATGAGCTCGGCCAAGGGTTTCCAGACCGTGTGGTTCGGCCTGCTGCCCATTCCCGACCTGCTGACCAAGAACCCACCGCTCGGCGAGGCGCTGGCCGAGGTCCACGAAGTGCTGGTGTTCCTGTTGCTCGCGGTGATTGCGATCCACGTGGCCGCCGCACTTAAGCACCACTTCATGGACAAGGACGACATATTGGCGCGCATGACGCCCGGCCTTTCACCCCCGAATACCAACAGCCACCGGACCGGATACCCATGAAGACCCGGTTACTCGTTCTGCTGCTGCTTCTGCCGACACTGGCCGGTGCTGCGGAGCGCAAGTTGCTGCCCGCCACCAGCGAGATCGGTTTTACCGTCACGCAGATGGGCGTCGACGTACGCGGGCACTTCAGGCGATTCGACGCCCGCATCCAGCTTGACCCGGCCAGGCCTGAAAATGGCAGCGCCGAGATTGCAGTGGATGTCTCCAGCATCAGCACCGGTGAGCCTGACGCCGACAATGAGGCCTTGACCCAAGCCTGGCTCAACGTGGCCGATTTCCCCAAGGCGCGCTTCAAGAGCAGCAGCCTGCGCGCGCTCGGTGGCGATCGCTATGAAGTGAAAGGCCTCCTCACCCTGAAGGGAAAGCCGCGTGAATTGGTGATCCCATTCACGCTCAAGCCACAGCCCGATGGCAGCCATATCGCCAGCGGCGAGTTCAAGCTGCGACGCACCGACTTTGGCATTGGTGGCGGCGAGTGGAATGAGGATGACCTCGTGGCCAATGAAGTACCGGTGCACTTTCGCCTGAGCCTTGCCGCACCCTGATATTGACGAACATACCGAACCCCTAACCTGACTCATTATTTGACGGAGCCCATGATGAAGACTCTCAGCCGCCTTACTGCCTGCCTGTTACTGGCCACATCCGCCCACGGATTCGCTGCCGACACCTATGTCATAGACCCGACGCACACTTTCGCCAATTTCGAGATCAGCCATCTTGGCTTCTCCACCACCCGGGGCCGCTTCGACAAGACCAGCGGCACGATCAGTCTCGACCTGGAAAAGAAGACCGGGAGCGCGGATATCACCATCGACGTGGCGTCAGTTTCCACCGGCGTGGACAAGCTCAACGAGCACCTGCTCAAGGATGATTTCTTTGATGTCGAGAAGTACCCGACCATCCGTTTCAAGTCCACGGACTTCAAGTTCAAGGGCAAGATGCTGATGGCGGTCAAGGGCGACCTGACCATGCACGGCGTCACTCGGCCGGTGACCCTGGAAGTCGAGGAGTTTGTCTGCAAGGAGCACCCGCTGAAGAAGGTTCAGGCCTGTGGCGCGGATGCGACCGCGAAGATCAAACGTTCCGAGTGGGGAATGTCCACCTTCTCCCCCAACGTGGGCGAGGAAGTCACGCTGCGCATCCAGGTGGAAGCGCACAAGCAATAGCCGCGGCCGGACAACCCCGCTTAGTGCAGGTACTGCCTCTCTGCAGGCTTGACCAGGCGGGGCCAGGCTTTCTTCTGGACCCGGGCTTTGGGCTTAACAGCCCCGAGCCCGGACTCCAGTTCAGCCACCGCATCGCGGGCATAGACGGGCAACTTGTCCACCTCGGGCACGATGTCAGGACAGGCCGTGAAGCCGAAATTGACCTGGTCTACATATCGTATGCAGGTAATGTTCAGTGCCTGGCCATGAAACAGGACTGACAGGGGCTGCATGGACTGCAGTCGGGAGCCAAACAGGTAGAGCGGACGACGAGGCCCCGGTACATTCGAGATCACCACATTGAACATCGGGCGCAACCTGCCACCGGTCAGCGACAGTTGCTCTATGAGGAAAGGCAACATGAAAGTGGAGGTGTAGGACGTCAGTGCCTTGTGCGGCAATTGCGACAGGTGCTCCTTCGCGCGCTGCGTGGAATTATGGATCGCCTTCATTCGTGTGCGCGGGTCAGCGATATCCGTGCCGAGGTTCGCAAGGCAGAAACTCAGTGCCGTGCCGATATCATCCCCATGTCGCGAGCGGGTGGAGACCGGCACCGCTGCCGTCATTGCAGTGCCGGCAGCATCCATATCAACCATCAGCTGTCGCAATGCGCCTGCACAGATCGCGAGCACCACATCGTTGCTTGACACCTCGTAGCGCTGCGCCAGTGACTTGATGCGAGCCAGGCTGCAGGCATAGGCCGTATAACTCCGGTTCGCCGTGATCCGCCGATTCAGTGGGCTGGCTGGCGTCCGGTAGGGCGTGATGAGGGTGTCGTTATAGCTGACTGCTGAACGCAGCAACTCAGACGCGGCACGCTGCAAGGGACGCAGGAATCCACGTTTCTGCGCTGGCGAGGCATTCACGCCCGAAGCAGCCGGCCGCGCGTTCGTCGCATGTGGGCGCGGGAGTTCCACGACTTGGGCTCGGTCAGGACGGGCGGCATCCTTCTGGGCCGACCAGGGCGGCGACATGTCCTCTGCCTCGGCGGAATGTGCCAGCAGCTTTTGCATCAGGCGCATGCCACCGACGCCGTCCAGCAGGGCATGGTGCACCTTGACCAGGAGCGCGACCGCCTCATCTGAGCCATTGGCCAGCACGTGGCACTCCCATAGTGGTCGTGATCGATCCAGTGGCTGCGCGTGCAGGCTGGCACTCAGTTCGAGCGTTTCCGCCTCAATGGCCTTGCGCCCCTTCTTGCGCAGGCGGTGCAGGCGAACGTGGTGATCCATGTCCAGATAACATTCGTGTAGCCACAAAGGCAGCAGGCCCCGTAGTTTCTGCATGGGCAGGATCAAATCCCAGGGGGATACCGCGCTGGTCGAAGCGCGCAGGTTCTGCGCCAGCACCGACGCCGGCGGGCTGGTGGTACCCAGCACCGGTGCCAGGCGCATCAGGACCCCGACATGCATGGGCATTTCAGGCGCTTCAACCATCAACCAGGCGCTGTCTAACAGGCTGAGTCTTTTCATCTCTACACCTCGAGTCCTTGAGAAAGGCCGGGACAGCTTGGCCGTCGCATAAGACATGCCAATGACAAATAGATGAATCTTGCTTGTGAGGGGGGTACCGGCCATCACCCAGCCCACGCCCAGTCCTCAAGTCTTGCTCAGGCGGTGACGGAAAGCTGTGCGTTTCAAGACGAATGCCCTGCCCTCACCCCTTATGTGCGATACCGCACATAAGGATCCTCGCGAGAATAACGGCTGGAAAGTCAATCAGATGGCTGGCTATTGCGGGCGCAGGGAACCGTGCATGACAGCACCAAGCCCATAAAAAAGCGACCGCTGTAGGCGGCCGCTTATGCTGGCAAAGACGCTTGCTGCTCTGGATTAGTGCGGAGACTGAGGTCCTGTATCGCCGTCCATCGCCTCGCGCCGCTGCTGCCGACGCTGCTTCATGGCCTCTCGCTTTTTTTCGCATGCCGCAGGGTCTGCCTCGCACTGCTTGCGAAACTCTTCACGGCGGGCTTGCCGTTCCTGCTTATGCTTCTCACAGGCCACCGGATCAGCCTCGCATTTTGTGCGCATCGCTTCGCGCCGGGCCTTGGCTTTTTCACATTGCTCGGGGTTGTCCTTGCACCAGGCCTCACGCTTGGCCTTTCTTTCCTCACAACGCTGGGGGTTTTCCTGGCACCACCGCTGCTTCTCCGGGGACACCGATGGCTCCTCTGCCAGCACCGGCATCCCGGCCAGCAAGAGAACCAAAACGCTTGCTCGACACCACAGGTTTTTGGTTTTCATCAATACGCCTCCTTAACGGTAAACTCTCTCCCTGCTCTGTATAACGCCCCTGGGCGCAATCGGTTGACCGGACGGTTCATCCGCCGCCAGCCCTAGCTGTTTGAGGTTTTATGTTGACGCCGTTATCTGAACTCATGAATGCCGCGCAGACACGCGATGGAAGTTGTAGCGTTGATGTCCCGGAGGACTGGCTGCAGGGTCGCAGTGTCTTTGGTGGCCTGCAAGTCATTCTGGCCGTGCGCGCCATGCGTAACCTAGTTCCCGACCTGCCCCTGCGCACCTTACAAACCCTGTTCGCGTCGCCCGTACCCGGCGGCAAGGTCACTGCGCAAGCCAAGCTGATTCGTACCGGCAAGAGCACCGCGCACGTTGAGGCACGCATCATGAACGGGGAAGAAACACTCGCACTCATGGCGGGGGTGTTTGGCACGGCGCGGGAATCGGTTGTGGTGGTAACTCCCGTACAGCCCAAGGTCGACAGCAAGCAACCTATCCCATTTGGTTATATCGCCGGCATCACACCCAACTTCCTCCAGCACTTCGAATCCACCTGGCTGCGAGGCATGCCACCTTTCACCGGCCAGCCGGTGCAGGAAATCGTAGTCCAGACACGCATGCGCGACACAGGCAATGCCAGCGAGGCCCATGTGATCGCGATCGCTGACTTGATTCCGCCCATTGGCCTGTCACATTTACGCAAGCCGACACCAGGCAGTTCTCTGACGTGGATGCTGGAGTTCATGGCCGATCGTTTCGAGCACCTGAGCCTGGAGGACTGGCGCGTGGATGCAGAGCTGGTGTCTGCCGGCGACGGTTATACCAGTCAATCTGCCCTCATCTGGGGGCCAGGCGGCGTGCCGGTCGCACTCAGTCGCCAGAGCATGGTGGTATTTGGTTAAGTGCGGTCACACGTCGATGACAATAAACTGACCCCAACCACCGGTCCGCTTTCGGAAGCCAGGCCGACAAAAGAATCCCACGACATTGTCATTAACAAAACCAAGGAGAACCCAATGATTGGATACGTCACCCTCGGCAGCAAAGACCTGCCCCGCGCCTTGAAGTTTTATGATGCCCTGCTGGGCGAGATGGGCGCCAAGCGCACCATGGAATTCGACAGCTTCACCCTGTACGGCAACAAGCCTGGTGCACCGGGCCTGGCAATCTGCAAGCCCTATGACGGCAATCCGGCCAGCGTCGGCAACGGTGTCATGGTGGCGCTGTCGGCTGGCAGCCGCGAGAACGTCGACCGCCTGTACAAGAAGGCCATCGAGCTGGGCGCCACCGACGAAGGCAAGCCAGGCGAGCGCGTGCCCAAGTTCTATGCCGCCTATTTCCGTGACCTTGATGGCAACAAGCTGAACTTCTTCCACTTCGGTTAGTTTTTATAATCGCCCAATAAAAAAGGCGAGTCCCTTGGGACTCGCCTTTTTCTTTAGCCTCGTTACCTAGATCTTGCTCTCGTCCGCGTTGACGTAGAACTGCTTGAACCACTGGCGGAACTGGATGATCGGACCGTCACCATCGCACAGCAGTGGCTTGGCGCGATACTTCTTGTTGTTCCACACGATGAAGTCCACGCTCTCGAAGCCGGCGCTCTCCTCACCCTCGGCGGCGCCGATCATGTGGTCGATCTGCTTTTTGCTGAACGCCAGTTCCGGGGTGCCTTCCGCATAGTCCTTGTGCCGGAAGCACATGTTCATCTGGCTCTTGTCCTTCGTAATCGGCACGGTATACGAAATCATCGTCGAAGTGATGACTTGCCCTGTTGCAGGATCTTTCTGGTTGAAGCGCATGATGTTCAGGCCCGGTCCCCAGATATCGCCGACGATATAGCCCTGGCCAATGTTCAGGATCATCTTGGGGCCATCGTAGGTGGCCTCAACCGGCGGGATCATCGGCGCGTTGTGCAGGAACTTCAGGTGGGCGACGTCCACGCCATTCTCGGCGATCTCCTGGATGCAGGTGTTGGCGGTCCAGGTGCCGCGGCGGTTGCCTTCCCAGCCGGCATCCTCGAGTTCGGGGATATGCGGCAGTTCCCAGACTGGCGGCTCCAGCTCGGGGTGGTACCAGCACCAGATCATGCCGTACTTCTCTACCACCGGCAGCATGCGCACGACCGGCTGCAGCTTGGTGATCGGCGGCTGGTTCTTGCCGTAAGGCACCTTCTTGCACCAGCCCTCGGTGTCATATTCCCAGTGGTGGAACGGGCAGCGCAGGTGCTCGCCGCAGACCGTGCCGCCGTGACCCATGTGCGCGCCGAGGTGGGCGCAGTAGGGGTCACTCAGGCCGACATTGCCGGACTCGCCCCGGAACAGGACCCACTCTTGGTCAAGAATCTCGATATTGCGTAGTTCACCCGCCTTCAGGCTGTCCGAGTAGTCCACGAAGTACCAGCCAATCGGTATCGGGAACGGGCAGCGCTCAAGGCTCTTGGACTCGAGCAGGATCTTCTTATTTATAGTCTTGGGAACAGCGTTCACTTCAGTCTCCTACGGCACTGGGCCGATTCGCAGTATGTATCCGGACGCCTCTGGTCAACGAGATATCTTAGTTCAGTGCCAATAATGCGGGGTTATAGGCACCCAGGCCTCACGCATTTGGACGAAATTCCCCCATCGCGCCCGCCATGGCCCAAGGAACCCCATCCCGCACAGAATACGCACTGGCGCGTCTTGTTCGTCAAGTTTCGTGCAAATATAGGTGTCAACAGGAACTATGACTACGGTTGCATGCCTTAAGTTCTTGGCGACCAAGGGAATAAGCTTCGATGCAGTTGCCAGACATCGGCCAGCTGCACCCAGGCGAGCAATGGATGACGACATGAGGCCTACCCACACCACCTTCCTGCTCCTGTCGGCACTGCTGGCCGGCTGTGGTGCAGACTCCGGCAAGCCAGCGGGCAAGGCTGAGAGCGCTACCCCCGTGGTCATCGCCAGCGTCACCGAAACCGGGTTCACGGATGCGGTCGAGGCACTGGGGACGACGCGTGCCAACGAGTCAGCCACGCTAACGGCCAATATAACCGAAAAAATACTCGAGATCGGATTCCGCGACGGTGCCCACGTAAAAAAGGGTGACCTGATCGTGCGGCTGGACGACACCGCCGAGCGGGCTGAGCTGAAAGCTGCGCAGGCATCGCTGGTCGAACGCCAGCGCGCGCTGGAACGCGCGAGCACCCTGCTCAACGAGAAGATCATTTCACAAGCCGAGTACGATTCGGTTATTGCGGCGATGGAAAGTGCCAAGGCACAGGTTGGCAGCCTGCAATCGGCTGTCGCGGACAGAATCGTGCGGGCACCGTTTTCCGGCCGTGTCGGCCTGCGTGAAGTGTCAGTGGGGTCCCTGATCCAGCCGGGCAGCGTGATTACGACACTGGACGACTTGTCGGTCATGAAAGTCGACTTTACGTTGCCCTCGATCCACCTCGGCATTCTTGAGCCCGGCCTGGCAATCCACGCCCGCTCCCAAGCCTTTCCGGACCGCATCTTTGAAGGCGAGCTGGCCAGCGTGGCCACTCAGGTGGATCCGGTGAGCCGCTCGATTTCTGCGCGCGCCCATATACCGAACCCCGACGAAGTCCTGCGCCCGGGCATGCTGATCGAGCTTGACCTGCATTCACGCGCACGCACGGGACTGGCCATCCCCGAAGCAGCCCTGGTGCCACGCGCCAGCGAACAATTCGTGTTTGTGCTGGAAGACGGCCATGCGCGACAACGCAAGGTCAGCCTCGGCACGCGTCGTGACGGCTTCGCCGAGATTACGGCGGGACTCAAGGCGGGTGAGCGGGTGATCGTGCATGGCACGCACAAGCTCACTGACGGCAAGCCCGTCAAGGTGCTTGGTGAGCTGGATGGAAGCAATAGCGTGGAAGACATCCTTCGGGCCGGTCCAGCACCCAAGCCTGGCTGACGCATGATCCTGTCCGATATCGCCGTCCGCCGACCCGTTTTTGCCGCTGTCATCAGCCTGCTCCTGGTCGCATTCGGCCTGGTCAGCTACGAACGCCTGCCACTGCGCGAGTACCCGGATATCGACCCACCCGTTGTCTCCATCGAAATCAATTACCCAGGCGCGTCGGCCGCGGTTGTCGAAACCCAGATCACGGAACTGGTTGAGGATCGCATCTCCGGCATCGAGGGCATCAGGTTCATCCAGTCCTCAAGTGCTGACGGGCGCGCGACGGTCAACATTGAGTTCGTCAGCGGGCGCGATGTGGATGCCGCCGCCAATGACATCCGCGACCGCGTGTTCGGCGCGCTGGACGACTTGCCCGAAGACGCGCAGCAACCTGAGATAAGAAAGGTCGATGCCGACGCAGACGTGATCATGTGGCTCAACCTGACCAGCACGACCATGGACCTGCTGGAGTTGACCGACTATGCGCGGCGCCACCTGCAGGACCGCTTTTCCGTGTTACCGGGGGTTGCCCGTATCCGCATCGGCGGCGGCTTTGAATATGCCATGCGCATCTGGCTGGATCGCAAGCGGCTGGCTGCGCACGGGCTGACCGTCAACGACATCGAGCGCAGCCTGCAATCCGAAAATGTGGAATTGCCCGCTGGCCAGCTCGAATCCACGGACCGCATGTTCACCGCGCGCGTGAGCCGAAGCTACCGTACCCCGCAGGATTTCGAACAGTTGGTGGTTGGCAGGGGCCGTGATGGCCATCTGGTGCGACTGGGCGAGGTCGCGCGTGTCGAGAAAAGCGCGGCCGAGGATCGCAGTTTCTTTCGTGGCAATGGCATTGCCATGGTCGGCCTGGGCATCATCAAGCAATCCACTGCCAATACGATCGAGGTGGCGCGCGCCGCCAAGGTGCTCAAGGACCGGATCAACAAGACCCTGCCGGAAGGCACTGTCATCGCCCAGAGCTATGACACCAGCGTGTTCATCGAGTCCGCCATTCGCGAGGTATGGAAGACCCTGTTGATCGCGATCGGGTTGGTGGTGCTCGTTATTTATGTGTTCCTGCGCGACCTTCGCGCTACGCTGGTGCCCGGGCTGACCGTACCGGTGTCGCTGGTTGCCACCTTCATCGCGTTGTTTGTATTGGGCTTCTCGGTCAACCTGCTGACCCTGCTGGCGCTGGTCTTGTGCGTGGGCCTGGTGGTGGATGACTCCATCGTTGTGCTGGAGAACATCCATCGTCGCATCGATCTTGGCGAACCGCCCCTGATCGCCGCCTTTCGCGGGGCGCGGCAGGTCGCCTTTGCCGTGGTGGCGACCTCGGTCGTGCTGGTGTCGGTGTTTGTGCCGATCTCCTTCCTGCAGGGTGATATCGGCAGGCTCTTTTCCGAGTTCGCGTTGACCATGGCCGCCGCCGTTTTCTTCTCGACCATCGTGGCGCTGACACTGTCACCCATGCTGTGCTCGAAGATTCTCAAGCCACACAAGGGGCTTTCGGACTCGGGCCATCGCTCACAGCGATTCGGCCTGCTCGTCGCGTCTTATGAACGAAACCTTCAGCGCGCCTTGCGTCGGCCCCTCGTAATGGGCCTGATCCTCGTGGCGCTGGTTACAGTCATGGCCGGCCTGTTCAAGCTTGTGCCGCAGGAATACGCACCCAAGGAGGATCGCGGCGCCTTCTTCGTGATGATCAACGGCCCCGAGGGCGCCACCTTCAATTACATGCTGGAGTACATCAATGAGATTGAGCGGCGCCTGATGCCGCTCACCGAGTCTGGCGAGGTGCGGCGCCTGCTCATCCGGGCACCGCGCTCGCAAGGCGGGGTGCAGCGCTTCGACTCCGGCATTGCCATCCTCGTGCTCAATGACTGGGACAAGCGGCGCACGGCTTGGCAGATCATGAACGCGATCAACCGCGACACCGCTGACCTGTCCGGCGTGCGTGTCTTCACCGTCATGCGCCAGGGCTTCGGCGGCGGCATCCAGAAGCCGGTGCAATTCGTGCTCGGCGGCGGAACCTACGAAGAACTGGCTGAGTGGCGTGACCTCCTCAATGCCGAGATCGCGAGTGACAATCCTGGCCTGACCGCGATGGACTGGGACTACAAGGAAACACAACCCCAGTTGCGGGTCGACATCGACCGCAACCGCGCGGCCGACCTCGGCGTGTCGGTGGCGGATATTGGCCGCAGCTTGCAGGTGATGCTGGGCTCACGCCAGGTCACTACCTATATCGACGAAGGCGAAGAGTACGACGTGATTCTGGAAGGCGAGCGAGACCTGCTCCGGACCCAGCGCAATATTGAGAACCTTTACGTGCGCTCCACCACCAGCAACCAGCTCATCCCGCTGGCCAGCCTGGTCACTATTCATGAGCAAGCCGGTGCCACGACACTGAATCGTTACAACCGTGTGCGCGCCCTGACTCTGGAGGCCAACCTAGAAGACCGCCTTGCGCTGGACGATGCGCTGTCTTATCTCGAGCAAAAGGTGCGTTCCTTGCTGCCCGCCGATGCGGTCATCGATTACAAGGGCCAGAGCCAGGACCTGCGTGAGGCCAGCGGCTCGATCACTTTCATCTTCGCGCTTGGGCTGGTGGTGGTGTTCCTGGTGCTGGCCGCGCAGTTCGAGAACTTCGTACAGCCGCTGGTCATCATGCTGACCGTGCCATTGGCGATCGCCGGGGCACTGTTCGGCCTGTGGGTCACCGGTGGGACGCTGAACATCTACAGCCAGATCGGCCTGGTGATGTTGGTCGGGCTGGCCGCCAAGAATGGCATCCTCATCGTCGAGTTTGCCAACCAGCTGCGTGATCAGGGCAAGTCTTTTGATGAAGCACTGGTCGAGGCATCGAGCGTACGGCTGCGGCCCATCCTGATGACTGGCATCACCACCGCGGCCGGCGCCATCCCGCTGATCGTTTCCAGTGGTGCCGGTTCCGAGACACGCACCACCATCGGCGTGGTGGTCATGTTTGGCGTGCTGGCGGCGACGGTCTTCACCCTCTTCGTGGTGCCCACCGCCTATTCCGTGCTGGCTCGGAAAACCACCTCACCCCTGGCGACCACCCGCCTGCTCGAACAGGAAACCGAGCGGCACGAAAAGATCGACTGAGCCGGCTCGCGATCAGAAAAAGTACAGCCCCAGGACAATCGCCGGTGGCAGGCCCTGGTATAGCGCAGGGCGCCACATCCGGGTTGAGGTATAGAGCAGGACCAGCGCGCAACCCACCATGAAGGCGCAGGTATAGACCACCAGCGTCGCGCCCACCATGGACATGCCCTGCAACCAGACGATCATGCCCACAAGGCAGCCGGTGGCCAGGAACAGGTTGTAAAAACCCTGGTTGAACGCGAACAGCCGGGCGGCCTTGGCTTCTTCTTCGTTCTTTGACTGAAAGCGCCGGTATACCACTGGGCGCATGAACAGCAGGCTCTCCAGTGCGAAAGCCGTCAGGTGGAACAGGATAGCGATGCTGGCAAAGACGATCATCGTGGTGGTCATGGTACGGGCTCCCTCAGGTGGATGCGGACAGCTTCGACTGAATGACTGGTGCGGGGCAAGTTCAAGCTTCGTGCCTCCAGGACAGTTGCAGAACTTCATGGTCAGGGCCCAGCTGCAGGACGGCGTCAGCACGGCCAGGCAACACCTGCAACGCATGCCGGGTCAGGCGCTCGTAATGCTGGATGAAGCGCCGCAATGACGCGGCATCCATCGGGCTGCCCCGCAGCACACCCGCCTGTTGGGCATTTTCCGCTTCCTGTTGCATGCGCCAGCGATGGATGGCGTCGAAATCGGGAACTTGCAGGAAAACCAATCCGTCGAGCTTGCCGAACAAGGGGGCGTAGTCCTCGGCGAGCCGTGCATTGACGTAATGCCGCCATTGGCCATCGGCATCCTCTACGGACTCAAGCGCATTGACCGGTGACTG
>JBFKCG010000029.1:0-18944 GCA_041620675.1 Nevskiales bacterium
CAAGGATGGTGTCGTGGTCGATATAGCAGTCGTCACCCACGGAGACCTTGCCGCAAAGGCGCACGCTCGGATGCAGTTGCACGCGGTCGCCAATATGGGCGTGGCCATTCTCAACCTGGCTCGCCCGTGCGCTGCTCAGTCTTCCGCTGCGCAGGACGGTGCCACTGGCGAGGCCGGCGAGTACGAGGTTCTGCAGGCGACCGGACAGTACGCCGGCATTCGCTGCCAGATAGGCCGCGGGTGAGTCCATCACGACTGACCGCACGTCGGGCAGGACAATGGTGCAGTCCGCCATCGTGTCTGACGAAGCGGCTGTCGTGCGGGACAGTCCTGAAAGGTCGCGAACGGCCCCGCGGACGCGGTAGTAGGTCACTCGATCCTCGGCATCACAGCCGGCGATGATCGGTGCATTGCGCACATTCGTTGCGTCCAGGAAGGCTTGCAGGCCGCGACCACGCATTTCGTCGCCACGCAGGACAAGGCGGTCGGCATCCGTTTTAATCGCCAGGCGTTTGAGCAAGTCAGCAGCAGGCTCGTCGCCACGTGAGTAGGCAATGCGAATCTGCAGGCCCCAGCGCGTACCGTCTCCCAGAAACTCGCGCAAGGCCTGCGCATCCGAACCGACAAAGACGGTGACGCAGCGTACGCCCGCATCGGCAAGCTCCTCGAGCGAGTATTCGATGATGGGCTTGCCGGCAACTGGCAGCAGGGCCGGGCAGCTGTCAGGCAGGCCCGCGGCGGGATTGCGGTCAGCGATGAGAATGGCTTCCATATTGCCCGGCGCGATAGCCGGCTGACGCAGGCCGCGAGTCTGTGGATCGGCGTCAGGGCCATGGCGCAGCGCCTGCACCGCGGCCTCCAGCCGGGCGGTCTTGCCTGTTGGGAAGTGCTTGGGCGTTATCTCGTTCATCGGTTCGAATCCTTGGTTCAATGACGATCTCCCCTTAGGTATCGCAAGCCGGATGCCAACTGATGAAAACTCATATCTGACTGATATCATTGATATTTATTAATATGCACTGAGGGGGTGTCGGGGGGATTCTCAGGCTGATTCGCATTTTGCAAATCAGCCTGAGAATGGGGTCGCAATCAGGCAGTGGGGGACAGCGCTTCGCGCCGGATCATTGCGCTTTGGTAAGCGCCCACCGCACGTTGCGCGATGGCTTCCAGGCGCTGGTACAGGCCCTTCGGCATCAGGCGCAGGAGCCAGGCCGCGCCGGCCGTGAGCAGGGTCCGTCCCGGCTCGCGTGTCGCGATGCTGAAGTCGCAGCGCAGCGCTTCGTTCAGCATGCGCACGGCCATCGCGCCGTCACGCAGGCGGATCGCCTGTCGTGCCAGATAGCGCAGCTGGAAAGCCCGGGCGGTCGCTTCATTCTCTTCAATGAAGGCCGGCGCATAGCCCCGGGTCTTTTCGATCATCTGCTCCCAGGACTCAAGCTGCTTCAGCAAGCTGGCTGACAAACCACCCGCGTTCAGTCGGTAGTAGGTCAGCGGGTCTGACACGCCCTCGATCTTCCAGTTCGTGGTCAGCACGATGCGAATCCAGCACTCGATGTCCTCCGAGCGGCGGAAGCGCTCGTCGAAGTAAAAGTCCTCCGGCTCCCCGTGCAGGTCATCCTGGTAGCAGATGTCCGTGAACACCTCGCGGCGGATGATCGGCGCCGAGCCGTTGCCAATGGGGTTGCGGCACAGGTAGTACGCGGGCGAGATGTCACGCAATTTCGGCATCTGGAACACGCCCATGTCATGACCCTGCTCGTCGACGAAGGCCGAGCGCGAGAAGGACACGCCGACCTCGGGCCGTTCGGCCAGGTGTGCGACCTGGATGGCCAGTTTCTCCGGGTGCCAGAAATCGTCGGAGTCCAGGAAGGCCAGCAGCTTGCCGCGCGCATGCCGGATACCGGTATTGCGTGCGCCGGCCAGGCCGCGGTTCTTGCTGTGGCGAATGACGCGGATGCGCGGGTCATTGAAGGCCTCGCAGATCTCCACGCTGCGGTCGGGTGAGCAGTCGTCAATGACGAGCAATTCGAAGTCGCCGAAGGTTTGCTTCAGCACTGATCGAACCGCGTCTGCGACGAAGGCTTCGACGTTGTACACGGGCATGATGACGGAAATGGTAGGCATGAGAGTTCTCCTGTGATTTTCTGTGGATTAATAGGCGCCGCGCCCGGCCAGTACGGCCGGCACGGTCTTGAGGATCAGGCTGAGGTTCTGCGTCACGGTGGCGTCATGCAGATAATCAACGTCCATCTCGACCTGCTGTGCGAAGGGAATCGCGGAACGGCCGGACACCTGCCATATGCAGGTCAGGCCGGGAGTACCCGCGAGCCGGCGACGGTCGCTGCTGCTGTACTGCGCCACCTCGTCCGGGAGCGCCGGACGCGGGCCGACGATGGCCATGTCGCCACGCAGGATGTTCCACAGCTGGGGCAACTCGTCGATGGAGTAGCGACGGATGAAGCGGCCAACGCGGGTGACGCGCGGGTCGTTTTTCATCTTGAAGATCACGCCGCCCGTCATCTCGTTCTGCGCCATGAGCTGCTGCTTGCGCGCCTCGGCGTCCACGTACATCGAGCGGAACTTCCAGAAGCGGAAGGTTCGACCATCGCGACCCACGCGCAGCTGCGAGAAAAAGATCGGACCCGGAGACTCCAGCCGGATGGCCAGGGCGACCAGCGCCAGCGGTGCGGAGAGCCCCAGCAGTGCCAGGCCGGAACCGGCGACATCCATGCTGCGAATGACAGCGCGCTGTGCGCGTGGCTGCTGGACCAGCATCCAGCGGCGCATACCTGCCGCGAGCTGGCGCAGGCGAATGCGCCAGGGCGCCAGGTTCTGCAGCGACTGCTGGCGGCGGTGCTCGCGCCAGATGCGATAGAGGAACAGCGGGTTGCCGATGACATAGCGACGCCACATCCGGCGTGGCTCCTGCATGAGCCGCCAGACCCACTCGAAGCCGACATCACGCAGCCAGCGAGGCGCGCGTGGGATGCGTCCAGAGTAAAAGTCGAACAGGCCTCCAACTCCCAGTGCCGTGCGAACTTTCAGTTTGTGCGCCACGCGATCGAGCCAAAGCTCCTGCATGGGCACGCCCAGGGCGACGAACAAGAGGTCAGCGCCGCTGCGATTGATCTCATCAATCACGCGATCCTCGTCTGTGGAATCGAAGTAACCGTCACGACAGCCAGCGACACGCAAGGTCGGAAACCGTGCCTGCATCGCGCGGGCAGAAGCTTCCGCGATGCCCGGACGTGCACCGAGCAGGTAAATGGAGAGACCGAGCGCGGCGGCATCCGCGCAGAGCTTGGGAAAGAGGTCCGTGCCGTTCAGGTTTTCGCGCAGGCCCTCGCCGCGCAGGCGCGCGGCGATCCGAATGCCGCTGCCGTCGGGCAGAACCATGGCGCTGCGCTTGAGGGCGGCCCGATACCGATCATCGGTGCAGGCCACGTTCAGGCAATGGGGGTTCGCGAAGTTGACGACCCGGCAGCGGCCATCGCTCAGTTCGGCCAGGATTGCAGCGCGCGCCGTCCGCCCATCAATGTTGTCCAGCGCGACATCCAGCAGTCGCAGGGTGCGCGGCTGTGGGTGGGCATCACTGCCATAGAGCAGACCCGTGACCGAGCCGGCCAAGCCAGGCTGTGGCCTCGTGCCGGCCGTCAACCGGATGGCCTTGCCAGCGGGGAAGCGCTTGAGTGTGATCTCGTTCATCGGTTCGAATCCTCGGTTTAAGTGCGATCTCCTTTTGGGTGTCGCAAGCCGGATGCCAACCAATGAACGATCGTATCTAACTGATATTATTGTTAATTATGAAAATGCACGGAGGGAGTGTCGAAGGGATTCTCAGGCTGATTTGCATTTTGCAAATCAGCCTGAGAATGGGCTCGGACTCAGGCGGCGCCAGCGCCAGAATCGTCGGCTTGCGCGGCTTGGCGTTGTTGCAGCGGTGCGTTGTGTGCGGCACCCACGATGACCAGCGCGGGCCAGAACAGATAGGCAAGGATCTCGAGGTTCTCGCCGAAGGTGTAGAGGAACAGGATCAACAACATCGCGATCCCGGTGCGTGCCAGCGTGCAGCTGCCCGCACGCAACATCAGGTCGATGAAGCCCAGGAACATCGGCACAGCGAGCGCAAACAGCCCGACGATGCCCTTGACGAACAGCAGGCCGAGCCAGCTGTGGTGCGAGCCGATGGGCATGTACTCGACCAAATGTGGTCCGCGTTCCACCACACCGTGGCCCCAGATCGGTGCCTCACTCTGCCAGCGGTCGAGTGCGATGCGGGCCAGTGCCTCGCGCACCCGGGTCGAGCCGGCGCGGGCAGCGCGGAAGGCGCCCCAGAAGTCTTCGGCAAGGCGCAACACGGAAGTGCCGACGATGCCGGCGAGTGTGGCGGCGATTGCACCGAGGAACAGCGTGCCTGGACGCACCGCCCGGGCCAGGAAGAAGGTCGCGACGCTGACCACCAGCAGGACGACGATCGCCAGGCGAGACTGCGACAGTAGAACCATGGCGACGCTGCCGGCGATGCCCGCGGCGCGCCAGCCGCGGTGACGCTCGCGATTGGCAAAGATGAAGTAGATGTTGCCGATGAAACCCAGCGCAGGCGCCCAGGGCGTGAACAGTCGCCAGCGCGGCAGGCCACTGCCGGGATCAATCTCGTACAGGCTGAACGCGAAGAACTCGGGCCCTGGACCACCGATGAACTTCAGCGGAGAGACATAGAGTGTCTGCGGCGCACCCACCATCCAGGCGCCAATGAACACCGGCAGCAGCAGCAGTGTATGCAGGCATACGATGCAGGCGGCGCGGTACAGCAGCTCGGGGCGAATGTTCAGGCAGCCAATCAGCGGGAACAGCGCAAGCAGTGCCCAGCCCTTGGCCCAGCCAATGCTCGACTTGATGGTTTGCGCGATACCGAGCCGGAAATCGAAATGACCAATTACCAGCGCAACCAGCATCATGAGCATTCCGCCAATCCACAGCCATACCGGCAGCGGTACGGTGACCAGCGGCCGATCCGCGCGCGGGAACAGGTACTGTGTGACGAAGTACAGGAACAACACCCAGGCAATGACCGGGGCGACGATGTAGAGCGCGCCCACCGCATACAGCGGATAGGTCGCGACCATCGTGCGCCAGATCAGGCGCTCTGGAAAATTCGCTGGAGATACGGCTTGCGTATCCATAGCACAATCAACCCGGTTAGGCAGAAAAGGCTGCCAACGAAGGCGCCCAGCAGGGCGAGCTTCGTGGCCAACGTATCAGAGCGCTCGGGGCGCGTGGGTGCCATCAGCGTCTGCAACATGGGATAGGACGAGAAGGTGTCGGTCTTGCCAAGGTCGAGCTTGGCCAGCGCGGTGGTAAAGACCGCCATGGCGACCTGCTCCTTGCGCTGCAGATCCTCCAGCGCGACGGCATCACCGGCACCGGCATTGATACGGGCCTCCAGCTCGTCCAGGTGCGTGTCCAGTGCCTTGATCTCGGCATCCACGCTCGCCAGCTCGCCGTGCAGTTCGACCAGTTCCTGCACCAGCAGGCGCGTGTTGCCGCTGCTGGCCAGCATGACCAGCCGCTCCGGGTCGACCGAACCCGAACCAATTCGTGCGGCACGCTGGCGCTGTGCCTTGCGCAACTGTGCGTCAGCTTCACGCGCCGAGACCAACTTGAAGTGCTTCTCGCCGAGGCGCGCCTCGTAGTCACTCAGTTCAGCCGAGGCCGCGGCGCCTGCTTCCTGCAGCTTGAGGAACTCGGCGTCGTTCTGCAGTGCCAGTACCGCACCGGCCTTGCCGGTGGGGATGCCGAGCCCGCGTTCGATGTTAGCCACGCGGGCAATAATACCCTTGCGGCGCGATTCCAGCGCCTGGCGCTGTTCGCGGCTGCGCTCGATGCCCAGTGTCAGGTCACGGAACTGCTCGAGTGAAGTAATGCGCGCCTTCGCCTGGAAATCCACGATCTGCTTCTGCGCGTCAGCCAGCTTTTGGCTGAAGCTGGAGAGCGCGGCCGCCGCATTCTGCTCGCGCTGGTTGAGCTCATCTGTGCGCAGGCGCGTCAGCTCGGCTTCGAGCGCGTCATACAGCGCCTGAGCCTTGGCCTGGGCCTCGTCGGCGCTGCGTCCGCTGATGCGAAAACCCATCACGGCGGTCTGGTCGACGAGCTTGACGCGGGGCTTGCCGAAGGCTTCGGGTGTCATTCCCAGCTGCTTGGCGGCAGCCGCCAGCACCGGATAACTGGTGGCGATCGCCTTGTAGTTCACGCGCGGATCAACGACGGTGTTCGCGTAAGGTGAGGTGGAGGGCAGGGAGGCCTGGCCCACGCTCTCGAGTTGGACGGCGTGGCCGGAACCAGCCACCGGCAACACCAGCGACCACTCACTCTCATAGCTCGTTGGCTTGAGCGTGATGAAGGCCAGCACTGGAATCCACAGGGCCGCGAGTGCCGCACCGAGGACCAGCAGGTACACGCGGCGCCGGCGATCCGAGGCCATGCTGGAGCCATGCGTGGCCAGGGAGATAAACCAATCACCTAAAGTTCTATTCGACATGACGGTGGTCCTGTTCAATTAGCGGAGAATTTTGAGGGGCAGCACGATGTCGGCAATGCTGCGTGCGATGTCACGGACGTTGGTGACGCCCGAGTCGTAACAGGCGAGGCCGTCATTCGGCATCACCATCGGATTCAGGTCGGCGCGCTGCGGGTCACGCAGCATGTCCTCGATCGAGCGCTCGATGACCTCGGACTCGCCACTGATCGGGTTGAATGTCACCAGCACGCCGTAGCGGGCACTGTTGGTGCTGGCCGTGCCGCCGACACAGTTGGCGGAAATCAGCGCCGTGAGCATGCGCGTGCCATAGGGCAGGCTGGTCGAATGATCGCTGATGGCCGACTTGCTGTTGTCCAGCGAAGGCACCGTCAGGTTTGACAGGAAGACGCGGATACCCGGTGGCGTGACCGCGGTCGGGCGCGCAAGCAACTCGTCATACTGGCCGGTGCTGGGCACGATCAGGGCGTCACCCGCCATCAGCGGGATGCTCGGCGCGGGCAGGCCATGAACCAAGCCGGCCAGGTTGATCTCGGTGGTCTCACCGTTACGCACAAGGACGACGCGCGACAGGTCGGCATCAGGCCGCACGCCGCCGGCGGCACGCAGTGCGGCTGGCATCAGGCGGTCGGGCGGGAAGTCGCCGCTAACCTGGGTGGACTTGAGTGCCTTTTCTTCGGGCTTGCGCACATTGACCGTGACCAGGCCGGGCACGAAGACTGCGCCACTGACACTGATCTGTACCGGCGCCCACTGCTGGATGCGCAGGGTGACCTGAACCAGTCCTTCGCGGAAATAGCCACCGTTCACCAGTGCTTCGGCAATTTTCTGCTCTGCCCAGCGGGTCTGCCGGCCCGCCAACTGCAAGGGCGGCAGGAAAGGCAGGTTGAGCGTGCCATCGAGGTCAAGTTCAAAAGTGCCGCTGAATTCATCGCCGTCGCTGACCTTGACCATGACACGGTCACCGGGTGAGAGCGGAGGACGGTTAGTTGCCCAGTTGGGAACAGTCGAAACCTGCGGGGCGTTGTAAATGGCTGGCTGGATTTTCGCGACCAGGTCGTCAGTCGAAACCGAGCGGTAGTCCGGGGTCTTGTGAGTACGAACTACCGTGGCAGCGTCCGGGTTTACCCAGCGACCCTGCGGGGCAGGCGAGTGCTGATCGGACTTGCCAACGCCCAGGGGTGCGCAGGCACTGCTGCCGAGTGCGGCCAGGCCGATGAGCAGTGTGCGGGCGAGTAGTTTCGTATACATGAGTCTGGACTCCAAATGCGTGTCAGGGGCTTAGCTCAACGCCGCGATGGCCGCGCCGCGATCCTCGTAGATGGCGAAGATCTGGTGCATGCGGGTGAGATCAATCAGGGCGCGTACGTCCTCCGAGGGTTCGGCCAGGACCACGTCGCCACCCTGGGCCTGGGCCTGCTTGAGTGCGGAAATAAGGACGGACAAGCCACTGGAATCCAGCAACTCGACCTTGCTCAGGTCCATCACGACCTGGTTGCGGCCGGAGCGGATCAGTTGCGTGATCTCACTGCGGACGGTGGGCGTATCGGCCATCAATAGGCGGGCCGGCAATTCAACGACGCTGATATCGTTACGAAAGCGAATTTGTGTCTGCATGGCTCAACTCCTGGTTTCGTGGGACGGCTTGTGCCGCCATGCCAGTAGAGGGAGCAAGCCCCGTGCCATGTCTAATATCTTGATATATCAATGAGTTACAAATTTGACCGATCCCATGATTTGCAATTTGCAAAGCGTGCTGGGAGGTGCCATTGCAAATTGCAAACAATCAACCAGAGATTGCATGCTGCGTGGCAGCTTGCAATCGGGTGACTCAGTTTTGGGCCGAAGCGGGTCTGGGAGATGAGAAGAACAGCAGCTGGGTATTCAGACCGTCACGGCGGTAGCGGCGTTGTGCATCGCACCAGCCGGACAGGATGGCCAGCCCCCGGCCATTTTCGGCCAGGCTGGCCTGCGAAACCGGGGAAGTCTCGAGTGCCTCGAAGGCGCGGCCGTGATCTCGAATGCGCAATACCAGGCCCCGGGCAGAAATGCGCAGACGCAAGGCGGCCTGCCGCGTGCCGAGTTCTGCATGTCGCAGAATGTTGGTCAAGACTTCTGAGATGCATACCGCAACGCGAAAGCATTCGGACGTTTGCCAGCCTGCCTCAGCAATGGCCCGCGTCAGCTGCTCGGTAGCTTGCGCGGCCTGCTCGGCATCGTTGCCGACCTCGAGCACGAGGGTGCTCATGCGCGGCCTCATGGATTCGGGGGCCTTGCGAGGGCCAGCACAGTGGTGTCATCGGCAGGCGCGCCGGGGCCCAGCCAGTCCTGGATGGCGGCGATGACTGAGGCGGGTCGGCGGGAGGGCAAGGCATCAAGCATGGCGCGCAGTTGTGCGGCTGCTTTTTCCGTGTCACGCCCGCGCGTGCCGCGCTCCAACAGTCCGTCGGAATACAGCAGGAGGCAATCGCCGGGCGCCAAGTGGAACGAACTGGCGGTGTGTTCGGCCGTGTCCAGGACACCGGCCGGTAATCCATAGTCCCCGATCCATTCGCTCTGGCCAACGGCCCGCAGGCACAGGGCCTTGGGGTGTCCTGCCAGGCACAAGCGGCCCTCGCCGGTGAGCAGGTCAAGTACGCCATAGGCGAGACTGGTGACTTCGCCTGAGGGCCGGTCGATGCATTGGATGGCATTCACTTGCGCCAGCACCTGTTCGGGGCTGCGCGTAGCTTGCGTACCGGGACAGAACAGCAGGCTTTCGTCGTGAGGTTCGGGCGCGAGGCGGCGCGCAAGACCGATCGAGTGCATGGCAGCCGCGATGCCGTGACCACAGACATCGGCCACGAACAGCGCAACTTGCTGTTCATCCAAAGCATGCAGGCCCAGGGCGTCACCACCGATCGCGGCAGACGGCTGATACAGGAAGTCCGCCTCCACGCCGGCCGGTAGTTCCTCCAGATTCGGCAGGAAACGACGTTGCAAATGCGCAGCGGCGGTCAGGTCATCCTGCAGCACCGCGTGGCTGGCGCGCTCACGCGCCAGCACGGCATCGAGTTCGAGGTTGCGTGCTTCCAGGCGCTTGCGCAGCTGGATCGTGCGCAAGCCGGCGCGGATGCGGGCTTTCAGTTCGGACGCGGCAGCCGGTTTGCCGATGAAGTCATCGGCCCCCGCTTCCATGCCATCAGTCAGGTCCTGTTCGTCGCGCCGCCCGGTCAGCATTACAAAATACGGTCGCCCGAAACGCTCGTCGCTGGTGATCGCGCGACACAGTTCCAGTCCATTCATGTGCGGCATGACCCAGTCACTTAATACAATGTCGGCCGGCCAGGTGCGCAGCAAATGCAATGCGGCGCGGCCATCCGCCACTTCCCGTGGCATCAAACCTTGCTGTCGCAGCATTGCGCACAATCGCGCGCGCTCCGTGTCGGAATCCTCGACCACCAGAACTCGAGCCGGTGTTGGTTCGGGCGGCGGTGCGGTGGCAGTTGTGTGTGTTTCGGTCAGTACTATGTTCATGCCAGCCTTCCTGCAAATGGCATGCCGATGCTGGCCGAGGTATGGCGCAAGTCACATGGATTGAACGTAAAACTTTTAATATCAGCATGTTACGACATATCTGCGTGCAGACTGAGTAACACACAATGGCTTGGGGAGGAGTGATTGGCAGCAGAAATTCGCATTTTGCAAGGCATTTCGCGTGGCAGGCTGCGAAAAGCCCAGTCACTGGATAGGTACGAGAGGGCCGCGAATTATATTTATCTCATTAAATCAATTAGATGCAAGGTCACAGGCAAACGGCATGGCCCTTGCAACCCTCTATGCAAGACGCCAGTGAGATAGGTATCAGCATGGAATTGGACTACCCTGTAAAAAAACCTGAGCGGCAAATTACGAGGCAAGGCGGCTTGCATCTGACAAGGCCCGCAATGCCACGCAACACAGGTCGCCCGGGTCTTGGGCCCCGAGGAACAAGGAACAACATGAGCGGATTCACATCCAAGCAGTGGCGCGCCTACATCATCGAAGACAGCGCGCCGTTGGGTACGCTCTATCGCGAGTATCTGCGCAAGCTGGATTTCGAGGCGGAGTGGTTTGGCACCGGGCAGGAAGGTCTCGCCGCCATCCAGCGGCAAGCCCCTGACCTTCTGCTGCTCGACTTGCAGCTTCCCGATATCCAGGGTCACGAGATCCTCGAAAAGCTCAAGGATGATGGTCATGCATTCCCACGCGTGGTGATCACCGCGCACGGCTCCGTGGATTCTGCCGTGGAGGCGATGCGGCGCGGTGCGGCTGATTTCCTTGAGAAGCCCTTCAACATCGACCGCCTGCGCGTCACGGTGGACAATGTACTCGACCGCATGCGACTGCACGAGGAAGTGCGTGTCATCCGTGAGCAGATCGAACGCGATGGCTATGCAGGTTTCGTCGGTCGTTCGTTGCCCATGCAGGTGGTGTACCGCATCATTGACAGTGCCGCCGCCAGCCGTGCCTCCGTCTTCATCACGGGTGAGTCGGGCACAGGCAAGGAACTCTGCGCCCAGGCAATCCATGAGCGCAGTGACCGAGCCGAGGGACCGTTCGTGGCAATCAACTGTGGCGCGATCCCGCGTGAGCTGTTCGAGAGCGAGATCTTCGGTCACATCAAGGGTGCGTTCAGTGGCGCCACCGCCGACCGGGCCGGTGCCGCGGAGCAAGCCAACGGCGGTACGCTGTTCCTCGACGAGATCGGCGAGATGGACCTTGACCTACAGGTCAAGCTGCTGCGTTTCGTGCAGACCGGAACCTTCCAGCGCGTGGGCAGCAACAAGGCACTAAAGGTCAACGTGCGCTTTGTCTGCGCGACCAATCGTGATGCCGAGGCGCAGGTAGTCGAGGGCAAGTTTCGTGAGGACCTCTATTACCGGCTCAACGTCATTCCCATCCGGATGCCGGCATTGCGAGAACGCGAGCGAGATGTGGTGCAGATCGCACGCCATTTCCTAGCCAGGCTTGGAGAGGAGGAAAAGCGCGAGTTCTCCGGCTTTGCCCCAGAGGTAGAGCAGGTCTTGTTGCACTACGACTGGCCAGGCAACGTACGCCAGCTGCACAACGTGATCCACAACATCGTGCTTCTCAACAATGGGAATACCGTAACGCAAGACATGCTGCCCGAGTCGCTCATGGGCCAGGGAACCGAGGCACGTGCAGCGAAACAAAGAGTATCAACTGCGGAAAGCCTTATGCCCAGCATGGCGTCGCAGCAAAGAACTGCCCAGCCGAACGGAATCGAGCCGTTGTGGCAAGTTGAGCAGCGTGCGATCCAGCAGGCCATAGACCACTGCGGCGGCAACATCCCGGTCGCCGCCGCGCATCTTGGAGTTAGCGCCTCGACCATCTATCGCAAGCTCAAGTCCTGGGGCGGCGAACCCGCCTGAGGTGGCAGCCTGCGAGTGAAGCCATGATCCTGAATACATTGCAGCGCGGCTTGAAGAAACGTGCAGCCGACGAAGTCTCAAGCCGCGAATTGGAGCGTGCGCTAAAGCGTGGCGAGTTGCAGCTGCACTACCAGCCTCAGGTAGACGCTCTACGCGGTGTGCTCGTGGGTTACGAAGCGCTCCTTCGCTGGCCTTCTCCAAGCCTGGGCAACGTCTCTCCGGATGTCTTCATTCCCCTCGCAGAGATGTCCGGCCTGATTCGCCAGCTCTGGTATTACATCCTCGACTGCATCCATAAGGATCGAGATCACTTTCTGCAACACCCCGAGTTGCACGTCGCGCTCAACCTGTCGGCATTGCAGTTACCGCAACCAGGGCTCGCCGAACACATGGCGCAATGGATGCGTAAAAGCGGCCTCGACGGGTCACAAATACACATTGAGATCACCGAGTCCTCGCTGCTGGCGAGCTCAGAGAATACTGAGGACAACCTGAGTGGGCTACGTTCACTGGGTATGGCGATCTGGCTCGACGACTTCGGTACGGGCTTTTCCTCGCTGCGCCTCATGCGCGACCTGCCGATCAGCGGCTTGAAGATTGACAAGAGCTTCGTCACATCAATCGAGGAAGACGTGGACGACTTTCGCATCGTCAGCGCGATCGTGGCCATGGCCAACAGCCTTGGCCTGCGCGTGGTGGCAGAGGGCGTCGAGACCGAGAGCCAGGCCCAGATCCTGGGCCAGTTGGGCTGCAACATTTTGCAGGGCTACCTGATCGGGAAGGCGGCACCGATGCGGGAGCTGGAGGGGCGGTGGTTCCGTAACGAAGAGCCGCGCATCCCGGAGTAGCCAATGCCCACGCGCAAGAAGCATGGCAAAGCTACAGGCGCGACGGCCCGACCGGCGCCGCGCAAGGCGCGCGCACAATCTCCCGCCGCGCAGAGAACGACGAGTGACTCGATCCTCACCGCCATCGCCAAGTCCAGCCTTGATGCGCTGATTACCATCGACAGTGACAGCCGTATCCTCGAGTTCGGGCCTGCCGCTGAAGAACTGTTTGGCTATCGACGTGACGAGGTGCTGGGCCAGTCGGTCGCGGACATCGTCATCCCGCCCCGCCTGCGCCAGGCACATCACGATGGCATGAGCAATTACCACAAGACCGGCAAGGGTCCTGTGCTCAACAACCGTGTGGAAGTCCCTGCCATTCGCCGCGACGGCAGTGAGTTCGAGGCGGAACTCACGGTCGTGCCGATCAAGGTCGGTACCCGCAAGTTGTTTACCGCCTTCGTGCGCGACATCAGCGCCCGCAAGGCACAGGAAGCCGAGATGGTCCGCGCACGCGAAGCGGCCGAGGCGGCCAGCGCGGCCAAGTCGCGATTTTTGGCTCACATGAGCCACGAACTGCGCTCGCCACTGAATGCGGTGCTTGGGTCGGTGGACTTGATGCTGGATTCGCCCTTGGCGCTGGAGCAACGTATCTACGCGCAGACGGCACGGGATTCCGGGCGCGCCTTGCTGGGCTTGATCGATGACGTCCTGGATTTCTCGCGCATCGAGTCGGGCATGATGGACCTTCGGTCCGAGCCGGTGGATATCCTGCCACTGGTGGCGGGACTGATAGAGTCTGCGGCGCTTAAGGCAAATGCGCGCAAGCTGGAAGTCGCATGCTATGTGGCACCAGAGGTTCCCCATGTTGTGCAAGGCGATGCCGGGCGCCTGCGCCAGATTCTGGCGAATTTCCTCGATAACGCCATCAAGTTTACCAAGGTCGGCGGTATTGGCCTGGAGGTCAGTGTCGCCGATAAAGCCAGCAAGACGCTGTGCTTCGCAGTGGAAGATACCGGCACCGGCATCGCGCAGGAGCAACGCGAGCGACTGTTCCAGGAATTCACCCAGGCTGAGCAAGGCAGTACCGTGGAGAAAGGGGGAGTAGGGCTTGGCTTGGCGATCGTGAAGCGCCTGGTCGAGGCTATGGGTGGTACGCTCGGTGTGACGAGCGAGTTGGGTCAGGGCAGCAGGTTCTGGGTCGAGTTGCCACTGCCCGTAATACGTGAGCGCCACGGCCCGTTTGTACTGGGGGCTGGCGAGACCGTGCTGGTACTCAGCACCAATCCGGTCGTGCGGCGGATGACCAAGCAACAGATAGAGGCCATGGGCTTCGCGGTGTCATGCCATGACGCGTTGTCGGTGCTCTCCGCTGCGCAAGCACGACAAGCCGCGCTGGTGCTGGTAGATGTCGACAATGTTCAGGGCGACAGCGCTTCCTTGGGCGATGTCGTGAAATCCGCCGGCCTCAACCCCGCGCGCATCTTCCCAATGGTGCGACCAGACGACAAGGTATCTGCCGAGCAATGGGAGGGCTTGGTCGGTCCCAAGCTGTACAAACCACTGAAGCAGGAAACACTGGGCACGGCCCTGTTCAATGTCCTTGGCGAAAGCAACAAGCGGAAGAAAGAGGGGCTTGGCACAACGCAATCCAATGCCAGTGACACCAAACCTGTGCATGTGCTGCTGGTGGAGGACGGCCCGTCCAATCAGCTGATCGCCACTGCCATGCTGAAGAAGGCGGGCTATGAAGTGACGGTTGCGAACAACGGGCAAGAGGCGGTCGAGGCCGCAACGGCGCGGCGCTTTGATCTGATCCTCATGGACCTGCGAATGCCGGTTATGGATGGCCTGGAGGCAACCCGGAGAATACGGGGCCTGCCGGGCGAGTCAGGCAGAGTGCCCGTGATTGCCCTGACTGCGAATGCGTTCAGGGAAGATTTCGAACAATGCCATGCGGCAGGAATGAACGAGTTCGTCAGCAAGCCGATCAACCGAAAACTTCTGCTGGCCAAGATGGACGAAGTCCTTAATGGGTCGCGAGGCGGCGTGAAATGAAGCAGCTGCCCATGCCACCGGACGAGGCGTTGCGCTGCGACACCTTGCATCAGTTGAATATTCTCGACACCCCGCGCGAGGAGCGTTTTGACCGGATTACGCGGCTGGCGCAGACGCTGTTCGACGTGCCGGTGGTTTTGGTGAGCCTGGTGGATGCGGACCGGCAATGGTTCAAGTCACGCCAGGGGCTTGATGTTACCGAGACGCCGCGCTGGATGTCGTTCTGCGGCCATGCCATTGCACAACTCTCCGATGACACTTTCGTCATCGAGGATGCGTTGCAGGACGAGAGGTTTGCCGACAACCCGTTGGTGGTGGGTGACCCGAAGATCCGTTTCTATGCCGGACAGCCGCTCAACGGACCGGGCGGACACCGCATGGGCACGCTCTGCCTGATAGACCGCAAGCCCCGGAAGTTTACCGGGGAGGATCGGCGCAACCTCAAAGACCTTGCGACGCTGGTTGAAGCCGAGCTGCGCAAAACACCACCGGTTCCCGGCAAACCAATGGATCCCTCCGAGCGACGCAGACGCCAGAGGGCGCCCGCGCTGGACGTCCTTTGGAGCAAGGCGGCGAGCCGCTTCTCGACCGTTCCGCGTGCGGCAGGATTGTCCATTTTCTGCGCCATCCTCGTACTCATGGGTGGCTGGCTCTGGGATCAGCAGCAACTCAAGACATATCAGTTGGGCGCACGGCAATCCGCGCTGCAGAACCTGACGGATGTGCAAGGCCAGTTGGAGAGCGTGCTGAATTCCAAGCTGCACCTGGTGCATTCACTGAGCGGGTATGTGATTGCGCATGGCCGGGTCGAGGCCGGCGCCTTTACCCGCTTTGCCAGCGAGGTGGCATACGGCGTGGCAGGCGTGCGCAGCCTGCAATTGGCGCCTGACGGCGTGATCCAGGTAGTTTGGCCATTGCAGGGCAACCAGGAAGCCATAGGACATGACTTGCTGGCTGACCCGGACAGACGCAAGGCCGCCGTCAAGGCGATCGAAACGAATAGCCTATGGATCGCGGGCCCACTCAAGCTGATCCAGGGTGGAGAGGCCCTGATCGGGCGACTACCCATTTTCACAAGGCGCCAGGGCGAGGCAGGGCATGGCAGCTTTTGGGGCTTCGGCACGATCTTGATTGACCTCAAGGCGCTGCTTGCAGAAGTCGGCCTGCAAGAGACTGATGGCAACTACCGATATGCCCTACGTGGGCGGAATGCGATGGGTAGTCAGGGCGAGGTGTTTTTCGGCGATCCCGCACTGTTCGAAACCAGTGCTTTGCTTGGCGACATCAAGCTCCCGGCAGGCAGTTGGCAAATCGCGTCGCTTCCTGTCGGCGGCTGGCCCAGCCATTGGCCGGGCCAGACCTCATTTCGCTTTGGCGTCACCATGCTCTCGATGCTGATCGGCTCGCTGGTTTATTTCCTCATGCGGCTGCCCCTGAGCTTGCAGCGAGCGGTGGGCAAGGCGACCTATGCATTGGAGCGCAGCGAGGCCAAGTTCCGCGATGCCATTGAGGCGCTACCCGAAGGCTTCGTGATCTTTGATCCCAGTGACAACCTGGCCGTATGTAATGAGCGATTCCGCGAGATTTACGCCACTTGCCGCCCGCGCTTGCAGCCGGGGCGTGGGTATCTGGAGATTCAACGCTACGGCATTGAGCGAGGCATGCTCGCCGCGGTTGACCCCAACAATCGGGCAGCGGTCGATGCACATCTTTTGAAGGTGGCCGCCCGTCACCGCGAACAACAACAAACGTATGAGGAAAAGCTCGCCAACGGCACGACACTCAGGGTAATCGAGCGCAGGATGCGCGATGGCGGCAGCGTTAGCTTCCACATGGACATCAGTGTGCAGAAAGCCAACGAGGCCGCCTTGGTGGAGGCGCGAGAGCGCGCTGAGCAGGGCAACCGGGCCAAGAGCGCTTTCCTGGCAACAGTGAGCCATGAAGTCAGGACACCGCTGAATGGTGTCCTGGGCCTGCTCAGCGTCCTGCAGGAAGACACCGCACTGTCCGGGCAGCAGCTTGAGTACGTCAAGACCGCGCACCAGTCAGCCAAGCACCTGTTGTCGATTCTCAATGAGATCCTTGACCTCAGTAAGCTTGAGGCGGATCGCTTCGAACTGGACCTGCAGCCCTTCGGGCTGTTGACCACCATACAAGAGGCAGTTGACCTGATCCGGGCCCAGGCACAAGCCAAGCAGTTACAGATCAAGACCTGCTTCGAGGCTGACCTGGATTGCGTCGTGATCGGTGATGCAGGGCGGCTGCGGCAGGTCCTGCTTAACCTGCTCTCGAATGCCATCAAGTTCACGGAAACGGGCGGGGTCGAAATCCGGGCGTGCGCGGACAGGACTGCGCCCGAGAGGGTGATGCTGCGTGTTGAGGTAGAAGATACTGGTATCGGGTTTGATGAGGCTGATGCCAGCAAGCTGTTTCAGCCCTTCTCGCAGTTGGATAACAGCGCAGACCGGCGCCATATGGGCACGGGTCTGGGGCTGGCCATTTGTCGTCGGCTTGTTCGTTTGATGGGGGGAGAGATCAAGGCCAGGGGGCAAAAAAACGAGGGCGCAACGTTCAGCATCGAAGTCCCGATGCCCTTGGGCGATAGCAGTGTGCTGTCAGCCCGTACATCCGTCGCAAAGGCGCCGCTCCCCAAGGAGCTTGGCGGCCCGCCCGTGCGCGTGTTGCTGGCAGAAGACTCGCAGACCAACCAGCTGGTGATCCAGGCAATGCTGAACGATACCGGGTATCGAATTGATGTCGCACATAACGGGAAGGAGGCACTGGATGCCCTCAGCCGCCTGCGTTACGACGTCGTGTTGATGGATATCTACATGCCGGAGATGGATGGCCTGGCGGCCACGCGTGAAATACGCAGGAGGGATGAGCTGCGCGACGTGCCAATCATCGCGCTGACGGCCAATGCGATGGAGGGGGATGAGTTGCGGTTCCTGCAGGCAGGCATGGATGATTACCTGCCCAAGCCCATCACCCGCAACGAGCTGCTCACAAAGCTGTACCAGTGGTCCGGGCCGGACGCGAAGCGTCAGGCCCATTAACTTGCAAGCAAGAGGCGAGGAACGATGGAAATCAATACGCAGGCCCTACAACAGCTCAGGTCCGACGTGGGCGATGAGGTGCTCCCCATGATCCTCGATCGCTTTTGTGAAGAGCTGGGCCAGCGCGCGGATTCATTGCGTGAGGCGTTGGCGGCATCCGACCTGAAAGGTATAGGCCTGCATGCGCACAGCGTGAAATCTACCGCGCGCACCTGCGGACTGGATGAAGTCGCGGACTGTGCGGCGCTGACAGAGTCGGCGGCGCGGGAATCACGAACGGAGGACGCCCTGCGGAATGCCGGCCATCTGGTCGAATTATCCGTAAAGGGCGTGTCTGTACTTGAGGCTGCCAGGTCTGGAAGCGATTGAACTGGGTAAAGGAGTCAGAGGCCGACCCGGTCGGCGTGAGCATTCATCGGAGAAATTGGCGCGCCCGACTGGATTCGAACCAGTGACCCCTGCCTTCGGAGGGCAGTACTCTATCCAGCTGAGCTACGGGCGCTTTGGCCTTGCGAGGGCGCACAGAATAACCGTATCCCGCCTGACCCGCCAATTGGGGGCTTGAATGGCGGCAGGGCGAGATGCCTACTGATGGCCTGCTGCCAGACCCGTTATACTAGGCACCAGTTAAGTGGGGTCGCGACCTTCGTCGTCGGCATATCATCAAGACTCGATTTATGGGAGAGGTGTTGCGGTGTCCAAACATCACGACAAGACGTTTTTTGTTTCATTCCTGGGCGTACTGGGTTTCCTGATTCTTTTTACTCTGGCAATCATCTTTGCCGCACGTGCGCTCACGGGTGACAAGGAAATGACCCCGCAGCAGCTTGCCAAGATCGAGGCGCGCATCCAGTCGCCCGGCAAGGTCAACACGGATGCCAATGCGACCATGCCGGATAGCGGTACGGCGGGCGGCGCGGCCAAGGTTGCGCTGTCTGGCGAGCAGGTCACTGCCCAGGTATGCGGAGCCTGCCATATGGGCGCGTTCCCGAATGCCCCCAAGATCGGCGACAAGGGCTCATGGACTTCGCGCGGTAGCCTGGCGCAGCTGACA
>JBFKCG010000030.1:0-18448 GCA_041620675.1 Nevskiales bacterium
AATGTCGCGATCACGCCGCAACCACTTGATATCGGGATGACGCCGGATCACGCCGGTGCCAGAACAAGGCGCATCAACCAGAATGCGATCAAATGGCTGCCCATCCCACCAGGACGACGGCACCGACGCATTGGCGGCCTGACAACCGCCCTTGAGGCCGAGTCGCTGCAGGGTAGCTTCGACGCGGCGCAATCGCACCGGATCGTGATCCAGCGCCAGCAGTTCAACCTCTGCGGATTCCAGGATGTGCGCGCTTTTGCCGCCCGGTGCAGCACAGGCATCCAATACCCGCAGTGGACGTGCCCCGGCGGACTGCAGGTCCAGCAAACTCGCTGCCAGCTGCGCCGCCGTGTCCTGCACCGATACATCACCGGCGTCGAAACCCGGCAGCTGTTCCACCCCCGTCGGCTCTGCCAGTGTCAGCGCGGCAGGTGCAACGGATGACGCACTGGCATGAATGCCCACCGCAGACAAACGTTGAAGGTAATCTTCGCGTGTTCCGCGTCGCGCATTCACACGCAGTGTCATCGGAGCATGCGCCTGATTGGCAGCCAGCAATGCCTGCCACTCCTGTGGCCAATCCGCCTGCAACTGTGCCACCAGCCAATCCGGGTGCGAATGCTGGACACCGGGATCCTGCGGCAACGACTGCTCCAGAGCAGCACGCTCGCGCTGGTAACGGCGCAGGATGGCGTTGACCATGCCACGTGTGCGCGATTGGCGAATGTGGGAGGTGGCAGCGACGGTTTCCGAGACTGCCGCGTGGGGCGGAATTCGCATGCTGCGCAACTGGTACACACCCACCAGCAACAAGGCCTGCAAGCGCCCATCGCTGGCCGGTCGCTGCAACATTTGGCCCACCAGATGTTCAAGGAGACGTCGGTCGCGCAACACGCCATAACACAGGGCCTGCAAGAGACCGCGATCCTGCGGGGACGACAGTTGGGCTTGGGCGGGAGGCAACGCAGCATCCAGACTGGTGCCTGCGAAGACAGCCGCCACCACCTCGGCCGCTTGCGCGCGTAACGCGCCAGCCTCAGGCTTTGGATTCAAAGCGCTGTCCCTGCAAGTCTCGTCCATTGCTGGCCTCGGCCGCACTCAGCACACGTCCACCGGGCCACTGCAGTTGCAGCAAACGCAAGACGCCAGCGCCTGTCGCCACATCAATCCCATCCGCGCCTGCAGCCATGACCTGCCCGGGCAGCGCTTTCCCACAATCCGTTGACAGCACCTGGGCCTGCCAGATGCGTACGGTTTTCCCGTTCAGGATGCCGGAAGCCACCGGCCACGGATTAAAGGCTCGCACCTGGCGCGAGATCACCAGTGCCGGTTGCCCCCAGTCAATGAGGGCTTCCCGTTTCTCGATCTTGTGCGCGTAAGTGACGCCGTCTTGCGCCTGCGGCTGTGGCTTGTGCGTGCCCGCCTCCAGCATCGGCAGGACGCGGAGCAGCGCCTCGGCGCCAAGCGCGGCAAGGCGATCCTGCAGTTGCGCGGCACTCTCGGTGGGTTCGATTGGGCAGGCCCGCTGCAACAGCATCGGTCCGGTATCCAGGCCGGCATCCATCTGCATGATGGTGATGCCCGTTTCCTGGTCACCTGCGAGGATGGCGCGCTGGATTGGTGCCGCGCCACGCCAGCGTGGCAATTCGGATGCGTGAATGTTGACGCATCCCAAGCGCGGTATATCCAGTACCACCTGCGGCAAGATCAGGCCATACGCCACCACCACCATCAGGTCTGGCTGGAGCGAGGCCAGTACGGACTGTGCCGCGGGATCGCGCAGGCTCGCGGGCTGGTATACCGGCAGGTTCAGCGCCTCTGCGCGTTGCTTGACCGGACTCGGTGTCAGCACGCGCCCACGACCAGCGGGACGATCCGGCTGCGTGTAGACACCCACCAGCGAGTGCAGGCTGGTCGCCAGAGCATCCAGGGCGGCCACCGCAAATTCCGGCGTACCGGCGAAGACAATGCGCACAGTCGGTTCTTAGTCCTCTTGCCGATTTTCTTTCTGTAGTTTCTTGAGCAGCCGCTCACGCTTGAGCGCGGACAACAGGTCGATATAGAGCTGGCCGTTGAGATGACCGATCTCGTGCTGGATGCACTGGGCCAACAGGTCTTCCGCCTCCAGCTCATAAAACTGCCCGGTGCGATCCTGCGCGCGCAGGCGCAGACGCCGGAAGCGCTTGACCATCTCCTGCCCGCCCGGCACCGACAGGCAACCCTCCTCCACCAGTTCCGGCTCCTGGGGATCCAGGATCTCCGGATTCGCCATGACCAGCGGCTTGGGCTGGGCCTTGTCTGTTGAACAATCCATCACCGCCACACGCAACTGCACACCCACCTGGTTGGCGGCCAGGCCGACGCCGGGCGCGGCATACATGGTCTCGAACATGTCGTCGATCAGGCGTTGCAAGTCCTCACCGAAATCGGTCACGGCGGCAGTGCGCTGACGCAGTCTGGGATCCGGGTGAGTCAATATAGGAAGAATGGCCATCTCGTTGTCACTCTTAACATTTCGGCAATATTGCTGCTACAGTTAGACGCAGTAAAAGATCGGGGAGGCGGCACATGTTGAACTGGGCAGGACACCCGCAAACCAGCGGCAATTATAGCCTGTTTGCTTTTGCCCGACGCTGCCTGCTCGGCATGCTGCTGGCGATCGCGATGATGGCCACGGCCCATGCCAACACCGAGGCATCCACCAGCATCACCGCGAACGAACCCGATGGCGGTGCTGTTGTTGAAGAACCACTCAACGCGGAGCCCTCGACGGAGACAGCGCCGGCGGAGGCTCTCCAGCCCGCAGACGATGAGGCTGCGGCCAATGCAGCGCCTGCTACTGCCACCGCTGCAGCCGCAAGCACCAGCCCGGCACCCGAGCTCAACAGCAACATCCCCTTGCGTTATGTCGTCAAGAAAGGCGACACCCTGTGGGACATCGCCGACTACTTCCTGAAGGAACCCTGGAAGTGGCCTGAGCTCTGGTATGGCAACCCGAACATCAAGAACCCGCACCTCATTTATCCGGGTGACGTGCTTTACCTGACCTATGTCGACGGCAAGCCGCGCCTGTCGCGCGAGCCGCCGCCCGGCGTTGAGAAGCTCTCGCCACGCGTGCGCGAGCAGCCGCTGAAAGAGGCGATTCCCACCATCCCCGGTGACGCCATCCGTGCCTTCCTCATGGGCCCACGCGTGGTGGGGGCCGAGGAACTGGAAGCAGCGCCCTATATCGTTGAGTTTGGGGATGAGCACCTGATGGGTGGCCGCGACATCCCGGCCTATGCAAAGGGCATCAAAGACACTGACGGGACGAGCCATGTCCTGGTTCGCAAGGGCGACCCCTACCGCGACCCGGAAACCAAGGAACTGCTGGGATACGAAGCCATCTACATCGGCACTTCCAGCGTGAAAACGCCTGGCAACCCGGCCCGCATCAACACCGACACCAGCGTCCGTGAGGTCATGATTGGTGACCGGCTGCTGCCATTCGACGAGCGCTCACTGCCGGATCCGGCCTATTACCCCCATGCGCCGCATCCTGGCATCGCCGGCTACATCATCGCGGTGACCGGGGCCGTGTCAAACATCTCGCAATACCAGATCGTCACGCTCAACAAGGGTGTTCGCGACGGACTTGAAGTTGGTCATGTTTTTTCCATCTACCAGACTGGCCGACGCGTACCTGATCCATACGGCAGCGCAAGCGCGACGGTGACCTTGCCGGATGAAAAAGCCGGCTTGCTGATGGTGTTCAAGACCTACGAACGCGTCAGCTATGCACTGGTCATGAAATCAACCCGCGCCATCCACCTCCTCGACAAGTTCCGCTCACCGGACAGTCCATAAACCCTATTGGCGGACCATGGAAGGCTCCCGCATCGATCCAAGCAGTTGGCTGGCGCTACTGCATGCACCAGATATCGGCCCGGTTACCGCCGCTGGCCTCTTGGAGCGCTTCGGCTCCGCGCAGGCCGTACTATCGGCAGGTCGCAAGGCTTGGTCTGAGGCAGGACTGAGCAGCGCCGCCCAGCAGGCACTAGCGCAACCCGATGCCGCGCGCCTAGCCACCGACCTGGCCTGGCTGGAAAGCCCAGACCATCACCTGATCGTGCGTGACGATCCACGTTACCCGCAGCGCCTGCGCCTGCTCGAAGGCGCGCCATTGGTTTTATTCGTGGTGGGCGATCCGGAACTGCTCGCGCTCCCACAACTGGCGATCGTCGGCAGCCGTAACCCCACGCCCGGCGGACTCGATAACGCCAAGGCTTTTGCCGAGAGCCTGGCTCGTGCGGGCTTTGTCATCACCAGTGGCTTGGCGCTTGGCATTGACGCCGCCGCCCATCAAGGCGCGCTCGCCGGCGGCCTGACCCTCGCGGTTTGCGGCACCGGCCTGGACCGCGTCTATCCAGCGAAGCACCGGGACTTGGCCCACGCCATTGCCCGGCAAGGTGCGCTGGTGTCGGAATTCCCACCAGGCATACCTCCGGTGGCCGCGAATTTCCCACGACGCAACCGACTGATCAGTGGATTAAGTCTGGGGGTGCTGGTGGTTGAGGCCGCGCTGCAAAGCGGCTCATTAATCACTGCGCGGCTGGCCACCAGCCAAGGCCGCGAGGTGTTTGCGATCCCAGGCTCCATCCATAACCCGTTGGCTCGCGGCTGTCATCGCCTGTTACGAGAAGGCGCGAAGCTGGTGGAATCCGCGCAAGACATCCTCGAGGAAATCGCACCGCTGCTTGACCTGCCCTTGTCGTGCAACGCCGTCACCGATTCAGGGGGCGTAAAGCCGGTGGGCGATGACTCACCTGACCCGGAATACCGCCAGTTGCTGGATGCACTCGGCCACGAAACCGCGCGCATCGACCAGCTGGTTGAGCGAACCGGCCTTGCTGCCGAGGCCGTGGCCTCGATGTTATTGATCCTGGAGCTTCGGGGTTTGGTCTCACTGGCTCCTGGCGGTCAGTACCAGCGCATCGTCGGGCACTAGGCTCGCCTAGGCGACCTCGGTGGTCGGGGTCATCTCGTCTGCGGCCATCATTGGTGCTTGCGGCTTGCCACGCATAAACCGAATCGCCTTGGGCCCCGGGACTGGGGTGTCTGCCTGAACCAATGCCGGCTTCCCATAACGCTGAAGTTCTTCGCGCAGGATAGGCTGGCCATGTGGTGTTTTCTGCCAGCTCAGGTCACGCCGGTTGATGGTAATTTCCCGAGGACTGGCCGTGCGATACCAGTACACAGCGTCATCAATGCAGTCCATCTCGGCCTGGCTTAGTCCCTTTTCACCACGCGCGGAGATATCCCGGTTGATCAGCCAACCCTCGCCATTGATCAGGAAATGACGCCTGAGCTGGAGATACAGGCCAACATCGCGCGAGGGCATGCACAGAGTCATATATATGTGGTTGGCCCAGGAGGGCACCGCCGCATGGTGGTAAGCCAGGTAGGTTTCGCCATACAGCGTGCCGGGATTCTTCGCCAGATGCTGGCGATCGGCGTAATACAGCACCGAATAAATCAGGCTGGGCGAGGCGAAAGCCCGGTCACAGATGCGCTGCAGGACAAGGGTGGCCTTGCCTTGGTTAAGGGGGTCGGTGTAAAGGCGCGGGAACTGCATAACGGGTCGGGGTCGTGGGCTCGCACATTATAAAGATGACAGCCGTTTCCGCCAGTGTCGATAGTAATTATTCAGTACCCGAACCCGAATTGCTGGCCGCAACTGGCGGGGGCAAGTTTGACGCCTGCGGCCGTTTCCCCCATGCTGCGCCTCAAATCGTGGTGGGTGTATGCCTGCCGCAGAGTTATCTCCCAGTAGTGAAACACGCGGATGAATGAAGACGTCCTGGATGTGTTGCTCTATGTCTTCGAGAACTATCAGGAGACAGGGCTGCCACATCACGGCAATCAAGACAGCCTGAAAACCGAACTGGAGGCCGCCGGCTTCCAGCGTCAGCAGGTTGATCATGCCTGCAATTGGCTGGAAGGCCTCGCCGCACAGCAGCGCGGACCCAGCCCGCAGTTGTCAGCCTTCGCCATGCGCGTGTTCGCACCGGTCGAGCTGGCATGGCTGTCGAGCGAATGCCGCGGCTTTGTCCTGCATCTGGAACAGCTCGGCATCCTCAACCCGGAAATGCGCGAGGCCGTCCTCGATCGCCTGATGGCGCTCGCCGAGCACCATCCCGCCGAGGAGCTCGACATCGAACAGGCCAAGTGGGTGGTGCTGATGGTGCTGTTCAACCAGCCTGGCCAGGAAGCTGCCTATGCCTGGGTTGAAGACCTTGTTTACAACCAGAACGGCGGCTACCTACATTAACGCTTCTTGCGTTCGAACACGGTTCCCCCACATGCTGATAGCGGCATGAGTAAAAATCTCGTCATCGTCGAATCGCCCGCCAAGGCGAATACCATCAAGAAGTACCTCGGCAAGGACTACGAGGTGCTGGCCTCGTATGGGCATGTGCGCGACCTCGTTCCGAAAGAGGGCGCAATCGATGTCGAACACGATTTCGCGATGAAGTACCGCGTGATCGAGCGTAACGAGAAGCACGTTGCCAAGATCGCCAGTGCACTCAAGAAGGCTGATCGTCTCCTGCTCGCAACTGACCCCGACCGCGAGGGCGAGGCAATTTCCTGGCACCTGCTGGAAATCCTCAAGGAACGCAAGGCGCTGGTCGACAAGGATATCCAGCGCGTGGTGTTCTACGAGATCACCAAGCGCGCAGTCAACGAAGCCGTCGCCAACCCACGTGAAATTTCGAGCGACCTTGTCGACGCGCAGCAGGCGCGTCGCGCGCTCGACTACCTGGTCGGGTTTAACTTGTCGCCGCTGCTTTGGCGCAAGGTACTGCCCGGCCTGTCCGCAGGTCGCGTGCAAAGCCCGGCCCTGCGCATGATCGTTGAGCGCGAGGATGAAATCCTCGCCTTCAAGCCCAGGGAGTACTGGACGATCGAGGCCGAGGTCAACAAGGACAACCAGACCTTCCCGGCCCGCCTGTATGAGCTCAATGGCGAGCGCGTTGAACAGTTCACCGTCACCTCGGCTGAGCAAGCTCATAAAGTCGAGCAGGCGCTGCGTGCAGCGGCCAATGGCAAGGTCACTGTCAGCACCATCGAAAAAAAGCAGCGCAGCCGCAACCCGGCCGCGCCGTTCACCACCTCGACCCTGCAGCAGGAAGCCTCGCGCAAGCTGGGCTTTGGTGCCAGCCGCACGATGAAGACCGCGCAGCAGCTGTTCGAAGGCATGGCGATCGGCGGCGAGGAAAATGTCGGCCTCATTACCTACATGCGTACCGACTCCGTGAGCCTGGGAGCCGAAGCCCTGGTCGAATTACGTGAGGTGATCAAGACGCGTTATGGCGACAAGGCCCTGCCCGAGCAGCCACGCGTATTCAAGACCAAGTCCAAGAATGCGCAGGAAGCACATGAAGCCGTGCGCCCCACCTCTGCCGCACGGGATCCACAGTCGGTACAAAAATACCTGACACCCGATCAGGCCAAGTTGTATGAGCTGATCTGGAAACGAACGCTAGCCTGCCAGATGCAGCCGGCGATCTTCGACACCGTGGCCATCAACCTGGCCGCCGGCAAAGGCAACACTTTCCGCGCCACCGGCCAGACCCTGGTCGAACCAGGCTTCATGGCGGTTTACCAAGAAGGCACGGACGACAGCACCCCTGAGAAACAGAAAGAAGAAGAATCACGCGAGTTGCCGCGCGTCGAGCAGGACGAGGCACTTGAACTAGCCGGCGTCCTGACAGCACAACACTTCACCGAGCCGCCGCCACGCTATTCCGAGGCCAGCCTTGTCAAGGCGCTGGAGGAATACGACATTGGTCGTCCCTCGACCTACGCCAGCATCATCTCCACCTTGCTTTACCGCGAGTACGTGACCTTGGAGAACCGGCGCTTTTATCCAACCGACGTTGCCCGCATCGTCATCAAATTCCTGACCGAACACTTTACCCAGTACGTGGATTACGAATTCACGGCCAAGCTGGAAGACCAGCTCGACGCCATCGCGCGCGGCGAAAGCAAATGGGTGCCGCTGCTGGAGGACTTCTGGAAGCAATTCAAGAAGCAGGTTGACGACAAAGCCAACCTGTCGCGCGAGGAAGTTGCGCAGGCGCGCCAGATTGGCACCGACCCCGTCTCCGGCAAGCCCGTGACCGTACGCATGGGCCGATTCGGGCCGTTCGTGCAGATTGGCACCAAGGAAGACGAGGAAAAACCAAAATTCGCCGGACTGCGGCCGGGCCAACGCATGGACAGCATCACGCTGGATGAGGCGCTGGCGCTCTTCGTGTTGCCCCGCGACCTCGGCCAGACACCCGAGGGCGAGGATGTCGTCGCCAACGTCGGCCGGTTCGGCCCCTATGTGCGATATGGCAAGAAGTTCGTGTCGATCAAACCGCCGGATGATCCGTATGAAATCACGCCGGAGCGCGCGCTTGAGGTGATTCGAGAGAAACAGCAGGCCGATGCCAACCGCATCATCAAGGTTTTCGAAGGCACGGACATCCAGGTGTTAAACGGCCGTTACGGGCCCTACATCACAGATGGCAAGAAGAACGCCAAGATTCCGAAGGACCGCGAGCCCGCCTCGCTGACCCAACAGGAATGTGAGGAATTGATCGCAGCAGCTCCCGAAAAAAGGGGGCGCTTTGGCCGCCGTGGCGGCAAGGCCGACGCCAAGGGCTCTGGCAGGAAAGCCGAGGGCGCAAAGGCTGATGAGGCCAAGGACGCCAAGTCTGAAAAACCTGCCAAAGCCAAGGACAAGACAAAGCCCAAGGCCAAAACCAAGAGCAAAGCCAAGCCAAAAGCCAAGCGCAAAGCCGCGGCAAGAAAAAAGGCGCCCGGCAAGGACAAGCAAGACAGCACGGCCGAGAACTGAGCCAGCCAAACTAACACTTGGCCCAGCGGTCAATGTATCAGGGCGATGACTTGCACACTGAGCCACCATTGACTGGACTCATTGCCATGAAAAAACCCCTTGTCTCAATCATCAGGCGCACTGGCCCGAACCGGCCGATTCCACAAGGGCGGATTTTTTACGCAGCCTTGCCGAAAGGCCCCGGGCACTAGGCATGTCTGCGTGGCAGCTGCGTCAGGCCCTGCGATGCCTGCAACATGGCGGCGTTCTCGCCTACCCGACTGAAGCAGTCTGGGGGCTGGGCTGTGATCCGCTCAATTTCGACAGCGTACGCCGCATCCTCAGACTGAAACAAAGGCCCATGGACAAGGGTCTCATCCTGATCGCAGCGCACTTTGCGGATCTGGAGCCTTTTCTCGCCCCCTTGCACCAAGCGCTTTATAACCAGGTGATGGCGAGTTGGCCGGGGCCCGTCACCTGGCTGCTGCCAGCGCAACACTGGGTGCCGGTCGAGCTTCGCGGCCAGCACGATACCCTGGCCGTGCGCGTCACCGCTCATCCGCAGGCACGTGTGCTATGTGATGCCTTCGGAGGCGCGATCGTATCCACCAGTGCCAATCCCGCGCAGCACCCTCCCGCACGCAATGCCCTGCAGGTGCGCCGCTACTTCAACCAGCGCGTGGACTATCTTCTCGCCGGTTCTACCGGCGGCGCATCGTCCCCAAGTGAAATAAGGGACGGTCGCAGCGGCAAAATCCTGCGTCCTGCCTGAGGCACCACCACGCCGCTGACGCGCCACACGATCAGACAGTAGACTTCTTCCCATGGACAACAACATCACTGATCAACCTGACCTGGCCGCAGTCACTCAGTACCTGCGCAATCTACAGTCACGGATTTGCGTGGCGCTGGAACAGCAAGAACCCAGCGCCCGCTTTCGTAACGACCATTGGCAGCGCGAAGGGGGTGGCGGCGGCGAAACCCGCGTGCTCGCCGATGGCGCGGTGCTCGAGCGAGCCGGCGTCAATTATTCCCATGTGCACGGGCAGCAATTGCCACCCTCGGCCAGCGCACACCGGCCAGAACTCGCCGGGCGTGGCTTTCAGGCCGTCGGCCTGTCGCTGGTATTGCACCCACGCAACCCCTACGCCCCCACCACGCACATGAATGTACGATTCTTCCTCGCCGAACAAGCAGGGGGTGCGCCCGTGTGGTGGTTTGGCGGCGGCTTCGACCTGACGCCTTACTACGGCTTTGATGAGGATGCGCGACACTGGCACGCAACCGCACGCGCGGCCTGCCGGGCTTATGCGGATGACGCCTATCCACGCTTCAAGCGTTGGTGTGATGAGTACTTCTACCTGCCACATCGGCGCGAGACACGCGGGATCGGCGGCATTTTCTTCGACGATCTCAGCCAAGGCGGCTTCCAGCACTGCTTCGACTTCATGCGCAGCGTGGGCGATCATTTCCTCGACGCCTACCTGCCGATCCTGGATCGCCGCAAGGACATGCTGCATGGTGAGCGCGAGCGTGAATTCCAGCTGTATCGACGTGGCCGTTATGTCGAATTCAACCTCGTCTACGACCGTGGCACCTTGTTTGGCCTGCAATCAGGCGGCCGTGCCGAGTCAATCCTGATGTCACTACCGCCGCAAGTCGCTTGGCGTTATGACTGGCAACCGGATCCGGGCACACCGGAAGCCGCGCTGTACGAGCGTTACCTGAAACCGCAGGACTGGTTGGCATGACCAACACCCGGCCTTCGGCCATCACCCTGACCGAGTTGCGCTACCTGGTCGCGCTGGATCGCGAGCGCCATTTCGGCCGCGCCGCTGATCGCTGTTTCGTAAGTCAGCCCACCCTGTCCGTTGCCATCCGCAAACTGGAGGACCAGCTCAACGTCACCCTCTTCGAGCGCAACCGCAGCGAGGCGCGACCCACGCCCGTCGGCGAGCGCATCATCGAGCAAGCACGCCGCGTGCTGCACGAGGCCGCGACACTGGAAAGCCTCGCACAACAGGGCCAGGATGAAATGGGCGGCGTGTTACGGCTCGGGGTCATTTACACCGTTGGCCCTTACCTGTTGCCAGGACTCGTGCCGCGCCTGCGCAAAGTTGCGCCAAACATGCCGCTGCTGATCGAGGAGAACCTGACCGCCGTTCTGGCGCGCCAACTGCGCCAGAACGAACTGGACGTCATCATCGTGGCCTTGCCCTTCACGCAGACCGGCGTAGAAACCTGGCCGCTGTATGAAGAACCCTTCGTGGTGGTGATGCCCAAGTCACACCCCTGGAGCAAGCGCCGCAGCATTCCCGCCAATGACCTGTCCGGCGAGGACCTGCTGCTGCTCGGGCCCGGCCACTGCTTTCGCGAGCAGGTACTGGAAGCCTGCCCGGACTGCCGGGACGCAGACGATGAGTTGCCGCGACCGCTGGCGGGCAGCAGCCTGGAAACCATCCGCCATATGGTCGCAAGCGGCCTGGGCATCACCGTGCTACCCAAGAGCTCCATGGAAGAGAGCGCAGTGGACACGACCTTGTTGTCTATCCGGCCGTTTGCCGGAGAAAGTCCTTCCCGCAGGATCGCGCTGGCCTGGCGCAGCAGTTTTCCACGCCCAAAGGCCATTGCGACACTGCGCCGGGAAATTCTGCAGTGTGAACTCAACGGGGTGAAATGGCTCAAGGCCGAACGAACAAAGAACAAGGGCTAGGCAGGCGCTCCATGCAACTTCAGTTTCGACAAGCCACTGCCCAAGACGCCGAGCGCGCCGTACCCCTGATCTATAGTGCCGGCCCCGAGGGCTTCGAGTACGTCTTCACACAAGGGCGGCGTCACGCAAGGGAGTACATCGCATTCGCCTTCACACAGGGTGCTGGCATGTTTGGCCATCGCAACCACACGGTCGTCGAAGTGGATGGCAAGGTGGTTGGCATCGGCGCTTTCTACAGTGGCATCGAATACCAGGAATTGAGCCAGGGCACCCTGCGCCAGATCCTGCGTTTCTACCATTTGGGCAGCCCCGCCGTCCTGCGGCGCGCCATGCTATCCACGCGCTGGATGCCTCCACCCGGCCGCCGCACCTTGTATGTCGCCAACCTGGGCGTATCGCCCGAGATGCGCGGGAAGGGAATCGGCGCACAGTTGCTGCATGCGCAGATGAATCACGCACGTAGTCTCGACAAGGCCAAGCTTTCGCTTGATGTGGCCAGCAATAACCCGCGTGCGCAACAACTGTATGAGAAGCTTGGTTTGCGCGTGGTCAGGGAGAGTGCGTTCGAGGCCACGCGCAACGGCATCGCCTTGCCGCGCTCACGGCGGATGGAGCTGATGCTCTGAGAACGCGCAACTAAAGCAGGATCGGCGCACCCAGGCGGCCATGCATCCAATAGGCCAGACCATACAAACACAATGCGATCACCACGCTCAGCCAGCCAATCTCGCGCAGGCGCAGTTCATTGCGACCACTCAGGATTGCCGCGAACGGCAGCAATGACGTTTTGGACTTGAACTCCGCATAGGCAGGCCCGAACCTGCGCAGCTTCTTGCGATCAATGGACAGCATGCCATTCGCCGCCGACAGCAGGATCGCCGCGCACAACAACAATGTGGCCAAGTCGCCGTTGGCCAGCATATGTGCAATTGCCCATAACACGAAAGCCCACAACATCGGATGGCGCGTCACCCGCGTGATGCCAATCGTCGGCAGCAAGTCGCCGAGCAGCATGTCAGCCCCGGCCAAGGTTGGATTGCTGGTTCGCAATGACGCCACCAGCAGCAGGCATGCCGGCAACATCAGCAGCATCGCCACGGCATTCAAGGAGGGTGACGTTGCCCAAAGCCAGACAATCGGTGCCTGAAGGTAAGTCACGATCATTGCGGTGAGCGAGAGCGCGCTAAGCAAGGAGAACAGGAGACGAAAGCCACCCTCCCCTAGGCGCGCCGCCAAGCTGCTGCGCCAAGTGCCTGCCACCAGCAAGTGCAAAAGGAGCCAGCCGACGCAAGCCCCCACATGGAGGATCATGTGCGATAGCGTTTGTAGTGCGCCATGACGCGCTTGAGATAGGACTGGGTTTCGCGAAAGGGCGGGATGCCATTGTACTTTTCCACGTTACCAGGGCCTGCGTTATAGCCGGCGATCGCGAATTCGAGGTTATTGTTGAATCGTTTCAACAGGCCACTGAGGTATTCCACGCCGCCACGAATGTTTTCATCCGGATCGAAGCTGTCCATCACGCCAAGGATTTTGGCCGTGCCGGGCATCAGTTGCATCAGCCCCTGTGCGCCCACCTTGGAAACCGCCACGCGATCAAAACAGGATTCAACCCGCATCATGGCCTTTATCAGCGCCGGGTCGACGCCATAGGCTTGGGCATGTCGATTGATCAGATACTGGTATTGTGCGCCGCGAGCTTCCATGCCTTCCGCAGTCAGCCCTTGGCAAGACTGCACTGCCGTGGGACGCCCATACTTGCCGATATAGGCATACACCTCATCCAGAAGTCGCGTGTTGAGTTTCTTGTCGGTATACAGTGGTACGCCGTCGGCGCCACGGTAAATGTGAATCTCGCCGTTCTGGGCGCAAGCAAAGCCGTGTGCCAATCCCAGGAGCAGGCCCAGCCCCATGCCAATCCGCTTACAGTTACTGATCCGCACGCAACATCCCCGCAAGACCCTCCCACTGACAGGATAGGCCTCTGCCAGCAGTTTGCAAGTTGATGATTCGTATCATCAATAACGCAATGCAGCTCCTATCCGCCGATGGACTGGTAGTACTCCATGAGGATTTTTGCCACCTCGGGCCGGGAGAACTCTGGCGGTAGATCCTTGCCCTGGCCCAGCATCTCTCGCACCTTGGTGCCCGAGAGGTTGATGAAGTCCTCCGGCGTGTGCTCCGGGGCCTCGCGCATCATCACCACTCGCCCCAGCTTCTTGCTCCAGGCGGTGTTGTCTGCGCCAAAGATTTCGATCTTGAGCGCGCCCTGGGGAACTTGCTCGAATATGGCCTGCGCATCAAATGGGCCGTAGTAACTGCCGACGCCGGCATGATCGCGGCCGACAATCAGGTGGGTCGCGCCCATGTTCTGGCGGAACACGGCATGTAGCACCGCCTCACGCGGGCCGGCATACAGCATGTCGAAACCATAACCACAGACCATCACCGTGTTGGCCGGGAAGTACAGCTCCACCATCTTGCGGATACTGGCATCGCGCACCGATGCCGGGATATCGCCGGCCTTGAGCTTGCCCAGCAGCATGTGAATGACCAGGCCATCGGCCTTGAGTCGCTCCATCGCCATGCGGCACAACTCCTCGTGCGCGCGATGCATCGGGTTGCGAGTCTGGAATGCCACGACCTTGCTCCAACCCCGCTTCTGGATTTCTTCGCGTATCTGCACGGCGGTGCGGAAAGTATCCGGGAATTCCGTCTCGAAGTAGGAGAAGTTCAGCACCTCAATCGGGCCGGACAACAGCGTGTTGCCGAGCTGGGTGAAGACGGCAACACCTGGATGCTTTTCATCGAGCGTGCCGAAGATCTTTTCGGCCATGAAATTGATCTGCTCGTCGCTGACCGCCTCAACGGCCTCGACATTCATCACGGCCAGCACCGGGCTGCCTTCGACATTCGGGTCACGCAGGGCAATGCGGCTGCCGGCCTTGATGCCGGTTTCCTTTGTGAGGTTCACGATCGGCACCGGCCAGAACAGGCCCGAGGCGGTTTTCATGTCCTTGGCGACCGACAGTGCATCCGCCAGGTTCATGTAGCCGTCCAGCGGATTGAAGTAGCCGCCACCGAGCATGACCGCGTTTGCAGCCGCAGCCGAGTTCAGCAGCAGCGAAGGCAGTCCTTCCGCTTCTTTTACCAATGCCGCATGCCGGGCCTTGTCGGAGACATACAGGGGCTTGAGTTCAGTGGCGCCGTGCGGCGGGATCAGATTTGTCATTCAGGACTCCGTAGTAAAGCAGGCAGGCCGCTTGCAAGGCCTGAAATTATACGGGTTTCTGGTTTGCGCCTCTCAGGCAGGCATCAGTCAGCGCCCGTCGTGAAGTGCCAGATCATGGGCGCAGCCAGGCGGGCCTTGGGCTCGTTCGGGCCACGCCGGTCATATAACTGCGTTGTCACCACGACTGTGTAGCGGTGATTCGGCTTAAGCTTTTTGTCCATTAGCTCGATGCGGAACCCATGCGCGTCCTGCGGCGTTCCCCAAGGCGGAGACTGGGTGAACTTCACTGGCAGCTTGTTGCCTTCTTCGTCGAACACCGCAAACGGGTCCTTCAGTTCGGAGAAATTGCTGCCCATGCTCCCGGACAGGGAGACATAAATATAGCGGTCCGCGATGGGTCTTTTGCTATCGATGCAGTTCCCAAAAGAGGACCCCCCTTCGGTTTCGCATACGGTGGCGGGTAGCCCTCGCTCACCCGGCTGGGGGTGCACGCCCACCACGAAGGGGCGCATGGCCTTGTCCGGGCCATTCACCACGCGATCCCAGAGATGTTCGTAATAACCCGCGATATAGCGGGCGGTATCCTGGATTCCTCCGGAACCCGTCAGGTAGTTGTTGACGGCATACGGCATCTGGTCACGCACGCGCACATAATCCAGCGCAGCGCCAATGCGCTCGGCGGCAACCACCAGGCGCGTGCCCAATGCCGCCCGCTCCACCGCTGCTGCATCAAAGGTCTTGCCATGGCGCCGGTAGGCATCTAGCAGGTAGTCGGTTGGCGGGAACACCAGCGCCGGCACCTCGTGCCAGGCAAACTGGTCCCGGATCGCGATCACGTCCATGGCGTATTCAACACCGTTGATGATCTTGAATCCCTCGGACAGGGCATCAAAAGCTTGATCGCCGAGCGCCGCACGAATCGCAACACCGACCGTGGGATTGGCACCGGGCGGCACGCTGTCGAGCACATAACCGGGCGAGGTCGTCTGCCGGCCATCCTGCATCTCGTTTCGCTGGTATACCGCGGGCTCGAACAGGGCATCCCACACCTCATCGCCCATGCCATGGGCAGCAACACCCATCATGAAGGCAACTAGGTGACCACAGCCCTCGCCCATGCGCAGCGGTATGACGGGCGCTTCGCGACCCAGCTCCGTGCCCAGCCAACCGATGGTCCCACCCAGCACCGGGATTACTTCCCACGCATCAGGCTTGCGTTCACCACAACCCGCATCATGTGCGACCGCCGCCAACGCATCCACAAAACCATCCCAGTGCGCGGTTTCAGCCAGGTCGCGATCAGACGGGAATGCATTCCCTGTGAAGTAGCCACCATCCGGATACATGGCACCGGCGATCAGGGCGGGCCGGTGCGCAGCCAGCAAGCCGATCAACGGGTGTCCGGGGGGCAAGTGGAATCGTGCCGCATCCCCCATCATCGCGTGCGAGGTCATTCCCGCCGCAAGTACTGGCCCGCTCAGGCAGGCCATCAGCAGAACGGCGACGGCGCGGACAGACAAACTCAGGCGCATAACACTCACTCCGATGGATTCGCGTATTGATTGAAATGCCGGTATAGGGCGGTCACATCATCGCCATTGACGCCACTGACGGGCGCTTCGTCCCCAGTGTCGCAAGCATCACCCACGCCATTGCCATTACTATCGGCTTGGTCGGAGTTGGCCACTTGTGGACAATTGTCATTCACGTTCGGAATGCCGTCCCCATCGTCATCCCGATCATCGAGCACATCACAGGCATCACCCACACCATCAGCGTCGATGTCTTCCTGTAACGGATTGGCGATCGTCGGGCAGTTGTCGGACACGTCCGGGATGCCGTCATGATCGCGATCGGAGGTGGTCAGGGATGTCGTGTTTGCTTCAGGCCCTGGCTGGTCTTGAGAACTGCCACCACAGGCTGACAGTGCAAGGCACAACACCAACAGTGCCGCCACAGGGCTGACTTGAAAGGATCGCATCGATTATTCCTGCGCCTGGCTCATGAACCGACTGTAACCCTAGCCCAGGTTCCAGGCTCAGTCCTACCCTGATTGCAGCAGAATCGACCAACTGTCCACCAAGGCCAAAAGTCGTCAAGGCCTTGAAGCAAGACTATCCCCAGTTGGTGGGGGCGGGCTCCTTCACAACCAGGCGGCTCGTTGTAGTATATGGCGTCATCAGAACAACACTGACCGTGCCCGCTGTTGTCTGGCACAAGCACGGCAAGCAATCCGGTTTATAGCGAGACCTTCGCGTCCATGGGAGCTGCTGTGTACCCGCCTGCGCACGCACAACCATCCTACCCGTCACCCCGCTCTGGGGTCATCACGGCCCTGCTCGTGACCCTTGTGGCGATCGTCACCTTATCCCTGTTCCGGGCATACATCTGGTTTGACTATCGGCCCACGGAACCGCTGCCCCTGCATGACGTTGCTCAAGCATTCTGGATGGGCGCGCGCTTTGATGCCAAGACCGCAGCAGCCCTGTGTGTGTTGATGTTGCTACTGACGATGCCCCTGGCCGCGCTGGCACGTTGGCCATTTTTTGCAAAACTCAAAGCAATCATCCAGGGACTGATGGTTGTCGGCATCCTTGGCTTCATCAACCTGTTTGCCCTGATCAACCACTATTTCATTGATTTCTACGGCAGCGAAATCAACCTGCTCATCTTTGGCTTCTTTGAAGATGATACGCGCGGCATCCTGGCCTCGGCCTGGAATGATTACCCGCTGTTCCAGCTCAGCCTGTTCTGGATTGCGTTAACCACCTTGCAGTGCCTCCTCGTGCTGCAACTCGGGCGGCGGCTGAGCCTGCGCCTGACCCAGTTAGCACGTCCTGCCCGTGCGGGATTGCTCGTCATCGGGGTGGCCCTGATCCTAGTGCTCGGCCGCGGAAGTATTGATCGCTTCCCGCTACGCGACATGCACCTCACCGTCTCCTCCGAGGACTTCGTGAATACACTGGTGCCGAACGGGCCCTATGCCTTGACCCTGGCTGTCAAGGCGCGTCGCGAAGACAGAATCCGGCGGAATCCGATTGCCGGCATCAAGCGCTACGGGTTTGAGACGCTGGACGAAGCCGCAGAAGCGTACGGCTTCCAGGCCAGCGCCGAAGAGGACCTGACCCAGCACCTCTACCGCCGCACGCCCGACAGGGCTTGGCTCCAGCGTCACCCGCCCCATGTTGTCGTCGCACTGATGGAAGCCTTTGGCCGCCACATTCTCGACTACGACAGCCCTGACAATAATGTGCTGGGGCGTTTCAGCGAACATGCAAAAGAGGACTTCCTGTTCCGCAATGCCGTATCCATCAATCACGGCACCCACCCCACGCTCGAAGGCCTGCTTTTCAATACACCAATCTCGCCCTTGGCGCAGGCCGGCCATCGGCGCTTGGCTTCTTTTGCGCCACGCCCATACAGCCAGTCAGGTTATCGCACCGTTTATCTCACCTCAGGGCCAGCGAACTGGCGACAGATGGACGGGGTTCTCCGCACCCAGGGCTTTGATGCGGTGATTGACAGTATTGCGCTGAAGAAACGCTATCCGGGTATTCCGGAAAGCACCTGGGGCGTGCCCGACGAGTACATGTTTGAGTATGCGCTGGAGTTGCTTGCCGAGGCTGATGCCAAGCAG
>JBFKCG010000031.1:0-18298 GCA_041620675.1 Nevskiales bacterium
GACAGGATCCTGCTCTGGTGGCGCGGTCATCGACGGCGCACTACTGTTCATGCCGGAGAAACGGGGAATCGGGCTGGTGCACACCTCCTCGTTCTCTGTCTCAGGCGTGGGCAGTACGTTGTTTACCCAGTCCACCATCAGCGCCGCAGCCTCACCGTGGACCACGCTGCGCGCCAAGGGCGGCATGCGGACACCCCCCTCAGCGGAATTCACACGGTAATTGAGGATGGAGTCTGCGGCTGAACCCGGCACGATGTCGTAGCTGCGATTGCCCGAGCCGCGACCTGCCGCCACGGGTGTCTTGCAGATACCGTATTTCACGTCGACCTTACGGAAGGAATCCAGGAACAAGCCCGAGTTGGAGGCATTGCCGCCCGGGTTATGGCAGTGCATGCAGTTCACCTCCAGGTAGGCCCGCACGCGCTGGTGGATGTCCTCGTCCGAGCCCGGCAACTCCCCGGTATCACCCGGCACGTTCCAGCGCGGGTGTTTCTCGATCGTGGCCAGGTTGGCAGGCAGGCCCTGCAACAGGCCCAGGTCAGCCAGGTGCTGGAGCTGGTTCTTTTGCACGCCGCCATAGCTGTTGTTGCGATTCAGGTAGCGTGGCTTCATGCCAATGGGCGCGGCACCGGCCTCGCGATCATCGCCGCCATGGCAACTGATGCAGGTCATGGCAGCTGGCACGTTGTAGCGGGACACGGTTCCGACATAGTGCGCACGCGCGCCATTACCGTCCTTCACCTCCGGGTCCGGGTCCAGGAAGTCGTAACTCACGGCAAAATCACTACCCTGTACCCGCAGCACGGCCTTATCCAGCGCTCCCTGTGCGTTCTTCTCCCAGACATAGGGCAAGCCCACCCACACCGGCCCACGCGAAGTCGTGCGCTTGATCAGCAGGCGCGTCTCGACCACGTTTTCGGTAAAGCCATTGGCGTTATCGGTGCGGAACGCAAAGGTCTTGGCAATGACGGTACCAACTGGGAACACCAGCGTCCGTGTGGGGCTGTCATCTGGATCATCCTTTGCGCCCGGAGGCTTGATAACACTACCCTCGTAATCACCATACGTCGCCTTCTGTCCTGGCGGCAGGTACAGCACGCGATACTTGGTGGCGTAGTCCGAGAACAGGGCGCTGTTCAATTCGAATGGCACGCCGCCGCCATTGGGTGCCGAGCGCGGATCCTGTGGGTTACTGAACAAGCCGTACTGCTGCAGCTCTGGGCAGTTGTACTTGAGCAGTGCGCTGTAATTCACGGCACCCCCAGCTGGCACCACGCAGGCAGCGGCAACTTCCGCAGGATCGGGCCTGGCATCATCGCTGCTGGCAGACGGCACGAAGGGCAGCTTAAGGTCGGCATCGGTTGACGGCATGCCGGAAGGCGGCACTGGCCAGGACAAAGCACAGCGGTGTGGCGCGAGGTCAGTGGAGGGTGGCGTCGCCAGGTCCCGTGCCAGCCGCTCCGGGTCACTGGAGGTCAGCTTGGCATTGAGGAATGCTGTTGTCAGCATGGTCTGCGGACTGGTGTTCTCGAAGAGGTTGTTCTCCGCGATGCACAGGCGGTTGGCATCCTTGACCGCCTGGCTGGCAAACTTCCAGGCATTCCACTTGCAATTGCCCACCGTATCCTCGCGTGACACGTTGGGACGGCCGCGCTCATCCATGCGGCCACCCTGTTCCTCGTGCGGGTAGCGGGGATTCGGCTGGGTCAGCGGCACACCGTCCGGGTCCTCCGGGATCGCCGTACAGTTATTCGGTGCATCCACGCCGCCGTCCCAGACAATATGCGCGCCACGCCCGCCATTCTTCAGGCGCAGCAACAGGGGCAGCAGTGATGCTTCCCCACGTTCCTGGCTGGGCATCTGTGGGTTGCCGCCATTGTCGCGGAACAGGTTGTTATGGATGTACATGCCTTCCGGGTAGAAGTCGTACTTGATATCAGATTCACCCGGATCGGCCAGGCCGTAATTCACGATGGCCAGACCAACCGTGTCGTTATCAGTGACTTCGTTGTCGTATATCTCGAGCTGGTCGGTGGCCAGCACCAGCATGCCGGTACCACGTGGCACCACGCCAACAATATTGCCGATGGGCGCGAAGTTTTCGGTGTTGTTGTTATAAGACTTGTTGCGGCGGACTATATTCTTTTGGCCGTACTGACGCAGACCCGGCAAATCGAACACCAGGAAGCCTCCGGTGTTATTGGTGGCAATGTTGTCCTCGAACACCGCTCGATAGGTGTTCTCGAACTCAAAGCCGGCCACGTTGTACTCGGCGCGCGTCCTGCGCACAATCACGTCCGAGGTCTGGCCCACGTAGATGCCAGCATCCGAGGCGCCGATGGCTTCGGAGTCCTCGATCAACACATAACGGCACTCGACCGGATACAAGCCATAGGCCCCCTTGTTGGGCGAGGTATCAAAGGCTGGCGTACTGGGGTCCGCATCGCTCCAGCGCGTGCGCACGTCACGCAGGGTGACAAAATTCGAGCGGAAGATACGGATGGCATTGCCGGGAGTATCTTCAACCGTGAGTCCCTGGATCACGATGCCATCACTGGAGGCCACGTTGATGCCTTCCGAACTGGCGCTTTCGTTGAAGCTCAGGATGGTCTTGTTCTTGCCTGCGCCCTTGATGGTGATGCCACGCTTGCTGTGCAGGAACAGGCCGGTGGTGAAGGTATAGATGCCTTCGCAAAACTCGATGACATCGCCTTCCCGCGCGTCAAAGAAGGCCACCAGCGCCTGATCCTGTAGCGACTGGGGCGTTGTGTTGGGACCCTGACATATCTTGAAATTTGCGGTTGAGGGACTGGTTGGTCCACGTGTATTGCCGTCATTGTCATCGCGACCACTGCTGCCACCACAGGCAGCCAGCAGCCCCATGGACAAGATCAAACCCGCGACCAGCACCGGATGACGGTGCAATCTTGAGATATTCATGAGAACCCCCCTCGCGCCGGTATGGCCGACTTTAATCAACACACTCCACCTTTCAATGACATCAGGCCAGCTTCCAGCGGACCTCAACGACAATATTTTTGACCATATTCCGTGATGATGCGGCCACGAAGCCGCTGTGGCCAAGTTACTCCCAGATCACCTTCTGCTTCACCTTGGCCCAGCGCTCGACCTTGGGCTCGTAGCGACCTTCGATGACGTTGCGCTTGATCTTCATGGTTGGCGTCAGGAAGCCGTTGTCCATCGTCCACTGGTCCTTCACCACGACCAGATAGTCCAGGCGCTCGTGATCCTCGACCTGGCTATTAACCTTTTCAAGAAGATCTTCCAGTTCCGCTTGCAGGGCCTTCTTGTCGCCTCCCTTGGCCAACTCGTCCTGGGCTTCCTGCGACAGCATCACCAGCGCGAATGGCTGCGGCTGGCTGGCACCCGCCACGCAGACCACCTCGATCTTCGGGTGATTGAAGCGGTTCTCGATCGGGACCGGCGCGACATACTTGCCCTTGCTGGTCTTGAATAGCTCCTTCACGCGCCCGGTGATCTTGAGCCTTCCCTGCGCATCAATCTCGCCCATGTCGCCGGTGTGGAAGAAGCCATCAGGCGTGAGCCCGTCATTGGCATTATCCAACTTGTAGTAGCCCATCATCTGCGCTGCGCTCTTGACCAGCACCTCGCCGTTCTCGCCTATGCGATGTTCACAGCCTGGGTTGGCATTGCCGACATAACCAATGCGTGTCTTGCCGGGCCGGTTGGCATGCGAATAACCGAAGTTTTCGGACATGCCATAAACCTCGAGCAGCTCCAGCCCCAGGTTGCGATACCAGCGAATAATGTCTGGCGGCAGCGGCGCAGCACCCGTGACGGCCGCACGCACATGCTGCAGGCCCAGCTGGGTCAGGACTTTCTTCTTGATGACGCGCCCCAGGATCGGGATGTTGAAAAGGATCTTCTGCTTGGCCGGCGGCAGCTTTTCATTGATGCCGAGGTAAAACTTGGTCCACAGCCGCGGAACCGAGAAGAACAGCGTGGGACGGGCGCGACGGATGTCCTGCACGAAGGTGTTGAGGTTGTCCGCAAAATAAACATGGAAGCCAAAGTTGAGTGACTGTGACTCCACCACCGCACGCTCGGCGACATGGGCCAGCGGCAGGTAGGACAACATGCGGTCATCCTGGTTAACCGGGAAGAGCTCACGTGAACCTTCCGCGGCGGCCGACATGGCCCGGAAGCAATGCATCACGCCCTTCGGGTTGCCGGTACTTCCGGAGGTATAGACGATCGTGGCAAGGTCCTCGGGCTCGGGGAGCTTGATGTCCTTCAATGGTTTGGTGCCCTTGATCAGCACTTCCCACTGCGGGATGTCCTTGTCAGGTGACATTGGCAAACCGATCTTTGGCATCAAGGCGGGGATGACATTCTTGATTTCGTTCCAGCCATCGACCTTGCCATCGAGCTTGCCGATGAAGATCAGCTTGGCCTCGCAGTGCTCGAGGATGTACTTCGCCGTGTCTGCGTTCAGAGTGGGGTACAGCGGGACGGTGACATGGCCCGCCATCCAGATGGCAATGTCCGCCATGATCCAGTGCGCGCTGTTCTTGCCCAGCAGCGCAATATTGCTCTTGGGCGGCAGGTTGAGGGACTGCAGGTGCGCGGCCATGCGGCGTACCTGGTCACCCACCTCGCGCCAGGTGTAGTCGACCACGCTGCCGTCGGGGTAGGGCTGTGTCATGTAGACACGGTCAGGCGTGGTTTTTTCCCAATGCAGGAAGCTATGAACCAGCGTTTTCTTTGTGCTTTTCTTTCCAGACTTCTTGGCCATTATTGAGACTCTCCCCGTTTGCGCCGCGCCTTGGAAACTGACGCTGGCTAGATTTATTCCTATCGCATCATAACGACTATCGGGCGCTAATTCCCAAGGCCGTCAGCACCTCCTCCGTGTGCTGCCCCAGGCCAGGGCAGTCACCCGTGAGGGTGGTCGCCCCCTCGAAATGGATCGGGTTACGGATGGCCGGCTTGCCTTCGCATTGCTCAACAAGCCCACGTGCGAGGACTTGCTCATTCTCCAGCGCCTCGGCCAGGGTCAACACCCCCGAGGTACAGGCGTCATAGGGTGCCAGCAACTGCTCCCATTGGTCGCGCGTCTTGAGGCGAAAGACTGCGGTCATGGCCCAGCGCACGGGCGCCAACATGCGACGGGCCTTGTCGGGCTTGCCAAGCAGGTCATGCATGCGCGCCATCGGATCCTGCTTCGGTGTTGCCGACGCTGACGCTGAGCCACGCTTGCGCCCTCCCAGTGCACGACTCAAGGGCGCCTGCAGTGATTTAGGTGCAACCTCGATCAAGCCCTTCAACACAGCCTTGAAGAACTTCGGCTCCAGCGCACCCACGGCCAGGTAACGGCCATCCCTGCATTTGTACAAACTGTAGTTGGGCAGGGCTCCCGAGAGCATGTCCTGACCGCGCGCCTGAGTCTTGCCAAAGGTACGTAGTGTCGCCAGTGGCACGGCCTGCAGCGCGAGCGTGCCATCCAGCATGCCCACATCCACGAAAGCCCCTTGGCCTGAGGTACGCGCACCAATAATGGCGGCCAGAATGCCGATGGCGCAGGTCAGCGCCCCGCCTGCCAGATCGGCCACCTGAAAATTGCCAGTAACAGGGGCCGCCCCACTGCCGCCATTCTGTTCCAGGTCGCCAGCGTAGCCACGATAATTCATGTCATGGCCTGCCTTGTCTCGATACGGTCCGGTGTGGCCATACCCGGTCAAGGCCGCATAAACCAGCTTTGGGTTGATCGCTTTCAAGCTTTCGTAGCCACAGCCGAGCTTGTCCATCACGCCAGGTCTGAATGAGTCCACCACGACGTCGGCTTGCTCAACCATGCGCTTGAAGATCGCGACTGCCTCCGGCAGGCGCAGGTCCAGGATCACAGATTTCTTGCCCCGGTTGACCAGGGTGAATAGTTCCGGTGACAGCGAGCGCGTGTAGTCGCCCCCGTTTGGCTCTTCGATCTTGATTACCTCGGCACCAAGTTGCGCCAGATAAAGAGTACAGAAGGGACCCGGCAACAATCGCGACAAATCCAACACGCGAATGCCAGCAAGCAGTGGGTTCGACATCGATAGGCCTCAAGATAGTTGTGTTGTTAGAGCTGACTGCGTCACACCTTTACTCAGACTGCGGCAATGAGCAATGGCCACCGCCTGAGGACATCATAACTACATGAATAAGTGTGTTATTTCCAGTGGAATTGACTTTGAGTCTAATATTGAACAACATTCACCGACTAGATACAGATTCATTTTTCTTTCCTGCGGTCACCCCATGGGCACTCGCGAGCGACGCCAGCGCGAAATCATCGAACGCGAACAGCGATTTCTGGAAGCGGCGCGTGAGCTGATTCGCGAGGAAGGCCTGCTTAACCTGCAGATGGCGCGTCTCGCTGAAAAATGCGACTACGCCGTTGGCACCCTTTACCAGCACTTCAAGTCCAAGGAAGACCTGTTGGTGGCATTGGCCACGGAGAACATGCAACATCGCGCCGGGCTGTTCGCACGGATAGAGAAGTGGAAAGCCTCCACACGAGATCGCATGTTTGGCATCGCGGTGGCTGATACGCTGCTGGTGCGCTGTTACCCAGAGCATTTCCGCCTAGACCAGTTTGCCAACACCGAGGTGGTCTGGGCAGGTGCCTCGCCCGAACGCCGCCAGGCCGCACTGGTGGCCGGCGAACCCTTGAGCCGGATCATCATTGGCATTGTCACCGAGGCCGTCGCCGTCGGCGATCTGGAACTCAAGGGCCTGCAGGCGACCGAATTGTCGATGGCGCCCTGGGCACTCTGCGAAGGCACCCATCAAATGGCCCATGCTGAAGGGCTGATGGAGAAATACGAAATTCGGGATGCCTATCGCATCATGCTCCGGCACCAGCAAAGTCTATTGAACGGGCTTAAGTGGAAGCCTTTCTTTGATCCTAATGACGAGGCCGCGCTCGATGCCAAGATCAGAAACCTTTGCCAGGAAGTATTCAATGACCTGCCTTGCGACAAGAATCCCTGAGCGCTTGCTGGTCGCTGTGCTGACGCTGGGCTGCGCCCTGCCCGCCCAGGCACTGACCTTGACCGAGGCGCTGTACCGAGCTGGCGAAAAGGACCCGACGGTGCCCGGCTCACTGGCATTACATGACTTCCAGCGCGAGGCCGGCAAGCAAGTGCGTGGCAGCCTGTTGCCGAATGTCGGCCTAGAAACACGCTATGACCAAGCCCGCTCGGAATCAGAGTTTGCCTTTGGCAGCGCGCCAGCGGAAACCTATAGCGCCTGGTCCGCAGCCATCGAGGCACGCCAGCCGCTGTTTCGGCTTGACTGGTTCGCGCGGGGTGAGCGTGCCGCCGCATTGGATGCCCAGGCCGACACCGCGCTGAGAGATCGAACCCAACGACTGCTCAGCCGCGTGGCCGAGCGCTACTTCGGGGTACTGGTCGCGCAGGACGGACTGAGCCAAGCCGAAGCTGAGGCGCGCGCTGTTCGGGAATCACTTGAAGACACGCGCAAACGATATGAAGTTGAGCTGGTTCCCGGTACCGACCTCAAGGAAGCGCAGGCGCGCGACGATCTCGCCCAGGCTCGCCTGCTGTCAGCCCGGCGCAACCTGGAAACGGCACGGGATGCCCTTGATGAGATCACGGAATCCGGCCACAGCCCATTGCCGCAATTGCCCGAGCAGGTCAGCTTCCCTGCCTTGATGCCTGCCACTGCCGACAGCTGGGTAAGCGCAGCACGCGAGCGCAGCCCTCGCATTGCCCTGGCCCAGCACGCATTCGATATCGCCAAGACCGAACATCAGAGTCGCCGCTCAGAGGCCATGCCTAGCTTGGATCTGGTCGCGCGCGTCGCCCACAACGACTCCACCGACTACTCCCTTGGCCAGCTGCAGGATGACGCCCGCATAGGCGTTGAACTGAATGTCCCGATCTATGCGGGGGGCATCAACCAGTCACGGGTACGACAGGCAGACGCCAACCTGAGGATCGCTGAGGCCGATTTACGGCGCATCAGGCTGGAAACCGAGCGCGAAACCCGCCAATTATTTCGTCAGGTCCAAAGCGCGTATGACGAAGCCAGTGCCTTTGAAAAATCACTGGCTTCGGCCCAAGCCGCCGAGCGGGCCACGCGCGCAGGTTACGATGCCGGCACACGCACGATCACCGACGTACTGGATGCCAAGTCGCGCGTCGTGCAGGCCCGTCGTGATCTCAATGGCACTCGCTATAACCTGCTGCTCAAGTTACTGCAGCTCAAGCAAACCGTCGGCAACCTCAGCGAAAAGGATTTTGCTGAAATCGATCGACTGCTAAGCGTTCCGGCTTCAACCAAGCCCGCCTCATCTCCAGATCAATCAGATTCGTCCGGGAATTAAGTCATGACAAAAAGAATGATCATCATGCTGGTGCTGGTTGGCATCGTGTTCGGTGCCATATTCGGCATGAAGTGGTTTGGTAACAAGATGATGAACGAGTACCTGGCCAAGGCACCGGTACCGCCCGCCACCATCAGCGCAGCGGCTGCCGGAATGATGACCTGGGATAACCGGCTGGAGACCATTGGCAGTTTCGTGCCGGTCAACGGCACCGAGGTCACCACCGAATCAGGCGGCATTGTCACTGCGATCCATTTCGATTCCGGTGCCAAGGTCGGCAAGGGTGCCGCGCTCGTGACTCTGGATTCCGCCAACGAGGCTGCCGAACTCAAGCGCCTGGAGGCACAGGCAGAACTGGCCGAGCTCAATCGCAGCCGGCGTGAAAAACTGTACGGCATGGAGGCCATTTCCAAGTCTGACTATGACGCGGCCGTGAGCGAGGCCGCCGCTGCCAAGTCTGCGGCCGATGCACAACGTGCCAAGCTGGCACAGAAATACATCCGTGCGCCGTTCGCCGGGCAGCTCGGCATCCGCAAGATCAACCTGGGCCAATACCTGGCACCGGGCACGGCCATCGTCAGCCTGCAGACGCTGGACCCCATCTACTTCGACTTCAGCCTGCCCGAGCAGCAAGTCGCGCTGGTGCAGGAGGGCCTGACTGTCAACATTCGCGTGGACTCAATGCCGGGTGAGCAATTCGCAGGTTCTGTCGTCGCGATTGAGCCGCAGATTGACGAGGCCACACGCAACTTCAAGCTACGCGCACGCCTGGCCAACACCGACCATAGGCTGCGGCCAGGGTTGTTCGGCAAGGTTGCACTGACGCTTCCAGGCGAACGCAGCCTTCTGGTGGTGCCGCGCACCGCCATCAGCTACAACTCCTACGGTACCTCGGTATTTGTGGTCCAGAAGAAGAAGGACGCGCCGCCACCACCAGCGGAGCCAACACCGGGCGCACCGCCGTATACCGACCTGGAAGTCATCCAGCGTTTCGTCAAGACCGGGGATGCACGTGGCGATTTTGTCGCTGTAACCGACAACCTGAAAGAAGGCGAGCAAGTGGCCACGTCCGGACTGCTGAAGCTGCGCAACCAACTGCCGGTCATCATCAACAACAGCAACACACCCAAGGCCGAGCTCGAGCCGACGCCGCCGCAGAATTAAAGATTTCACGGACCGGCACATACGAATCGCAGGACAAGCCCCATGCACTTCACCGATATCTTCATCAAGCGCCCGGTCCTGGCCACGGTCATCAGCCTGGTCATCCTGCTGCTCGGCATTCGTGCGGGTCTGGACCTGACGGTCCGTGAGTACCCGGAGCTGCAGAATGCACAGCTGCAGATCTCGGTGTTCTACCCCGGCGCTGAGCCGGCGCTGATGGACGGCTTCGTCACCACCCCACTGGAGCGAGAGATCGCCTCCGCGGACGGCATCGACTTCCTCACCTCGAGCACCGGCCAGGGTTCCAGCGTCATCACCGCCAACCTGCGGCTGGACAAGGAACCCAACGAAGCACTGACCGAGATCTCGGCCAAGGTCAACAAGATTCGCAACCAGCTACCCGAGGGTTCGGAAGACCCGATCATCGAGGTCAAGGATGCGCGCGGAACCTCGGCGATGTACATGTCCTTTTACTCCAAGGTACTGGACAAGAGCCAGATCACGGACTACCTGACCCGCGTGGTCGAGCCACAGCTGTCATCCATTCCAGGCGTCGAGAAAGCCAATATCATCGGAGCGCGCACTTATGCCATGCGTGTCTGGCTTAAACCTGACCGACTGGCCGCGCACAACCTGACAGCCAGCGAGGTGTACTCACGTATCCGTGAACAGAACGTGTTGTCGGCCGTGGGTGAGGCGAAGGGCAATTACGTGCGTATTGGCCTGTCGGCTCGCACCGACCTGCGCACCGTGGAAGAGTTCGAGCAGCTGGCGGTCAAGTCGGATGGCGAGTCAGTTGTCCGTCTGGGCGACATTGCTGACGTAAAGCTGGGCGCGGAAACCTATGATGGTGGCGCTGGATGGAATGGTGACGCCGCCATCTTCATCGGCATCAACGCACGACCCGAGGCCAACGTCCTGGACGTCATCGGACTCGTACGAGATGCCTGGCCCGGCATCCTCGCGCAGCTACCGGAAGGTCTCGACGCCAAGATTGGTTATGACAGCACGCGCTACATCGAGGAGGCAATTACTGAGGTGCAGTTCACCTTGCTCGAGGCCGTGATGATCGTGGTGGTGGTCATCTTCCTGTTCCTGGGCTCGGTGCGCAGCTCCTTGATACCGGCGGTAACGGTGCCACTGTCACTGATTGGCGCCTTGTTCCTGATGTTCGCGATGGGCTTCACCATCAACCTGCTGACGCTGTTGGCCATGGTGCTGGCCATCGGCATGGTGGTGGATGACGCCATCATCGTGCTCGAGAACGTACACCGGCACATCGAGGATGGCATGCAGCCCCATGATGCTGCCATCAAGGGCGCGCGCGAGCTGGTCGGACCGGTGATCGCAATGACCATCACGCTGATGGCGGTGTATGCGCCAATTGGTTTCCTGAGTGGCATCACCGGAAAGCTGTTCACCGAATTCGCCTTTACACTGGCGGGCGCCGTGCTGATCTCGGGCATCATCGCCCTGACCCTGACCCCGATGATGTGCGCCAAGCTGCTCAAGCCTGCACATGGCGAGGGCAAGCTGGCTGCCTGGCTGGATGCGCGCTTCGAGTCCTGGAAGGCCGCCTACCAGCGCCGCCTGCACAGTGCACTGGATACCGTCCACGTCATTGGTGTTTTCGGCGTACTGGTACTGGCCGCCTGTTACTTCCTGTACAAGGCCGCACCTTCCGAGCTGGCACCCGCCGAGGACTTCGGCTTTGCCTTCTCCATCAGCGAGACCGACGGCTACTCATCGCAGGAATACCTTGACCAGTATTTTGCCGAGGCCCAGAAGATCACCATGGCCGATCCGGACGTGGAGAACATCTTTACTTTCAGCGTCGGTGGCGCCGGCACCACCAACACCGGCTTCATGGGCATGGTGATGCGTTCATGGACCGAGCGCGAGCGCAGCAGCAAGCAGATCCTGCAGGAACTCACGCCCAAGCTGCAGAGCGTGTCCGGTATTCGTTGGGCCGGGCTGTCACCGCCGCCCCTGCCCACGCCCGGCCAGGGCTACCCGGTTGAATTCGTGCTCAAGTCCACCGCCTCACCGGAGATCGTGAACCAGGTGAGCCAGGAAATCGTCAATCGTGCACAGGCCACCAAGCAGTTCTGGTTCGTCGCCTCGCGCCTGCGCATAGACCGACCCGAGGCCACCATCCACATTGATCGTGACAAGGCTGCACTGCTTGGCGTGGACATGAGCCAGCTCAGCGCTGACCTGTCAGCGCTATTGTCTGGCGGACAGGTCAATCGCTTTGACTTCCAGAGCCGCTCCTACAAGGTCATCCAGCAGGTTGAGCGCAGCGATCGACTGAACCCGTCGCAACTCGAGGGTTATTACACGCGTGCGGCCAATGGCCAGCTGATCCCGATCTCGACCCTGGTCACCATCACCAACCGCACTGTGCCCCGCACGATTGAGCATGCCCAGCAACTCAACGCGGACACGATCATTGCCGTCCCCAAGCCGGAGCTGACCCAGGGCGACGCGCTGAAATTGTTTGAAGACCTGGCCGCGGAACTGGCACCGGCGGATTTCCAGGTGGACTATGCCGGCCCTTCACGCCAGCTCAAGCAGGAGGGCACGGCGCTGGTTGCCACCTTTGCTTTCGCGCTCATCATCATCTACCTGGTGCTGGCCGCGCAGTTTGAGTCCTTCCGCGACCCGATCATCATGCTGGTGACCGTGCCGATGTCCATCTGCGGTGCCCTGCTGTTCATCAACCTGTTCAGCCTGACCAACAGTTTCCGCCTCAGCGCGTTCCCGGGCATGACGTTGAACATCTACACCCAGGTTGGCCTGATCACGCTGATCGGTGTGATTTCCAAACACGGCATCCTGATCGTGGAATTCGCCAACAAGCTGCAGCTGCAGGGGCTGGGTAAGCGTGAGGCCATCGAGGAAGCCGCGGCCATCCGCATGCGGCCAATCCTGATGACCACCGCCGCGCTGGTAGTCGCCATGTTCCCGCTGCTGCTGTCCGAAGGACCTGGCGCCTCGGCACGGTTTTCCATGGGCCTGGTCATTGCCTCCGGCATGACCATCGGCACGCTGTTTACCCTGTACGTGGTCCCAGCTGCTTACCTGTACATCGGACGTGACTACGCCAAGGCTGCCGCCGCTGGCCAGCAAGCCGTGTCCTCAGCACATTAAGGTGGGTCATGCCTGACAGGTACTAATCCGAAAGGTAATACTCGACGGTTGAGACCACGCGGACTTTCTTGACGTACGGCGTGTTGCGGTCACGATCCTCGATCGAGAACTGGCCCTGGTTGGCACTCTTGATCTTGCCCAGCTTGCTGTTGGAGTCCTGCGCGAACTTGAGCGCTACCTCGCGCGCCTTCTGCGTGGCCTCCTCGATCATGGCCGGCTTGATGTCGTTCAGGCGCGTATACAGGTACTCGGTGCGGTTCTCATAGACTTCGCCACTGAAGGCGATGCCCTTCTTGCCCAGCTCAGCCAGCCGATTCACCGCCTTGCGCACTTCCGTCACCTTGTCGGTGTAGACGGTGATGGTCTGCGTTGCGGCATAACGGAATTCGATGCGCGCGTTGCTTTCATAAGCCTGCGCCAGCTTGTCATTGATCGCAGGTGACGAGACCGTGATCTCCTCGTTGTCGAAGCCAGCCTCGTTCAGGAAAGCACGAATCAGGCTGGTGTCTTCCTCAAGTTGCGTGTACAGCAAGGCAAGATCATTGCCCGGGCGCGTGAATTGGATCGGCCAGATGGCGATGTCAGCGGGAACTTCCCGCTCGGACAGTCCCTTGACCGCCACCACGCGCTCATACTCCTTGAAACGAATCGCGCTCCAGCCCAAGGTGTAGCCCAGCACCGACAGGCCCAGGCAGACAAACAGCCCCAGGGCCAATCCACCCTTCAATCCTGTTTCGCTCATCGCAACTCCTTGTCGGGCCATGTCCATTGAATGGATAACGAGTAGGAACGCAGCTCGTGTCTATGGTTCCTGATTTTTGTCATACATCCTGGCCAGCGCGAGGCGTGCATTCGAGTGGTACTGGTTCAGGCGCGCCAAACGCTCGGACAGGTCAGACAGCAACGAATTACGCAAAGATTCATCCAAAGCCTGCTGTATGCCCACCATTTGATCATGTAAGACCAGTCTCCTCATTGTTAGGCTATCCCATCGTTTCTGGTCAATGCCTGGTTTCTCGCTTATCGCTTGAATCCGCGCATCCATCACCTCCAATTCCCGCCGTAACTGGGCCAAGGTCTCCAGGGTGGAAACTGCGGCAACAAATCCATTCGTTGCACGAACCGGTGCAAACTCATCAGGTTGTGCCTTGCCGCGCAACACCATGAGCGGGTCAAGGTCTTTCTCACGTAAGGCCTTCTCCAGCTCGGTCAGACGCAACCCCTCCTCCTCAAAGCGCTGGATCGCATAGCGGTAAGCCTGTTGCGCGGACTCGGGATCATTCCTGCGCTGGTGGGCATAGCCCGCCGCGAGCAAAGCCTCCTGCACTGCTGGGTCATGTGCCTGCCGGCGTGCCAGCACCTGCCAAGGCCTTAAAGCTTCCTGATAACGCTCGGTGCCGCGCTTCGTTGCGTCAAAGGCAAAGGAATGGGTGATATCCACCACGCCCGAAATCTCTCCCGGACGGCAAGGTACGTAACGATCCGACAGCAGACGCATGAGCGCATCGGGTGGCACATCGGGCTTCTCACACAGGACGCGCCGCTTAAAACGTGCAACCTGTTTTGTCCCGTCGGCGGCCAGCTCGGCCCAGCCCAGTCCAAGCAGGGCAAGGTTTGATACCGGGCCGTCGAGGCTGACGCGCTTGAAGTATTCCCGCGCCGTTCCGCCCTGGTCATTCCTGAGCCAGTGCCAACCCATCATCAGGTTGACGTGGTCGCGCAACACGCGATGGTCATGCGCCTCCAGTTTCATGTAGCCCATTTCGTCCAACAGCGCCAGGCCGCGATCCTTGTTGCCCGTATTCAGCAGCGCCAAGCCGAAGTTGAAATGGTCGTACAGCCCCTTGTCCTCGATCGAGACTTGCTTGTCCAGCGCAGTCACCACCTCGGCATACTTGTGCTGCTGCAGGTACAACTGGCCCCACAGCGAGTAGCGGCGTCTGCTGACGTCCGCGCTCCAAGGTTTGCGTAAATGTCGCAAGGAGGTCTCGGCACCCACATAGTCCTCATGTTCGAGCATGAGAACAGCCTGATTGAGCCAGAAGTGGTTGTACTGGTCGACGCTCCATCGCTTCCACAGCGCGTCGGCAATGAATTTTGCGCGTGGGTACAGTGCCAGTTGCTGATAGTCCCGCAACGCAACCAGCACGGCGTCAGTAGTGGCCTTGTCCAGCTCACCCGCCTGCTCAGCCGCCAGCACCAGCCCGGCCGCCGCGCCCAGCGAGCCCGCTTGCTGGAGATAGTGAGCGGCCTGCACTACAGGCCGGCTGGCGAAATCCTGTCCTGCCTGTCTTTGCAGGCTCTGTCGGTCCACGAAGACGGCCTCGGTGGCAGGCGCCGCCTCAGGCGCATCACTCCAGGCCTGTGCCCATACCGGTGCCGCGGAAATCAGTAAGATGACGGACGCAAACAATCTTGGTTTCATGGACGCTGTAATGAAGTCGTTCTGATGACCCACACTATACCCGGAGTTCACGTGAGCAAGTCCCCCGCCAACCCAACAACCACGCTGGTATCAACCTTGGGCATCGAGATCATCGAGCAAAGCAAGCAGCGCGTGGTGGCAAAGATGCCAGTAACCCCGACCGTCCACCAGCCCTTTGGCATCCTGCATGGGGGCGCCTCGGTCGCCTTGGCGGAAACCGTCGCCTCCATGGCGGGCTGGCTCAATGTGGACAACAGCAAGAACACCGTGGTCGGGCTTGAGATCAACGCCAACCATGTTCGAGCCAAGCGTGATGGCATTGTCACCGCCGTAGCAACTCCCCTGCACATCGGGCGCAAGACCCATGTCTGGGAAATCAGGATCACGGACGAGCAGGACCGACTCGTCTGCATCTCACGCTGCACGCTGGCGGTTGTTCCCCTCGGCTAAAGCGGCGCCAGCTTACCGACGGGGATGATGATCCCGCCAGTTCAGCCAGGCAGATAAGGCGAAAGCGGCCAGGGCAGATGCCAGTGTCAGGGTTTCGACGAGCCATGGATTCCAGCGTAGGCCGGTCAGGGCATCTACGTAATATTTGATATAGGAAGACGGCAAGTCTGTCTCGCCCAGCCTTGCCTTGACCTGCCAGTGCCAGTCCGTGCAGGGGCAATACCCCCACCCATAAAAGATCCCCAGCCCGAACCAGGACAGCAGCGTCAGGCTGATGACCATCAGATGCAGCACACGCGTGCCCCGCCAGAACCAGCCCAGCAGGTTGAACGCAACAAGGACTCCGTGGAAAACCGCAAAGAAGTTATCAAGGAAATACAGCACTGGAAGTGTCTAATAAAGAATGAGCCTGGACATGGGCCAGGCGACTAGTCGGCCAAACCCCTGCATTGCTCGATATCAACGCAGAACCGGACTTCCCTGTACTGGCCTCCGGCGAAGTAACGTCGGCCATGGCTTAGACCAGTGTCCTGCCTGAAACAGTAGGTATCACCCGCCTCGTCCCCGCCCCAGCTGGACCGGGTGACACACCAGGCATCATTGGCCTGGACTACCCGCATTGACGCACCGCCGCCCTCGTCAGGATTCTCAATCGTTACATCCAGCGGTTCGGGCCTGGCTGACAGGAGCATGCGATCTGGCTGAATGTCGGGGCTATCGTGATCGGGGCCTGGCTCGCCAACAAACCATAGCCCTTTGTCATTGGCAAACCATTGCCCTTCGATAAGCCCGTCCACGACGGGAATTGCCGCCTGCAGCACCTCGGGTGCCAGGGCACCATCACATCGAATTCGCGAAGACACCCAGTCCCGCTTACTGACCACCTCCGTTACATGACAATTGGCGGCTTGCACCTTGCTGGAATGCACATTTCCCTGCGCGTCCGCCTCGAGAGAGCCGGGATCATAGTGCTGCGTTGAAATCTCAACCGTGTATTCCCACGACTGGTTCAACTTAAATAGCGGCGCGTGCAGTGTGGCGGGGTTTAAGTCATGACTACCGGCCTGGGGATTCTCTTCTGAGCCCAGCCACAACCAGAGCAGGAAGCCACATAACAATGCTGCGCCAGCAAAAAGCAGCATCCAGCCTTGTGTACGAGTCGTACCCGCTGTGCTCACTGTTCACCCCACTGCATGAAGTGCCCCTAGTGTATGAATGCCTTTTGCGAAGCCGGGTCTGGGTGCAAGTACCTGCCCCATACCCAGCCAGTCACATCACCAACCTTGACCTTGAACCAGGCAGAACTCATCTCATCCATTGGCACACCCTGCGCTTTATCCAGGATGCTGACGGCCGTTGTATTACCCTGGTAGCGATTCAACACTTTTGACGCAGGATCTGGGCGTGCATGAAGGGCGATGACCTCGCCATAGAGATAGGCCTTGTCACCTGCGACCAAGCCACCCGAGTAAACCCAGCTGGACCACTGGCCACTCATGCTGCTTTCGGCCATGCGTGCGACCTCAACAGCCAGGGCGTGACAAGTCCGCTCAGTCTGCCGGAACTCGACGAAAGCGCCCTCCGCATCCGAATACAACCGGCCCTCGGCAACTTCCGTAACCAGGTCATGCTCTGTGACTGCTGGCCTGCCCGCGATGCAATCCTCTTGTGTCGCCACCTCGCAAGCATTCAGGTGCACAGTGTCTCCGGAGCTCCAGCGCAGGCACAGGCCATTCCCTGTAGCCTTACTTTGGACATCACCAGAACCGACCGACTCCCAATTCTCCGGGTCCATCTCAGCTAGGTTGATCTTGCCGAAATCGGTGGGGGGCACCGAGAGTTTTTTGGTTTCCTCGTCCGTATGCACATTACTGCTGACTTCACTGACTTCAACCAGGAGCCAAGCGTCGTCCTGACGTGAATAGGCAAACTTGAAATCCTGTGTCCAGCGCCATGCGGAGCCGCCGTAGTGCTTGACAGTAAAGCCACCGGGCTCTGCCTGAATGCCCACAAACGGGTCACCCAGGGCTCCGCCCTGCAGGGCGTTGAGAATGATCCGTTCGTTGTGCGCGACCTGCCGGAAGCTGCCGTCAGCTTGTCCGGCCAGTAAAAGCAAGGGCCGGCGTGCTTCAGAGACAGGCCGGTCTTCTTCGGCAATGGGCGGCTCCAACACGAGTAGGTAATCTTCAAACCCATCCAGATTGAGATCGGCTGCTTCGAGTGCTATTGGCCGCATGCCGTCTTCGATGAACGGCACCAGCGGCGATGGCACCCTGATTTCATCTGCCGAAACTACTTCAGGTTCCGTTGGCTCTTCATCCACTGCCAACAGGAAGGCCAAGGCAGTTGCCAACAACAAACCCACAATCAGGATCACGCGCTTGATGCGATTCATCTCGTCTATTTCATGGATGGAGTAAAGACAGCATACGCCACGTGACCCATAGAATAAAAAACCCGCTGATCAAAGCGGGTTTTTTATTGGTCTTGCATCAGCTCGTTTCCACAAGCCGACAATACGTGCCAGGTCATTACTTGATCGCAGGCAGCTCACTATTCACCAAGGGTATTTCGGCTACCGGCTCGGCCTGTGCCACGCGGGCAGTCCTGCCCGCAATGACGACACCCACCACCAGGAAGGCAACCACCCAGGTCATCGTGTCAGCCGACTCCCCGAGCAGCATGGCCGAAGCTAATATCGTAAGGAATGGCTGCAAGAGCTGTGTCTGGCTGAC
>JBFKCG010000032.1:0-18105 GCA_041620675.1 Nevskiales bacterium
GGCGGGCTATACATGCCCTAGGAGGGCTAGCTTAAGTCCTTGAAGGATGCAAGTATTTGATTATTACGAACAAGATAAATGGTAGCCTCTAGAAAAAGATTTCACTACAATGGCGCCCGGCATTAGCTGTAGCCAATACCTGTTTAAGGGAGATGGATAACATGAGCAGCGTGGAAGAACGAGTTAAGAAAGTCATTGCCGAACAGCTGAGCCCGGATGACCCCTCCAAGGTCACGGCCGAGGCCTCGTTCGTTGATGATCTGGGCGCAGACTCCCTGGACACAGTGGAGTTGGTAATGGCCCTCGAAGAGGAATTCGAAATTGACATTCCTGACGAGGAAGCCGAGAAGATCGTCACCGTGCAAGACGCGGTTGACTACATCAAGGCGCACGTTTCCTGATTCAGGTTTCAAAGCCCGGCCGTCCTGGCCGGGCTTACCAAATTACTTGTTTCAGATTGATAGCAACCTAGGGGTGTCCTTTGGCACGTAGGCGAGTTGTCGTCACCGGCCTCGGGCTGGTATCTCCCGTCGGTTCGACGGTCAAAGAAGGTTGGGCCAACATCCTGGCCGGAAAGAGCGGCATCGTGCCAATCTCCGGGTTCGACGTTTCCAACTTCCCGACGAAGTTTGCCGGCCTTGTTTCAGGCCTGAATGCCGACGAGTTCGTCAGCCCCAAGGATCAGCGACGATTCGACCCCTTTATCGTCTACGGCGCAGCCTGCGCCATGCAGGCCATGAAAGACTCTGGCCTCGAGATCACCGCAGACAATGCTGAACGCATCGCTGTCTGCGTAGGTTCTGGGATAGGAGGCATCGGGACAATTTACGACAACTGCGTCGCGCTGGAGTCGTCCAATACCCCGAAGAAGGTTTCGCCCTTCTTTGTCCCCTCAGGCATCGTCAACATGGTGGCTGGCTTTATTTCGATCCAGCTCGGTATCAAGGGACCCAATTTTTCTCCTGTCAGTGCCTGCACCACCGGTGCCCACAGCATCGGCCTGGGTGCGCGCATGATTGCCTATGGCGAAGCCGACGTGGCCATTACCGGCGGAAGCGAGGCGGCTGCCAACCCCATCGGCATGGCTGGCTTCTGTGCAGCACGTGCCATGTCAACGCGCAACGAGGATCCCCAGGCTGCGAGCAGGCCTTGGGACAAGGACCGTGACGGATTCGTCCTGGGTGATGGTGCAGGAGTACTCATCATCGAAGAATACGAACACGCCAAAAAGCGTGGTGCCAACATTTATGCAGAGATAGTTGGCTTCGGCATGAGTGGTGACGCCTTTCACATTACCCTCCCGTCCGAGGGTGGAGAGGGCGCCTCGCGATGCATGAACAATGCTCTACGGGATGCCGGGCTCAACCCCTCTGACATCCAGTACATCAATGCTCATGGCACGTCGACCTTGGCAGGGGATGTGGCTGAGACCATGGCAATCAAGACCAGCTTTGGCGAACATGCGAAGAAGTTGGCGGTGAGCTCAACCAAGTCTATGACCGGCCATCTGCTGGGAGCGGCGGGCGGCATTGAGGCCATCTTTTCTATACTTGCGCTGCGTGATCAAGTTGCCCCGCCTACCATCAATCTGCATGAAGCCAGCCCGGACTGTGACCTCGATTACGTGCCCAACCAGGCCCGTGAAATGAAGATCGACGCCGTGATGTCCAACTCCTTCGGATTTGGTGGCACCAACGGGACGTTGATTTTCCGACGCCCCGGTTAGGCAACTTACCCGCGCCATGCAAGGCACGCGGGTTCAATACCTGTCGCAACCAGTTGATCTTCTGGAGCTGCATAAGCTCAATGCCGACCGCTATCCATTCTTGCTGGAAAGTTCCAGTGGTCCCAGCCTCGGCGTCGATCAGCAGGGCCGCTATGACTTCCTGTTTGGTTTCCCTGCAGGTCATCTAAGCCTAAAGGCCAATGGTGAACTTGTAGCAGAGGGCTTTAGCCCGCAAGGCAATGATTTCCTCGACAACCTCGATCGGTGGTTTTCGCAGACCAGCCCGGAACCTGACCTGGTTTTGCCATTCATAGGCGGCTGGTTTCTCTACCTCGGCTATGAATTGGCGAGACAGATCGAGCCAGTGCTTGAATTACCACCGGCCTCTGGAGAACTACCAGTCGCATTGGCTGTACGCTGCATCGCCTGCGTCGTTCACGATCGCCTGCTTGGCCGCAATATTCTGGTTGCAGAGGATGGCCATGAGGATTTCCTTGGCTTGATCATGAACGACATCGATTCCCTGAAACCCGTAGCGAGGCGTCAGGGGCGATTTAAAGCCACCATCCAGGAAGAACCCCCGGGCAAGTTCATACAATCGGTTTACCGTATCAAGGATTACATTCTTTCGGGCGATGTTTTCCAAGCTAATCTCTCACGTGGCTGGAAAATTGAACTCAATGAGCCAGCCAATGCCGCTGAGTTGTATGGGATGCTGCGTGAGGTCAATCCAGCGCCTTTCTCAGGCCTCATGCGATGGCAGGGCACATCAGTGGTCAGTTCTTCACCAGAACGATTGGTACGAGCCCGTTCGGGTCAGGTCGAAACCCGCCCGATTGCAGGGACTCATCCCCGTGTCCAAGATGATATCCATGACAAACAGCAGGCTCAGGCGTTGCTAGGGCATCCCAAGGAGCGCGCTGAACATGTCATGTTGATTGACTTGGAACGCAATGATTTGGGCCGGATATGCGAACCCGGTACTGTCTTTGTCAATGAATTCATGTCACTGGAAACGTATGCTCATGTCCATCACATCGTTTCCAATTTACAGGGAAGGCTTTGTGAGGGCACCAGGCCCGGGGCAATCATTCGCGCAGTATTCCCAGGCGGCACAATCACCGGCTGCCCTAAAGTCCGTTGCATGCAAATCATCGCTGAACTCGAAGGGCAGGGACGGAGTGCTTACACAGGCTCTATGGGCTATCTTGATCGAAGTGGCTCCATGGATCTGAATATTCTCATCAGAACCCTCGTCATCGAAGGCTCAGCTGGCTGGTTGCGAACTGGTGCCGGCATCGTGGCTGACTCCGACCCAAGTCGTGAACTTGAGGAGACTCGAGCCAAGGCATTGGGCCTGCTACGACTTTTCGAAGCGCAGTGATGAACACGCTGCTGCGAGTCATAGTGAACGGAAACGAAGAACATAGGGTTGATGTGCTTGATCGCGGTTTGCACTATGGAGATGGAGTTTTCAGAACCCTGCTGATCAAGGACGGCAAGCCGAAGGATTGGGAAAGGCATCTCAAACACTTGCTCGCGGACGCTGGGAGTATTGGCATTACCTCGATTGACCCGGTAGTCCTGGGCCATCAGGCCAGTACGATCAGCCAAGAAATCGGGCAGGCTACGCTAAAAATCATCCTGACCCGAGGTTCTTCCGGGCGCGGCTACCGGCAGGATCGGACCGCTCCCCCGAGCAGTATTCTGCTCGTCTACAGCTTGCCGGATATGCCAGTGGAACATGGCAAGTCAGGCATTCGCGTGAGGCTGTGTGAGACGCGCTTGGCGCGCAATCCGCGTCTTGCCGGAATCAAACATCTCAACCGATTGGAACAGGTCTTGGCACGTGCGGAGTGGGATGATTCATCCATTACCGAGGGCTTGATGCTCGATACTGAAGGTTTTTTAATCGAAGGCACCAGCAGCAACTTGTTTCTTGTGCAGGACGGTACCCTCAAGACTCCAAAACTCACACAGTGTGGTGTCGAGGGCGTCACGCGCGAGAGGATCCTGGAAGAAGCGCCTCGTTACAGCAAGGCAGTTGATATCTGCGATCTTACCCTTGAAGATTTATACCAGTCGGATGAATGCTTCATCTGCAATTCCCTGTTCGGGATCAGGCCAATTGTCCGATTGGATAACAGGCAGTGGGAAATAGGCGCTGTAACGCGCAGCTTCCAGCAATATTTCGGTGAGATATGCCCAGAAAGAGAATAGTCAGGCGAGCTTTATGGGTTTACGGCACCCTACTCGCGGTGTTTATTGGCGTCTCTGCAGGTGCAATCGTTTGGGACGTCATGAATTTCCTGAACAGCCCACTACGAGTGGACGAATCCAGGTTATTGCAAGTCAAGCCAGGCAGTACCTTTAACAGCCTCAGTAAACAATGGGTGGAAGAGGGCATCATTCGCTGGCCACACCATGGCCGCTACTTGCGTTTGTATGTCCGCATAGGCGGAAAGGCAACCAAGTTGAAGGCCGGTGAATATCGAATTGAACCCGGCATGACGGCAGTGTCGCTGGTTGATGGACTGATTTCCGGCAAGGCTTACCAACACGCATTGACGATCATCGAGGGCTGGACCTTCCAGCAGATGATGCAGGCAGTTGCCCAGTCAGCAGCGCTTAAGCAAACGCTTCCGGATGACTCTGCGCAATCCATCATGGAGGCACTGGGTCGCCCGGGTGAGCACCCAGAGGGCCGCTTCTATCCCGACACATATCATTTTCCTGGTGGCACGACTGACGTGGATTTCCTGCGTCGTGCCTACAACACAATGACCCAGATTCTGGAAAAAGAATGGCAGGGACGGCAGCCAGAGTTGCCCCTGAACAGCAGTTACGAAGCACTGGTGCTGGCTTCCATTATCGAAAAGGAAACTGGACAGGCGCATGAACGTGCGCAGATTGCAGGCGTTTTTATTCGCCGCCTGAAGCTCGGCATGCTCCTGCAGACGGATCCCACCGTTATTTATGGCATGGGCAGCCGTTTTGACGGCAATATCCGACGCGCGGATTTACGGAATGATACTCCCTACAATACGTATAAGCGCCCAGGATTGACGCCCACCCCAATTTGTCTGCCTGGACGTGACGCCATTCATGCTGCCCTTCACCCTGCACCCGGAGACACTCTTTATTTTGTCTCCAAGGGAGATGGAAGCCATCAGTTTTCCGCAACCCTGGAAGAACACAATAAAGCTGTGCGCAAATACCAGCTCAAAAAACCATGAAACGAGGAAGGTTCATCACACTCGAGGGGATTGAAGGGGGCGGCAAGAGCACTCAGGCCAGCTTCATTGTTGCAACACTCAGAGCGGCAGGTCATGTCGTGGAACAGACGCGGGAGCCCGGCGGAACACCATTAGCGGAGTCCATTCGCGAGGTGCTTCTGAACAAGGCTTCGCAAGGCATGCCAGAAACCACAGAACTGTTGCTGATGTTTGCGGCTCGCGCTGCACACCTGGCACAACGCATTCAGCCCGCCCTTCACAAGGGCAGTTGGGTCGTCTGTGATCGGTTTACCGATGCAACCTATGCCTACCAGGCAGCGGGCAGGGGACTGCCTGTTCGCCAGGTCAAAACCCTGGAATCGATGGTTCAAGGACGCCTGAAGCCAGATTTAGTGCTCATATTCGACCTGCCCGTTGAAGAGGGTTTGCGGCGTGCGCGTGGACGTGGAGACAGCAACCGATTCGAATATGAGGAACTTGAATTCTTCGAACGTGTTCGCCAGTGTTACCTTGATCGTGCACGCGACAACCCAAGGCGTTATGTTGTGCTGGACGCGACACGGCCCATAACACAGGTACAAATTCAAATCCGTCAGGCATTACATCGATTGGATCCCGGTCTTTAATGCGACTTACCCCCCTCCCTTGGCAAGACAAAAGCTGGCTGTCGATTGCGGACGCAGTCAGGCATCAGAAGCTTTCTCACGCGTTGTTGCTGGTGGGGCCACCTGGCGTTGGCAAGCGCCACTTCGCAGCCGTCCTGTCCCAGGCATTGCTTTGTACACAGCCTGATAGGAATAGCCTGCCGTGTGGAACCTGTCAGGCGTGTATCTTGATAAGCGCAGGAACTCACCCAGACCTGCATCGTCTGGAAAAAGAGGAGGGGAGCAAGGTCGTCAAAGTCGACGACGTCAGGGAGTTCAATCGCAAGGTCTTCCTGACGCCATCATCTGACAGGGGCAATGTCGGGATCATAGATCCGGTCGATGGCCTCAACCGAAGCTCGGCCAATGCCTTGCTGAAAAGCCTCGAAGAACCTCCTAGGGGGACCCACATCCTGCTCATTGGAGAACGCTGGTTGAGCCTGCCTGCGACCCTGCGCAGTCGCTGCCTGACTCTTCGCTTTGCCATACCCGAGTCCTCGATAGTCAGGCAATGGTTAACAAAAAACGCGACATCATCCCAATATCCGCTGCTGGACAGGTTAAAGCTTCGCTATCAGCCTGACCTAGATCAACAAGGCGACTGGGCAGATTCCTTGTTATCCCTGTGTATGGGAAAGACTGATCCCATTCAACTTGCCGAGCGCTGGTCCAAGCCTGGTACAGATCTATCGACCTTACTCGACTGGTCTTACAGTTGTGTTTCGGATTTACTGAAACTGAAAAACAGTGCGCATCCTGAAACACTCAGTAATTCAAGCTTGCTAAAGACCCTACAACCCCTGGCTGGCAAATTGTCCGTATCCAGCCTTAACTTACTGGCCCAACGCAACCTTGAAACCAAGCGACTGATTGAAACTCAGGCACGACCACAGATGCTGCTTGAGAATCTACTCGCAAGCTGGTATCAAAGCTCAATGTCCAGCCATACAACACCCGTTAACAACGGAGCAGGCAAACGATGAGTACACCCTCTGGTTCTGCGCCAGGCATCCTGACGCTGAATATCAAGGACAAGAGCGCGCTGTATGTCGCCTACATGCCGTTTGTCAAAAATGGGGGGCTCTTCATACCAACCAACAAGACATACAAGCTCGGGGACGAAGTATTCCTGCTGTTGGCACTCATGGACGGTGAACGCCTGCCAGTGGCCGGTAAAGTGATCTGGATAACACCACAGGGCGCCCAAGGAAAGCGTGTGCAAGGCATCGGGATACAGTTCAATGCACAGGATTCAGGGCAAACCCAGAAGAAGATTGAAACCTTACTAGCAGGGTCATTAGGCTCTGACCGTATTACACATACGATGTAACACACTGCCTATTAATCGCATAATGTATATTATGTTAAATAGAATATCTGCAGGCCAACAACTTGGCGCTGTTTCATAGATAACCCGGAAAGTTCCCTGACTTCCGTGACTTTTTCGTCAAGGGGCATTATCCTATCGGCCCACACGTTAATGGTTACCAAGTGTGTTTCACAAGAACTTATAGCTATACGTTCACTCTCTAAGGAGTCTCGAAAATGAATTTGGTTTCCCGTTTGATGTTGGTCCTGGGTATTGCTGTCGCCGGTACGGCGCTGGTTGCCTGCCAGAAGGCTGAGGCTCCTGCCGAAGCCCCTGCTGCTGAAGCTGCTCCGGCCCCTGAAGCGGCCCCTGCTGAAGAAGCTGCCCCTGCAGAAGCTGCTCCCATGGAAGCAGTTGAAGAAGCCCCTGCTGCAGAAGCTGCTCCCGCCGAAGGCGAAGCTGCTCCTGCCCCAGAAGCTGCTCCCGCAGAGTAAGTTTGGCCAGCTTAGGCTGGACAATGAAAGGCGAGGAGGCGCAAGCCCCTCGCCTTTCTTAATTTTGATTTACACCTTGTGATTTATAGGCAGTCCGGTATCATGCCGGCTGCTCGATTTTCCGCCGAAGATCCCCATTGCAGGGCCGTTAGCTCAGTTGGTAGAGCAGCTGGCTTTTAACCAGTTGGTCGATGGTTCGAATCCATCACGGCCCACCATCATCACTGTTGATATCGGGTTGGATCTTCTATCCCCGCTTTTTCAAAGCCGGCCTTTCTGATTCGGCATGAATCACAGCGCCCGCAGGCCCGTCCCAGCTTATCCGCGGCATAGCAGGAGACGGTCAAACCGTAGTCCAAGCCCAATGAGCGCCCTTTTCTGATTATTTCGTCCTTGCCCAGACTGATCAGGGGGGTATGGATTTTGAAATCTGTGCCCTGCTCTGTTCCTGCGCGCGTAGCGAGTACAGCCAGCTTCTGAAAGCTGCTGATGAATTCTGGCCTGCAATCCGGGTATCCAGAGTAATCCACAGCATTTACGCCAATGAAGATATCCCGCGCGCCAAGTACTTCTGCCCATGCAAGTCCCAGTGACAACAGGATGGTGTTTCGAGCCGGGACATAGGTGACCGGAATGCCTTCAGAAGGTTGGTCTGGGACGTCAATTCTCTCGTCAGTCAACGCCGAACCACCAATCTGACCAAGATCAACGTGAATCTCGCGATGCTCTATGGCGCCCAAGTGCTTGGAGATTTCAGATGCAGCCTGCAACTCCGCACAGTGTCTTTGCCCATAGGAGACGCTAAGCGCGTAGCAGTCATAACCTTCCTGTCTAGCGATGGCCAGTACTGTGGCGGAGTCAAGTCCACCTGATAGCAGTACGACGGCACGAGCCAACGGGCTACACTCCAGTGCGTTCGCCCCAGAGTAGCTTATGCAGCTGAATCTGGAAACGAACAGGCAGGCGGTCTGACAAAATCCACTCTGCCAGTTGCTCGGACTTGATCAGCCCGTAGGCAGGCGAGAACAGGACCTCACAGCAATTCGCAATTTCGTGTTCCCTGAGCATTTCACGGGACCATTCGTAATCTGCCCTGCTGGTTATCACAAACTTGACCTGGTCATGCTTGGTGAGCAGGGACAGGTTATCCAGCAGGTTCCGAGACTGCTCAGCGGAACCCGGAGTCTTGAGATCCAGAACGCGACTAACCCTCGCGTCTACAGCTGAAATATCAATCGAACCGCTGGTTTCAAGGGAAACGCTGTAACCAGCATCACATAACTGTCCGAGTAACGGGATACAGTTTTTCTGGGCGAGGGGCTCGCCCCCTGTCACACAGACGTACTTAGCCTTGTATTCCCCCACTTGGGTCATAATCTCGTCAAGGGACATCCAAGTCCCTCCCGTGAATGCATATTCGGTATCACAATAGCTGCATCGCAACGGACATCCGGTCAGCCGGATAAAGACGGTTGGAATTCCAGTGGTCCTCGATTCGCCCTGAAGAGAGTAAAATATTTCGGTGATACGCAGACGATCCACAGTGGCACCCTGTTTCAAGCCGCCTGTGTCCTGTGCTTGGCTGGAGTTACTGGGAACGGCCATATCACAAGGAATCTAAACGCCTTCCTTGGACATGCGGGCCAGACGTTCGACAGCGAGCGTACCGACATTGGTGTTTGGATAAGATGCCTTGACCTTCTCCAAGACCGCCCGCGCCTCTGCATAGTTCCGGGTTTCGTAATGAATGTAACCAATCTTGAGCAATGCCCCTGACAGTTTCTGGCTCTCAGGATATCGGGCTACGATTCTTTGAAACTCTGCCAGCGCCTGTGGGTAGTTCTTGTTGACATAATTGGCCTCGCCTAGCCAGTAAGTGGCATTGGCGGTGTAAGAACCGTTGGGATACTTGGCCAGGAAGGACTGGAACGCCGGAATGGCTTCCTTGGTTTTGCCGTTTTGTAGCATTTCAAAGGCTGCCAGGTATTCGGCCTGTTCACCCATCGAGCCTGATATGGGCACAGGTGCCGTGCCAGAGCCTGTCTGGGTAGGCTGCCCTGAGGCGTCCGTATTGGGTTCTGGTACCGACGAAACTACTTGTGTCGCCACCCTGCTTTCCAGAGCCTGTAGCCGCTTGTCGATATCGCTATAAAGCTGCCTTTGCCCTTGCTGTTGTTTCTGGACCTCATGTGTCAGCTGCTCGATCAGGCCACGCAGGGTCCTGATTTCACCCTTGAGGTACTCAACATCCGCGCTCAGGATTGCGGCTGCCTGACCACCCTGGCCTTGCTCAATGGCAGCCAGGCGATCCGCATCCGGCAGGCGGGATTCAAGGGCGCGTAAACGCATTTCGACGCTTCCTGAAGCAGCCTGTATGCCACTCGCAGACAAACCCAGCATCAGTGCCGAAACGAAGGCTACCTTCTTAAGCCTCATCCCTGAACCCGCCCATCAACCTGCTTACTGCCTCGGATAGACCAGCTCTACACGACGATTCTTTGACCAGGCAGACTCATTGTGACCTGGCTCAGCCGGTCTTTCTTCACCATAGCTCAGCACTGCCAACTGGTCGCCAGAGACGCCCTTGAGCTGCAGTGCCTTCTTGATGGCGTTCCCACGACGCTCGCCCAAGGCGATGTTGTATTCACGCGAACCGCGTTCATCAGCATGGCCTTCGAGTCGGATAGTTAGACGTGACTTGGACTGTCTGATGTAGTCAGCATGGGCCTGCAGCGCGCGATCATACTCGGAACTGACAAGATCACTGTCGTAGTCGAAGTAAAAAACGCGGACACTGAGCGGATTATTAGGATCGTTGAAAGCTGCACGATCATCGGGTGAGATCCCTACCAGGCTGCGGTCATCCAGGCCTTCTGTGCCGATATTGTCCGCGGAACTCTCGATTTGATCGCTAGGATCACCGCCACCATCGGCTTTGGTATTGCTGCACCCGGCGCTGGCCAGCGCCAGCAAAGCCACCGCAAAGAGGCCAATAAGGTGTTGCGGGCTAAAGGTTTTCATTTCTGCTCCCAATAACATTCAGTTGGTAATTTGTAGGACACGTATCGACACACACTCATTTTTCAGTCGGGGACCAGGCGGGTTCCCGCACGGTACCAGGCTGGGAAAGGCGCCTTTGAACACGCCCATCCACCGAAATCGTTGCTAGCTCCGCGCCATTACCCGCAGCCTTGGCGTAAATAATGGCCTGGCCGTTGGGCGCGAATCCGGGACTTTCATCCAGAGGCCCATCACTGAGTACAGAAAGCCCCCCAGTGGCCAGATTCAAAACCGCTATACGGTACCCCTTATTGCCTTCATGCACCATAGCAAGGAGCTTGCCATCCGGTGAAAAAACCCCTCGTTGATTGCTTTTTCCCTCGAAGGTCAGGCGCTTGGCGGCACCGCCCGTGACGGGTACCTGATAAAGCTGGGGACGGCCCCCTCGGTCCGAGGTGAACACGAGGCTTTTGCCATCGGGAGCCCAGCTTGCTTCTGTATCTATTGAGCGGCTATCGGTTAGCCGCCGGGACTCACCGGTCTGCAGGTCGTGGACGTAGATATCAGGAGAACCTGCATATGAGAGGGTCATGGCCAGGTAACGGCCATCCGGGGACCAGGCGGGTGCTCCATTAATGCCGGTCCTTGCCGACACCCGCTGCGCCTGTCCTGTGGCCACATCATGGACATAAATCTCGTTCTTGCCGTTGCGGAAAGCGACATAGGCCAGCTTTTTCCCATCCGGGGACCAGCTTGGCGACATGATGACATCGTCCGCAGTGGCAATAGTCCTTGGATTGAAGCCGTCTTGGTCAGCGACTACCAGTGAGTACTTCGTATTCCAGCCAGTGCCTGAGGTCGTGACATAGGAAATTCGGGAGGTGAAATAGCCGGGCAAACCTGTCAGTTTCTGATAAATGATATCGGCGATCTTGTGCGCGGTATAACGTAGCGCAGTGCCACCCTTGGATGTCACTTCATAGCCAGCAAGCTTGCCCGCCTTGTAGACATCCAGTATTTCGAAACGGATCTTATAGCTGCCATCAGGTAGTGGCTGTATGTTGCCCACAACCAGATGATCCACCTTGACGGCACGCCAGTTCTCGAATCGTGTCGTCGCACTTGAGCCTGGCTTTTCGAGCATGTCGGCACGCGGCAGGGTTTTGAATTGTCCCGTGCCAGCAAGATCCTGGTCCACGATGCTGGCGATATCGGTGGGCAGCCCCTGCCCCCCCTCGAATGGCACGATCGCGATAGGGATTGCACCCGAAATGCCCGACGTCACATCGACCCGCAACGCCGAAAACCCGACGCTAGGGATGAGCAAACTGAGCACGAGAATCAGCCATTGTTTAGGCATTATCTTGGAGTCCTTAAAATCAGCACTGGTTACCAGTCGAGCAAAAAGCCACTTCGAGATCCCGTGAAAATACTTCAGGGGTGGGCGCAAGGGGCAATGGCGCTGCCTTGTACACCGCCTTCAGCACGGAGTCATCAAACGTTGCGTTGCCACTGCTCTTTGTAATTCTAGCGCCTGTGACACTGCCATCGGGTAATTGGTTCACAAGAACCACGCATTTCAAATCGCTGGATATACCCGGGGGTTTAAGCCAGTTCCCGGCTATTTTGCTGCTGATGGCTGCTATATAGGCATTTCTCTGCGGATTTAACTCTCGTTCGCGTTGTTCCTGGGCCAGCATTTCCTGCATCTCGGACTCGCGTCGCCTCTGCTCTGCTTCGGCCTTGCGCCTGGTTTCTTCCTCCATCTGCTTACGCTTGAGCTCTTCCTCGGCCTTTTTCTTGGCCGCCAGCTCTGCTTTATTCTTCTCTTCCAACTCAGCTTTTCGCTTGGCCTCGGCTATGGCTTTTGCTTCAGCTTCCTTCTTTTTTGCCTCTTGCTCAGCTTTTTCTTGGGTCAGCTTGCGCTCCTGCTCAGCCTTGCGGAGGTCTTCCTTTTCAGCCTTTTGCTTTTCTTCAGCTTCAGCCTTCTGGCGGGCGATGGATTCAGCTTTAGCGCGCTCGGACTCTAGTTCACGTGCACGCGCCTGTTCCTCTCGCTGGCGCTGGGCCTGCTCTTCTTCCTGCTTACGTCGTTCAATTTCCGGGTCCACGCGGGACTTGGACGGTGCGACTGGTACGATTTCAGCTTCGATGATGTCGATCTTGGGGCCTGACAAAGGCCGATAATCACTAAATTCAATGCCCAGCACGATCACCGCCACAAGGATGATGTGAAGCAGGACAGTAAACGTGAGTGCCTTGGCACGGTTGTCTGGATTCTGCTGCACCCTTCACTTCCCTGTCTGGATCAGCGCTCGGGCGCACGGCTTTGCAGACCCACTTTCTGGGCACCGGCTTCCTGCAGTACCACCATGGCATTCATGATCGATCCATAGTCTGCGCTTTTGTCTCCACTTACTACGACACGCCTATTGGGTTTGTGCCTCAGGGCGATGGCGACAATCTCGCGCACCCGTTCCTCACTGACAGGCTCATCCTGCGTATCCCCAAGATTGATCAATAGCGCGCCATCCTTGCGGACTGTCAGCTGAATGGGCTCCTCCTGCTCGGAAACATCCAGGGGTTTTGCAGAAGCCTCCGGCAGGTCGACTTGAACGCCCAGGGCAATGGTGGCCGTTGCCATGAAGATCACGACAAGGACCAGCATGACGTCGATATATGGGACGACATTGATGTCAGCGGCCAGGCGACGCTTACGGCGGACTTCGACATCCATCAGGGTTTACCCACTTCCTTGTCGCGGCTTATGCCACGCATGACAATGCCGGCAAATTCCTCCATGAAGGCCTGATAACGGCTTTCCAGCCGATCAACCTGGTTGGTGAATGCGTTATAGGCAATGACCGCCGGAATCGCGGCAAACAAGCCCATGGCGGTAGCGATCAATGCCTCGGCAATGCCCGGCGCCACCATCGACAAGGTCGCCTGCTGGACGTTACCCAGGCTGATGAAGGCATTCATGATGCCCCATACGGTTCCAAACAGGCCGATGTAGGGACTGGTAGAGCCAATGGTGGCCAAGGTGGCCAAACCTGCCTCGAGACGGTCTACCTCTCGCACAAGGGAGGCGCGCATGGCGCGCTGGACCGAGGCCAATACATCATCCGGATCCGATACTCGCTGCTGCCGCTGCCGGCTTAATTCGTCAAACCCGGCCCGGAACAAGCCCTGCAGCCCTGAATCGCTGTTGTCCCGATTGATCACCGACTGGTATACCTTGGCGAGGTTTCCACCCGACCAGAACTGATCCTCGAACCAGTTTGCATCCTTGCGTGTGTGTTTGAGCAGGTCACGCTTGAGCACGATGATGTACCAGGAGGCTGCTGAAGCCAGCAGCAAGGCCAGCATCACCCCTTTGACCAGCAGGCTTGCTTGGGTGATGAGGTGAATAAGGGACATATCAGCCGACATGCAGTTTTTCCTTGAGGAATGCCTTTTCAATCGCAGCAGGCATGCGCTGAGGCCTAAAGTTGGTCAAGCCAACACAACCCGCCCTCACCGAGGCCATTGCCAGAATCTCTTTATCTGAATGGGCGTAGTGTATTTCTTGCTTAAAGACGATGCTGGCTTTTCCGATGTCACAGACCCGTGTCCGGACTAAAAGTTCATCATCGAGCCGTGCTGGCTTGAGGTAACGAATCTCGATTGAGGCGACGGTAAAGCCGATTCCGGCAGAAATCATCATCTCCTGCTGGCTAAACCCAAGCTGTCGCAGCCATTCGGTTCGTGCCCTTTCGAGCCATCGCAGGTAATTGGCGTGATAGACAACCCCCGAGCCATCCGTGTCCTCCCAATAAACCCGTACGGGGTAAGCAGCGCTCATGCCGGCCCATCATCAAACAAGCCGGCACTAGCAGCGCCTTGGGACGGTGCTTTTAGCCCAAAGTGGCGATAGGCTTGCGCCGTCGCGACACGCCCTCGCGGCGTGCGCATCATGAAGCCCTGCTGGATCAGGTATGGCTCTAGTACATCCTCGATGGTATCTCTTGCCTCTCCGATGGCAGCCGCCAGGCTCTCGATGCCGGTTGGCCCACCCCCAAACTTCTCGATCAAGGCCAAGAGCAGTTTACGGTCCATGACGTCAAAACCATGCAAGTCCACGTCCAGGACATCCATGGCTTTGCTGGCAATATTGCCGCTGATCCTGCCGTCGGCTTTGACCTCTGCATAATCCCGGACACGCCGCAAAAGGCGGTTTGCTATGCGAGGCGTGCCTCGCGAACGCCGGGCAATTTCATGCTTGCCCTCAGGATCAATGTGTAGGCCCATAATGCCCGCGGAGCGGTCAATAATCTGACCGATTTCATCGACTGCATAGTATTCAAGACGCTGCACGATCCCGAAACGATCACGCAATGGACTGGTCAATGCGCCTGCGCGCGTCGTTGCGCCTACTAGGGTAAATGGTGGGAGGTCCAACTTGATGGACCGGGCAGCGGGGCCTTCGCCAATCATGATATCGAGCTGGTAATCCTCCATGGCTGGATACAAGACTTCCTCTACGACCGGGCTAAGCCGATGAATCTCATCAACGAAAAGGACGTCGCGAGGCTCGAGATTGGTCAGCAAGGCAGCCAGGTCACCCGGCCGTTCCAGTACGGGACCAGAGGTTTGGCGCAAGTTCACGCCCATCTCATGGGCGACGATATGGGCTAGCGTGGTCTTGCCCAGGCCCGGAGGTCCATAAATCAACACATGATCAAGCGACTCCTTTCGGTTGCGCGCCGCGCTGATGAAGATATCCATCTGTTCGCGAACTGGTGTCTGGCCGATATATTCAGCCAGCTTTCGTGGCCGGATCGCACGGTCAATGACCTCGTCCTCGCCGCCTTGGGCAGGGCTGATAATCCGGCTTTCTTCGATTGGGGGCATGTCTTACTTCAGCGCATGTTGCAGGGCAGCACGGATTAATTCTTCACTGTTCTGGCCTGGCCTGCCGACATTCTTCAACATCCGGCTGGCCTCTGCTTCTTTGTAGCCCAGGGCCAGCAGTGCGCCATAAGCGTCTGTGACTGCTCCACGATCTGCGTTATCCACTTGAGGCAGGTCTGGCAGGACCCCAAAGGTCTTACCGATTCGATCGCGCACTTCGAGTACTAAGCGTTCAGCGGTTTTCTTCCCGACGCCTGGTAGCTGGGTTAGCATGGCAGCATCACCACGCTGGATCGTTGCGATAAATTCCTTGACCGAGATCCCCGAGAGGATGGTCAGCGCCAGCTTTCCACCGACCCCACTGACCTTGATAAGGTCTCTGAACAACTGCTTTTCCTCGATCGTGGCAAAACCATAAAGCTGGTGCGCATCCTCGCGGACTGCCAGATGTGTATGCAGGGTCACTGGTTTGCCAACTTCAGGCAGCACATAAAACGTCGACATTGGCGCATCCACTTCATAGCCAACCCCCTGAACGTCAAGCATGAGGCTTGGGGGCTGTTTGTGCAGGAGGACGCCTCGTAATTGTCCTATCATCGGATGTCACCTGGGATGTTTACATGCATTTTACCTCGCAGGTTGCCAGCATGAGCATGGCAAATGGCAACCGCCAAGGCGTCCGCCGCATCGGACTGCAGGCGACCTTCCAGCCCCAACAACAATTTCACCATGTGCTGCACTTGTGTTTTCTCGGCCCGGCCATTCCCGACAACGGATTGTTTGATGCGAGTCGGGGCATACTCATGAACCTCAAGGCCAGCTGAGGCGATGGCGCATATCGCAGCCCCACGTGCATGTCCAAGCTTGATCGCGCTCGAAACATTCTGACTCACGAAGACTTCTTCGACGGCAGCCACAGTCGGCTTATGTTCATGGATGAGTTGGCTGATTTCCTGGTAAATGCAATGTAAACGCATCGAGAGCGCACCGGCAGGCAAGCGAAGGCAGCCGCTCGCCACATACCGCAACTTGCCGCGGTCGTAATCCACAATGGAGTAACCCATTACCACTGAACCTGGATCAATGCCCAGGACACGGATCATGGTAATGGCCCTGTTTACTTGCGCCTAGCAACGAAGTGGATCGGTCGCCCATCCACCGCCAGGGCAGCTTCGTGTACCACCTCTGACAGGCTTGGGTGTGCATGCATCGTGCGTGCGATATCCTCGCTACTGGCCTGGAATTCCATTGCCAGAACCATCTCTGCAATCAACTCAGAAACGTAGGGGCCAATCATGTGGACACCCAGCACTCGATCAGTCTTGGCATCCGCGATGATCTTGACAGAGCCAACCGCCTGCTCAAGTGCCTTGGCGCGGCCATTGGCACCGAATGGGAAACTTCCCGTACGGTACGAGACGCCTGCCTCCTTCAGTTGCTCTTCTGTTTGACCAACCCAGGCAATCTCAGGAGTGGTGTAGATGACCGAAGGTACCGCATCGTAATTGACGTGCGATTTTTGCCCCGCCAGCATTTCTGCTAGTACAACACCCTCTTCCGATCCCTTATGCGCCAGCATCAGCCCACCAATCACATCCCCGATGGCGTAGATACCGCGGACGCTGGTCTGGTAATGGCGGTCAACACTGATGAAGCCCCGGTCTGTGAGCTGGATGCCAAGTTCTGGCGTAAACAAGCCCTTGGTGTTCGGTTTGCGCCCTACTGCGACGATCAGCTTGTCAAAATCCAGGCTTTCGGTCTTGTCGCCGCTGCTATATTCCACCTTGACCTTGGTTTTCGTGGCCTTGGCAGATTGCAGTTTGCAACCTAGGCGAATATCAAGTCCCTGCTTCTTGAACTGACGAAGGGCTTCCTTGGCGATTTGCTGGTCTGCCATATACAGGAATTGATCCATGGCTTCCAGAATGACAACCTCCGCGCCCAGCCGCGACCACACACTTCCCAACTCGACACCGATTACGCCTGCACCGATTATTCCGAGCTTCTTGGGGACTGCATCGAACTCGAGCGCACCCCAGGAATCGACGATCCGGTCACCATCGAACGGAGCCGAAGATAATTCTATTGGCTCAGATCCACTGGCAATAATAATTTTGCTGGCAGAGAGCAGGACTGTCTCGGCTTTCTTATCCGTTGGCTCAACCTTGACCTGCCCCACTTCGGGAATACTGGCCTGCCCATAAAAGCTGTCAACACCATACCCCTTGAACAAAGTGACGATGCCGTTGGTTGAGCCTGATACGATTTCTGCACGTCTTTTCTGCATTTGTGCAAGATCGAGTTCAAGTCCTTTTATCTTTAAGCCATGTCGCGTGAACTCATGCTGTGCCCGGTGAAAGATCTCGGAAGACTCCAGCATCGCCTTGGAAGGTATGCAGCCGGCGTTCAGGCAGGTCCCGCCAAAGGCGGGCTTACCGTCTCGATTCACCCAGGAATCGATGCAAGCCGTCTTCATGCCGAGTTGGGCGCAGCGAATAGCAGCCACATAACCGGCCGGTCCTGCACCAATTACGACTACGTCATAGGATTTGTCCATGTTCTTTAATTTCCCGGACTGTTGGCATGATCGACGGATGCGTACATGCCCAAGTTACAAGTTTATCAGCGACCGAAGACTTGATCAGGCGGCCGATGGCAATATTTCGCCAATGCTGTCAAAGAATTGCTCGACCTGTTGACGTTGCTGGCGAGCATCATCAAGTCGGTTGACTTTGTTCCAGAACTGCTCGCGCCCAGGTTGATCCTGGCAGAACCACTGGATGTGCTTGCGCGCTATCCGCAC
>JBFKCG010000033.1:0-17890 GCA_041620675.1 Nevskiales bacterium
CATCCTTGACCAAGACTGCGCCGACCGGGACTTCACCTTCGGCTTCAGCACGCCGAGCCAGCGTGAGTGCATGACGCATCCAGTGCTGGTCGGTCTCGCTGATCATCTGGAATTATTCACGCGCTATGACGAGAACGAGGACTTATTCCCACTCAATCGTTGCCGGCGGCTTGCCAGAGATGTCGTAGACCACACGCGAGATGCCATCGACTTCATTAATGATGCGTCGTGAGACGAGGTCAAGGAAATCATACGGCAGGTGTGCCCAGCGTGCCGTCATGAAGTCGATGGTCTCGACCGCACGCAGCGCGATCACGTGCTCGTAGCGGCGGCCGTCACCCATCACACCAACAGACTTCACTGGCAGGTAGACGGCAAAAGCCTGGCTCACCTTGTCGTAGAGACCATGGTTCTTTAGTTCTTCCATGTAGATATGGTCGGCCAGCCGCAGTTTGTCGGCGTATTCCTTCTTGACCTCACCGAGGATGCGAACACCCAGGCCAGGGCCCGGGAAGGGGTGGCGATAGACCATCTCGGGCGGCAACCCCAGCGCCACGCCAATCTTGCGAACCTCGTCCTTGAACAGCTCGCGCAATGGCTCGACCAGCTTGAGGTTCATCTTCTCCGGCAGGCCGCCGACGTTGTGGTGGGACTTGATGACATGGGCTTTGCCGGTCTTGCTGCCCGCAGATTCGATCACATCCGGGTAGATCGTGCCCTGCGCCAGCCACTTGACCTCGGTCAGCGCCATTGATTGTTCATCGAACACCTCGATGAAGCGTGCACCAATGATCTTGCGTTTCTTCTCGGGATCCTCGATCCCCTTCAGCCCATTCATGAAACGCGCCTCTGCATTGACGCGGATGACCTTCACGCCCATGTGCTGGCCGAAGGTGTCCATGACCTGGTCGCCTTCATTCAGGCGGATCAGTCCGGTGTCCACGAATACGCAGGTCAGCTGCTCGCCGATCGCCTTGTGCAACAGTGCGCCGGTCACGGCGGAATCCACGCCGCCGGACAAGCCGAGCAATACCTTGTCCGTGCCAACCTGCGCGCGCACACGCTGGATCATGTCTTCGATGATATTGCCGGCGTTCCAGGCCTGGCCGCAGCTGCAGATCTCGTGCACGAAGCGTTCGAGGATGCGCTGGCCCTGCCGGGTATGCGTGACTTCCGGGTGGAACTGCACCCCGTAATAGTTGCGCTTCTCATCCGCCATCGCGCATAGCGGTGCGCCATCCGAACTGCCGATGACCTTGAATCCCGGCGGCAATTCCGTCACGCGATCACCATGGCTCATCCAGACATCCAGCAGGCCATGGCCTTCCTTGTTGGTTGAGTCCTGGATGTCCTTGAACAGTTTGGAGTGACCCCGCGCCCTCACCTGCGCATAACCAAACTCTCGATGCGAGGAAGGCTCCACGGTACCGCCGAGCTGGGCGGCCATGGTTTGCATGCCGTAGCAGATGCCGAGCACCGGCACGCCCAGTTCAAATACCAGCTGGGGGGCACGCGGGGCTGTCTCTCCAAATGTGACGGACTCCGGCCCGCCCGAGAGGATGATGCCCTTGGGGTTGAAGGCACGGATGTGTTCCTCATCCACGTCCCAGGCGTAAATCTCGCAATACACCTTGGCCTCACGTACCCGCCTTGCGATGAGCTGGGTGTATTGCGCGCCAAAATCGAGGATGAGGATCTTGTCAGCGTGGATGTCGGTCATTCTTTCAGCCATTGGTTGAGCCTTGCCCGAAACAGAAAGCCCCCGTTTCTTCGCGGGGGCTCTGCGCTTCTTGGCTTTTTGTCTAGTCGTAGTCGACACGGTAATTCGGAGCTTCCTTGACGATGCTCACGTCATGGACGTGGCTCTCGCGCACACCAGCCGAGGTGATCTTCACGAAATTTGGCTTTTTGCGCATGTCGTCAATGGTCGGGCAACCGGTATAGCCCATGCAGGCACGCAAGCCACCGATCATCTGGTGCACGATGGTGCCCAGCGGGCCCTTGTAGGGAACGCGGCCTTCGATGCCTTCCGGAACGAGTTTCTCGATTTCCTGGGTTGCGTCCTGGAAGTAGCGATCCTTGGAGCCATCATGCATTGCGCCCAGCGAACCCATCCCGCGGTAGGATTTGTAGGAGCGCCCCTGGTAGAGCTCGACATCACCCGGCGCTTCCTCGGTGCCTGCAAACAGTGAGCCGATCATGACGGCGCTGGCACCGGCCGCGATTGCCTTGGCGATGTCCCCCGAATAGCGGATGCCGCCATCGGCAATCACGGGAATCTTTTTCTTCGCGAGGGCATGGGCCGCGTTGGCCACCGCCGAGATTTGTGGCACGCCGATACCCGCCACGATGCGCGTGGTGCAGATCGAGCCGGGACCAATGCCGATCTTGACCGCATCAGCGCCGGCTTGCGCCAGGGCGAGCGCGCCATCCGCGGTGCCGACATTGCCGCCAATCAACTGCACATCAGGAAACTTCTTCTTGACCCAGCTGATGCGATCGAGCACGCCCTTGGAATGGCCGTGCGCGGTATCCACCACGATCACATCGACACCGGCCTCGACCAGCGCGGTGACGCGCTCCTCGGTATCAGCGCCGGTGCCAACCGCCGCGCCGACGCGTAGACGCCCCTTGTCGTCCTTGCAGGCGATGGGGAAATCCGTGGACTTCTGGATGTCCTTGACCGTGATCATGCCCTTGAGCTGGAACTTGTTGTTGACCACCAGCACTTTTTCGATGCGATGCTTGTGCAACAGGCTCTTGACCTCGTCGCGGCTCGCGCCTTCCTTGACCGTGACCAGCCGTTCCTTGGGCGTCATTACGCTGGAGACCGGGTGGTCAAAATGGGTTTCAAAGCGCAGGTCGCGGCTGGTGACGATACCCACGAGCTGCTTGCCCTCCACCACCGGCACGCCGGAGATGTGATTGGCACGGGTCAGCTCCAGCACCGCACGGATGGTGGTATCCGGCGTCACGGTGATGGGATCTGAGATTACGCCCGACTCGTACTTCTTGACGATGCGAACGTGTTGCGCCTGCTTTTCGGCAGACATGTTCTTGTGCACGATGCCCATGCCGCCTTCCTGGGCCAAGGCAATGGCCAGGCGTGCCTCGGTCACGGTGTCCATGGCAGCGGACAGCAGGGGGATATTCAGCTGGATATGACGGGTCAGGCGTGTGGATAGGCTGACCTGGCGCGGCAGCACATCCGAATAGGCCGGGACCAGCAGGACATCGTCGAAAGTCAGGGCCTGTTCGGTTACGCGCAACATCTTTCGACCACCCTCTGCCTGTTAAGATAAATTTCCTCATTATATCGGACTTAGCCATTCGGCTTCATCCATAGGGCCCAATTGAGCCATGACAGACAAAAGCCCGGCGGAACGGGTCATTTACTCGGTTTCCCAGCTCAATGACCAGGTCAAGGACCTGCTGGAGCACAGCTTCCCACCCCTGTGGGTCGAGGGCGAGATCTCCAATTTTTCCAGCCCGGCTTCCGGGCACTGGTACCTGAGCCTGAAGGACAGCCAGGCCCAGGTCCGCTGTGCCATGTTCCGCAATCGCAACCAGGCGGCGGGCTTCCTGCCCAAGAATGGCATGCAGGTACTGGCACGGGCGCGGATTGGGTTTTACGCGCCACGGGGCGAGTTCCAGCTGATCCTGGAGCACATGGAGCCTTCTGGCGAAGGGGCACTGCGACGGGCCTTCGAGCAACTCAAACAGAAACTGCAGGCAGAAGGCCTGTTTGACGAGGCGCTCAAGCAGCCGCTCCCAGCCGTGCCACGCAGCATTGGCATCATCACCTCACCCACTGGCGCAGCATTGCGCGACATCCTCAATGTCCTGCGCCGACGCTATCCGCTGGGCGAAGTCGTGATCTATCCAGTACCGGTCCAGGGAGCGGAGGCGGCCCCGGCCATTATGCGCGCCCTGGCCGTTGCCGCCGAGCGGCAGGAATGCGACCTGCTGATCCTCGCCCGTGGCGGCGGCTCACTGGAAGATTTGTGGGCCTTCAACGAGGAAATCGTCGCACGCGCCATCCATGCCTGTCCCTTGCCTGTGGTCAGTGGTGTTGGCCACGAGATTGATTTCACCATTGCCGATTTTGTCGCCGACCTGCGCGCGCCAACGCCCTCCGCCGCCGCAGAATTGGTCAGCCCTGACTCCGGTGAATGGCGGATGCGACTGTCCCGCCTGCCCGCACAACTCGCCGCCTTGCAGAACCGTCGCCTGCAACAACTTGGCCAACAGCAGCAGCATCTTGCCAAGCGCTTGAACCAACTGCACCCTGGTCGTCGCCTTGAGCAGCTGATGCAGCGACTGGATGAGTTCGACCTGCGACTCAGCAGATCCGCGCAATCGACGCTGCATCGCCAGGCGTCGCGCTTGCAGCTATTGAAGGCACAGCTTGCTGGCGCCAGTCCTGCCATCAGGCTGGCAGGCCTGCAGCAAATGCAGCAGCAATTGCTGAATCGACTGTTGCTGGCTTCAGCCCGGCTCAGGGAAAAGAAGTCGCATGGGCTGGCCCTGCTCAGTGGCGGGCTGGATCGACTGAGCCCATTGAAGACACTGGAGCGTGGCTATGCCATCGCCAGCCTGGTTACCAGCGGCAAGGTGCTGACGGATACCAGCGCGGTGCGTACGGGTGATAGGCTGGCATTGCGCCTGCACAAAGGCCAGCTGGATTGTGCGGTGACTGACATCTATCCGGAGAAATCGTGAAACTATTGACTGCGTGCCTGCTTGCCTTCCTTCCGCTAGTTGCTCATTCGATCGATCTACCGGTGCATAACCCGGTGCCGGGTGGCATTGCAGTGATCGAGATCGTCCAGCAAGCGAAGGAAGCACCCAAGGCCTGGTTCGGGGATCGTCCGGTCATCACCGTGTCGGATGGTGAGCGTTGGCTGGCCATCGTGGGACTGCCACTGGACCAGAAACCCGGTACGGCCATGCTGCAGGTCCAGGTAGACGGCAATAAGGACAAGCTGGCGTTCAAAGTGAAGGACAAGCACTACCCAGAGCAGCGCATCACGGTCAAGAACCCGCGCCATGTGAACCCGAACCCGGATGACCTTGCGCGTATCTCACGCGACAGTCAGCGAATCGGTGCGGCCAAGCGTCATTACAGCGATACGGTACCGACGAGCCTGCGCATGGTGCCGCCGGTGTATGGCGAGCGCAGCTCGGCCTTCGGCTTGCGCCGTTTTTTCAACGGTGAAGCCCGCAATCCGCACAGTGGCATGGATATCGCAGCGGCCACGGGTACGCCAATCAAGGCTCCCGCGGATGGTACTGTCATCGAGGCCGGCGACTTCTTCTTCAATGGCAATACCGTATTCATCGACCACGGCCAAGGCCTGGTCACCATGTATTGCCACCTGGATCGCATAGACATCCAGAAAGGCGCGACACTCAAGACCGGCGACGTGATTGGCAAGGTCGGCATGACCGGTCGTGTCACCGGCCCGCACCTGCACTGGGGCGTCATCCTCAACGGCAATCTGGTGGATCCGGAGTTATTGCTGACCGAGATGCCTTTCAAGCAATAACGGGCGACTCCCCCTATTTCAGGATTGAGCCAAGCACACCACGCAGTATCTTGCGCCCGACTTCACGGCCAATCGAGCTGCCCACGCTACGGACAACGCTCTTGGCCATTGCCTCGCCGATGCTCTGGCGGTTGCTCCTGCGTGTTGTCGATCCTCGCTTGCGGGCGTTGCCGGAAGGCTCTCGCGATTGTTTCTGCCACCAGTCCGAATCCCGCTCTGGCTCCGAAACAGCCTCCTCGTCAGCCTTCGCTTTCGCAGCAGCCTCCTCGGAATCAGCGGCAGCCTGCTGCATGCGCTTTGTGAGTTGTTCATGCGCGGACACCCGGTCCACCGCCATGTCGTAAATACCCTTGACCGGACTGACCGCCACTGTGCCTGCACGCTCCTGCGGCGTTACCGGGCCCAGTCGTCCTGAGGGTGGGCACATCAGGGTACGCTGGACAATACTGGGCGTACCCTTGTCCTCCAGTACGGAGACCAGCGCCTCTCCCACGGCCAATTCGCTGATGACCTGGGCCACATCCAGTTCTGGATTGGGCCGAAAGGTTTCGGCAGCCGCCCGCACCGCCTTCTGGTCACGGGGCGTGAAGGCACGTAGTGCGTGCTGCACGCGGTTGCCCAACTGGCTCAACACCGTGTCCGGGATATCCAGTGGGTTCTGCGAGATAAAGAAGACCCCGATTCCCTTGGAGCGCACCAGACGAACGACTTGCGCCACTTTATCGAGCAAGGCCTTGGGGGCATCGGTGAACAGCAGATGGGCCTCATCGAAAAAGAACACGAGTTTTGGCTTTTCCGGGTCACCCACTTCCGGAAGGTTCTCGAACAACTCGGACAGGAGCCAGAGCAGGAAACAGGCGTAGAGCCTCGGGTGCTGCATCAGCTTGTCGGCGGCGAGGATATTGACGAAACCCTGCCCGGCGGCATCACACCGTATGAAATCATGCAGATCCAGCGCGGGCTCGCCGAAAAACTGGTCAGCCCCCTGGTTCTCAAGCACCAGCAACTGGCGCTGGATGGCACCGACCGAGGCCTTGCTGACATTGCCATAGGCGGTCGTCAGCTCGGAGGCGTTTTCCGCGATGTAGTTCAACATCGAGCGCAGATCCTTCAGGTCAAGCAGTAGCAATCCCTGCTCGTCAGCGACGCGGAACACGATGTTCAGCACGCCTTCTTGCGTATCGTTCAGCTCAAGCAGGCGCGACAACAACAGGGGCCCCATCTCGGATATGGTCGTGCGGACCGGATGACCCTGTTCGCCGAACATATCCCAGAATACCGTCGGGCTGGCGCGAAACGCATATTGGGTCATTCCCACCTTTTGCGCGCGTTCGATCAGCTTGGGCTTGGCCTCGCCAGGCTGGCTGATGCCGGCGAGATCACCCTTGATATCAGCAGCGAATACAGGCACGCCGCGTGCGGAAAACCCCTCCATCAGTATCTGCAGCGTGACAGTCTTGCCGGTGCCGGTTGCCCCCGCGACCAGTCCATGCCGATTGGCATACTTCAGTAGCAAGGAAGGCGGGGCCTGCGCGCCGCCGAGAAGAATTGATGCCTTATCCATGTGCGCTTGTCTCCTTTCTATTCACCAAGGTCGATCTGGTCGCGACGACACCAGTCGCCATGCACGATGATGCAGGTTACTGCCGGCGGTGCCATGACCAGGTAGATCCAGGCACCTCCATAAGGCGTCGATATCAGCCGCCGGTTGTAAACCGCGGGGAATTCCTCGTATTCATCGAGTACACGCAGGGTCGCGTCATCAACGTCATACACCTCGCCATGAATCGCAGTCACACCCCAGGATACCGCCGCCGGGTATTCGCCAAGGTCACACAAGGTATAGCGGGGCTCCGTGACATGCGGGCCCAGGTATTTGGCATCCTTCAGCAGATGTGCATGGCTTTCGCCGCGACGCAAGCTGCCGTAGACGAAAATACGGTGCATGACCAACCTCATTGACCAATGAGGTCATCCTAGTCCGGTTTGATCATCGTCACCAGTCAGTCATGGAAGGACCAGTGACAGCACGGGATGCTCGGGCTTACCGAGTGCGCTTTCCCGGATTTTTCTTGGTATTGCGCTTCTTTGTGGTGCGTGCTGTCGCACTGCCCCGGCTGGTCTTCGTGTATGGATTCTCGCCCGTACGGAATTCCAGCTTCAGCGGTGCGCCAGACAGCTTGAAGGCGTCACGGATGCGATGCACGAGATAGCGATGATAGGAAACCGGCAGTTTGTCAGTCTGGTTGCCGTGAATGATCACCTTCGGTGGATTGCGCCCGCCCTGGTGTGCATAGCGCAACTTGATACGTCGCCCAGTGACGGCCGGTGGCGGATGTTTCTCCACGGCCTGCTCTAGCACCCGCGTCAGCTCCGGCGTCGGCATTTCAACCTCGGCGGATGCCTGCGCGACATCCACCGACTCAAACAATTCGCCCAAGCCTGAGCCATGCAAGGCCGAGATACAGTGCAGCGGCGCATAATCAAGGAAAGGCAGCTTGCGCGTGATTTCGCGCTGCACCGCATTTCGCTCACTGCGCTCAAGGCCATCCCACTTGTTGACGGCGATAACCATGGCACGACCCCGTTCGGCAATCAGCCCCAACAGGTGTGCGTCATGTACGCCGATGTCACCCTTGGCATCCAGCACCGCGATCACGACGTTGGCATCCTCGATCGCCTGGAGCGCCTTGATCACACTGATCTTCTCAACAGGGTCGCTGATGCGCGCGCGGCGACGAATGCCTGCCGTATCAATCAGTACATAGGGTTTTCCATCTCGCACGAATGGCACAGCAATGCTGTCGCGCGTGGTCCCCGGTGCATCGAATGCGAGAACGCGCTCTTCACCCAGCAGCCGATTGACCAGCGTCGACTTGCCTACATTGGGACGACCGACGATGGCAATCCTGACACCCTCGGGGACATCCGCCGGGATCGCTTCCTTGGTCGGGGCGATAGCCAGCGCGGCCTCGACGAGCTGCGCAATGCCGGCGTTATGTGCGCCTGACACTGCATAGGGGGCGCCCAAACCAAGGGTGAAGAAATCGGCTGTCGCGATGGCCGGGTCAAGGCCTTCGCTCTTGTTGGCGACCACCAGCACTTTCTTGCCTGAACGTCGCAGGCGCTCAGCGATGTTGCGATCCTTCCCGGTCAAGCCTTCACGGGTATCCAGCACCAGCAGGATGACATCAGCCTCGGCGATGGCCACGTCGGCCTGACGAGCGATCATTGCGGCCATGCCGCCTTTCTCATCGCTCATCCCGCCAGTATCGACAACCAGGAATGACCTGTCGCCGACTTTGCCATAGCCATAGAGCCGGTCGCGCGTCAGTCCTGGCTGGTCAGCCACCAGCGCATCACGCGTGCGTGTCAGTGCATTGAACAGCGTGGACTTGCCGACGTTAGGTCGGCCAACCAGGGCGATGACGGGTAATCCAGAAGACATTTGAAGTTCTGTTCGTCAGCGCCATCAGGAGGCGCCGCCGGATTCAGCCAGAGCCGGCCAGCTCGATCGCGGTGATATCGCCGGCGCGACCCAGAATATACAGACGATTGCCATCCGACTGCGGCGAGGCAACTAGCGCGGAGCGTCCTGCGCTAATTCGACCGCGGATTGCCCCGTCCTCGAGTGACAACCAATGGACATAACCTTCGAAGTCACCCACGGCGACGAAACCACCATGGACAACCGGCCGCGTCAGCTGCCGATATTTGAGCCCGTCCTGCTGCCAGAGCACCGCGCCGCTACTGCGGTCAAGTGCCACGACCCGTCCATTACGGTCTGTCGCATAGACGCGCTCGTCATCGACGGCTAGGCCGCTGTGACTCTTGAGCTCTTGTCGCCAACGCAAGTTGCCGCTGTTGGTATCCAGTGCCACCACCTGGCCGCCATAGCTGACTGCGTACAGGGTGTCGCCCACCAGCACCGGGTCGGCATCGAGGTCAACCAGGCGATCAATCTCCGAGCGCCCCGTCGGTGCACTGACGACCTCTTCCCATAACAGCTCACCGCTGCCAAGGTCGAGTGCAACCAGCCTGCCACTGTCGAGGCCGGCATAAACACGATCATCGGCCACGATTGGCTGCGATATACCACGCAGGCTCAAGGTTGGCACCGCACGGTCGAAGGCCCAGCTACGCTGGCCATCACTGGCTGACAGGCCATACAGACGGCCGTCACCGGTCCGCACCACCACGGTCTGGGCATCTCCGACCGGGGGCGTCAACACTTCACTTGAAACCCCGGTGCGCCAGAGCACGGATCCATTCTCGCGACTGACCGCTATGACTTCACCATTGAGGGTACCGACAAGGGCTGCACTCTCACTGAGGCCAACCCCTGCGGCCAGGCGAGGCTGCGTCTGCGCGCGCCAGACGGCTTTGCCCGAACCAAGATCGAACGCAGTGACGCGCCCCGTGGTATCTGCGGCGTACAGATAGCTCTGGTCAACAGCCAGCTGCAGCCCGTAATAATCTTTCTTCGAAATCTCTCCAGCACCCACTCGCCACAACACGCGTGCCTTGACGGCATCCGCCGGAAGGGCTGCAAGTGCTGTGGGTTTTTCAAGCGCTTCCTTCGTGTCCCCGCCAAAAATGCTGCAGCCCGCCAACAGGCAGGCAAGCAGGAGGGGTGTGGCTTGTTTCATGATCATTTTGCGGCCGGTGCAGAGGTGGCATCCGACGTGGCTGCCGGCGCCTGTGTGTTCAGGTCATTGAGCTTCAGTTCAATGCTCGCCCGCTGCTCGGGCGATGAAGCGGCGGCCAAAGCTTCTGTATAGGACTTGCGGGCTTCTTCTTTTTGTCCCTGGCCGACAAGAATGTCACCGCGCAATTCGCTGAATAGCGGCTCGAAACTGCCAAGGCGACGGGCCTGGAGTTCCTTCAATGCCTCGTCCGAGCGCCCCATGCTCCACAATAAGCGAGCACGACGCAGGCGGGCGATATTGCCGATCTTTCGGTCCGGCGCATTATCGATTGCCCATTGGTACTGCTTGAGCGCCGGTTCGAATTGCTTGCGCCTGACCTGGTCTGCGGCCAGCATCAATGCCCCCAGCGTCGCATAGGGCGTGCTCGAATAACGTTCGGCCAAGTCTGCGGCGGCGGCTTCTGCTGCCTTGCTGTCTCCCGTTTGCAGCGACTGTTTCAGCTGCTCAAACTCAACCGAGGCTTTTTCCGCCTTGTGCTTCGTATAGGACTGCCAGCCGCTCCAGCCACCAATCAGGATTGCACCCAGCAGCAGGCCTGCCAGCAGGGCCGGGCCGTTGTCACGCAGCCACTGTCTCAGCAACTGCAGTTGTTCGTCAGAGTTATAGGTTTCCAATGCTCTCGCTCCGCCTCGGGGATGACCGTGTCATGATCCGAGTTTTTCCAGCAAATAATCCTTGATCTTGTCCAGTGCAATCGCCTGTTGGGGTCCATCGCCGCGCAGTGGCTTGACCTGGCACTGACTGGCGTTCAGCTCTTCTTCGCCCAGGATCAGTGCAAAATCGGCGCCGCTCTTGTCGGCCCGTTTCAACTGGGCCTTGAAACCGCCGCCGCCGGCATTGCAAAGCAGCCGAATCCTCGATGTACTGCGCAATTCTTCCGCCAGACGCATGGCCGGCAAGTATGCCGCCTCTCCCATCCAGCATAAATAGGCATGCGGCGGCTGATTTTCCTCGATGCCCGCGGGAATAGCTACTGCCCGGCATAACTGCACGATACGTTCCACCCCCATGGCAAAGCCGGTGGCAGGCGTATCGGCACCACCCAGCTGTCCCACGAGGCCATCATAACGGCCACCTGCACATACCGTGCCTTGCGCGCCCAGACGGGTGGTGGTCCACTCAAAGACAGTGCGCGTGTAGTAGTCGAGGCCCCGTACCAGCTTGGGATTCAGGATGAAGGGTATCCCGGTTTCCTTCAGCGCGGCTTGCACCTGGTCAAAGTGCGCACGGGATTCCGCGTCCAGATAGTCGGCCATCACCGGTGCACCGGCGAGCAGCTCTTGTGTCTGCGGATTCTTGCTGTCCAGCACGCGCAAGGGATTGGTCGATAACCGCCGACGCGAGTCATCATCCAGCTGCGCTTCGTGCTTTTGCAGGAAAGCGACCAGCGCGGCGCGGTATTCGGCGCGTGTATCTGGCGTTCCCAATGAATTGAGCTCCAACCGTAGTCCGCTGTCCGCTGCAGGATCCAGCAGTCCAAGACTACGCAGGATACGAGCCGACATCGCGATGACTTCGACATCAAGCTCCGGTCCGGCCATGCCGAAGGCTTCAACGCCAATCTGGTGAAACTGGCGATAGCGCCCGGCCTGCGGGCGTTCATGACGAAACATCGGCCCTCGATACCACAGGCGCTGCTGCTGGTTGTGCAGGATGCCATGCTCAATGCCGGCGCGAACGCAAACGGCCGTTCCCTCGGGTCGCAGGCTCATCGAGGTTTTCTCGCGATCGAGAAAGGTAAACATTTCCTTCTCGACGATGTCCGTAGCCTCGCCCACCGAACGCTTGAACAGCTCGGTGGCCTCCATCACTGGAAGGATGATCTCGCGATAGCCGTACAGGTCCATGACCGCCTGCACATGGTCATGGAATCGGCGCCACCAACCGGTTTCCTCCGGCAATATGTCGTTCATGCCCCGCAGGGCCTGGATACGCTGGCTCATCACACTACTCTTCGGATGTCACAGCGGCTTTGCGTTGGGCAATCTTGTCCCGCACCAGCTTCTCAAGGCGATCCACCAGTTCTTCGTTCTTGGCCTTCTGCTGGATGCTGCCATCAATAAAGATTGAATTCGGTCGCCCGCCCGCGACGCCAATGGCTGCCTCACGGGCCTCGCCCGGCCCGTTGACCACGCATCCGATGACCGCAAGATCAATCGGCTCATCAATGTCCTCAAGCCTTGCTTCGAGCTCGTTGACGGTCTTGATGACATCAAAGTTCTGGCGAGAGCAGCTGGGGCATGCAATCAGGTGGACTCCTCGGTGGCGCAGGTTAAGGGACTTGAGGATGTCCCAGCCCACCTTGACCTCCTCAACCGGGTCAGCGGCAAGCGAGATGCGAATGGTATCGCCGATGCCATCAGCCAGCAGCATGCCCAGGCCGATGGATGACTTCACCGCGCCCGCGCGCGCACCGCCCGCCTCGGTGATACCGAGGTGCAAGGGTTGCTCAATCTGCGTGGCCAGCTTGCGGTATGCCTCCACGGTCATGAACACTTCCGATGCCTTGAGCGACACCTTGAAATCATAGAACTGGTGGCGGTCCAGAATATCAATATGGCGCAGTGCGCTTTCGACCATGGCATCGGCATTGGGCTCGCCGTACTTGGCCTGCAGGTCTGCCTCAAGTGAACCTGCATTCACGCCAATGCGAATCGGCACGCCATGGTGTCGCGCGCAATCAATCACCTCGCGTACCTTTTTCTCGCCGCCAATATTGCCGGGATTGATCCGCAGGCAATCCGCGCCGGCCTCGGCGGAAGCGATGGCACACTTGTAATTGAAGTGGATGTCGGCGACCAAGGGAAAATAGCCCACCTGCTTCTTGATCTCGCGGAAAGCCTCCGCCGCCTTCAGCGTGGGCACGGACACCCGCACAAGGTCAGCGCCTGCCTTGGCGCAGGCCCGGATCTGGGCAACTGTCGCGTTGACGTCCTCGGTATCCGTATTGGTCATGGTCTGCACCGCGATGGGTGCATCACCGCCAATCGGTACCCTGCCCACGCGAATCTGCCGCGAGCGTCGACGCTGGATGATGTGTTGGCTTTGCATGGAACTAAAATCGTCTAGCGCGCGTTCACCTCAAGGCGGGCCGTGCCACTGCTCGAGGTATGAGGTGCAAGATCAATAACGGTGCCACCAATCGACAACTGGACGCCTTGCGGGTGACCGAGCACGACCTGGTACGGCGGCTTGCCCGCTACGCGCTGTTCTGTGCCCGGTGTCAGCAGTCCATAAACTAGGCGCTTGCTGTCACTGTCATAAACCTCGACCCAGGAATTCCGGCTGATCACCAGCGCGAGTGTATTCGGCCCCGACGGTGGGGTGGCCACTGCCGGCTCGGCAGGTTCAGTGGTGACACTTGCAGGGTTGCCCGAGGTGTCAGTGGTTGTCGCGCCAGAATCGGCTGTCACAGGCGCATTCGTTGCCGGTACGACTTCGGAAGGAACTGCGATCACTTCTTCGCTTGGTCCCAACGGTAGTGGTTGGGCCTCTAGCACTGGCGGTTCGATCTCGAGGGTCGTGACTGGGGCTTCGGTGTCAGGCACCACGCTCTCGTTGTTCTGGCCGCCTGAACCAAACCACCAGAGCACGACACCAATCATGAATGCGATTACCAGCACATAACGCCAGGAGGGCGTGCGCGAGGGGCTGGCATATTCACGAGGCGGCTCATTGACCGTCACCGGCAGTGGTTGTGCCTTGAGCGGCGTCCCGGTCCAGTCTGCATAGGCCTGCAGCAGCTTTTCTTCGGGCAGGTTCAGGACATGCGCGCACTTGCGGAAGTAGCCGCGAACGTACACCGGCATCGCCAGATTGGCGAAGTCATTTCTCTCCAGCGCCTCCAGCACGTTCCGTGACAGGCGCGTCTGCCCGGCCAGGTCACTGATCGTCAGGTTGAGGGACTCTCGTGCCCGATGCAGCAACTCTCCCGGACTGACCGTGTTCTTGGGTGGCTCGGGTGTGACGTTTTCTTGCTGATCAGGCTGGCTGCCGGCCACTGGGTATTCTTGATCTTGGCTCATGGGTTCCGTCATTGGCTAGGGTGTGAAGTGCGGTGGATCAATTGGATTGGATGTCGTTCATGTGACGGCGCTGTTCTTGCGTCCCGCCTTCATAATTATGGTCAGGATAATCCGTTTGCAGGCTTTGCGCATAACGCTGCGCTGCATTCCGATCACCCAATGCCAGCTCGATACGAATGCCCAACATCAACATCTCACGCGTCATCGGGGCCTTGAGGGTCTGGTAACGCTGCAAGAAGGCGCGCGCGTTGAGGTATCTGGCCTGGTCTGCATAGAGCAGTGCCATTTGCCCAAGCGCATCGGCAAAATTGGGATTGCGGTCCAATGCCTCGCGAAAGTATTTTTCGGCGGCGGCATCATCCGGCAGCTTGCGCGCACAGACACCGGCATTCGTGAGCGAAACCTCAGGCGTCTGGTACCTCGGATTCTGGGTGGCGCGCCGGAATTGCTGGTCGGCCTTGGTGTATTTGCCCTGGGCACACAGCAGTGCCCCGTAATTATTGAGCACGCTGGGCTCATCCGGATTCAGGTCCAGCGACTTCTCGTAATGTTTCTCGGACTTGCTGATCTCACCGGTGTTGGCATAGAGCAGGCCAAGTGCACCGAGTGCCTCGGCATTCCTTGGATTGAGTTCGACGGCTTTTTCCAGCTTGCCGCGGGCCAGCTCAATGTCTCCCTTGCGCAGATACTCAATGCCCAATTGTGAATTGACACGAGACGCTTCCATGTCATTGCCGCTCTTGCTTGCGCCAAGGCCACAGCCTGCCAGCCACAGCAGTGGTATCAGGCAAATTGATAATGGCGGCCTCATGCCAGCGTACTTCTTGGCTGCATCGGTTTCAGCGGAACCTCGCGCAGGCTGCGCTTCTGGCGGTTCATCACCTGCCCTACGAGCTGGCCACAGGCCGCGTCGATGTCATCACCGCGCGTGCGGCGCGTGGTTGTCATGATGCCGCTGCTGTAGAGGATCTTCTGGAAACGGTCGATGGCTTCCTTGCTTGAGCGCCGGTAATGGGTATCCGGAAATGCATTGAACGGGATCAGGTTGACCTTCGCGGGCATGTCGCGCAGCAGGCGCACCAGTTCATGGGCATGGGATTCCTGATCGTTCACGCCGTCAAGCATGACGTATTCGTAGAGAATGCGCAGCCGCCGGTCCTTGCCATCGGTGTATCGCCGGCAGGCTCCAAGCAATTCCGAGATCGGATACTTGCGGTTGATTGGCACCAGCTCATTGCGCAGTATGTCGTTGGGCGCATGTAGTGACACGGCAAGCGCGACATCACACTGTTCACGCAAGCGATCCATGAAGGGGACCAGTCCCGAGGTGCTGACCGTGACTCGTCGCTTGGACAGGCCGAAGCCAAAATCATCCAGCAGCACTTTGATGGCCGAGACAACGGCATCAAAATTGGCCAATGGCTCGCCCATGCCCATGAAGACGACATTGGAAATCACCCGCTCTGTGGGTCCACCCCAGCCGAGCGTGCGTTTGGCAAACCAGACCTGACTCACGATTTCGGCTGCAGTCATGTTGCGGTTCAGGCCCTGCTTGCCGGTTGAGCAGAAACTGCAGTCCAGCGCGCAACCCACCTGAGAAGAGATGCACAAGGTGCCCCGTCCATCCTGAGGGATGAACACGGTTTCCACCGCGTTTCCGCCCGCCAGCCTCAGTACCCATTTGCGGGTACCGTCCTGGGACGTCTGCTCCGCAACCAACTCGGGCAGGCTGACTTCCGCGTGCGCATGCAACCAAGCCCTTAGCGACTTGGCCAGGTTGCTCATTTCATCAAATTCGGTGACGCCGCGCTGGTAGATCCACTGCATCACCTGGTCCGCACGAAAGGGCTTTTCGCCAGCCTGCTCGAACAGGGCGCGCAGTGCAGCGCGGTCCAGCCCGAGCAGGTTGATCTTGGCGGCATTAGCCCCGTCGGTCATGACTCAATAGGTGTCAGCGCGGGCGCGGACACAGCTCCGTTTCGCGGAAGAAGTATGCAATCTCGACCGCTGCCGTCTCTGGCGCGTCCGAACCATGCACGGCGTTGGCATCAATGGACTCCGCGAAATCGGCGCGTATGGTGCCGGCATCCGCCTTCTTGGGGTCAGTCGCACCCATCAACTCGCGATTCTTCGCGATCGCGCCTTCACCTTCCAGAACCTGGATCACGACCGGGCCCGAAATCATGAAGTCCACCAGGGACTTGAAGAAGGGACGTTCGCGATGAACCGCGTAGAAGCCCTCCGCTTCGGCGCGAGACAGCTGCGCCATGCGCAGGGCAAGGATATTCAAGCCAGCCTTTTCGAAACGGGCGATGATCTGGCCGATGACGTTTTTGGCCACGGCATCCGGCTTGATGATGGAAAGGGTGCGTTCTACGGCCATTGCAACTCCAGTGACAGGAAAAAAGTGAGGAAAAACAGGCGCTACCCGCACCTGCCAAAGCTCGTAATTTTAACCTTTCACGGGCCTTATCAGCAATGAGAATCCGCGCCTTTATTAGATGCTGAAGCTCTCGCCACAGCCGCAGGCATCTTTCGCATTGGGATTGAGGAAGCGAAACATCTGGTTGAGTCCCTCACGCTGAAAATCCAGCGTGGTCCCTTCCAGGATAGGCAGGCTTTTGGCATCCACCACCAGGCGCGCGCCATGGGCCTCGAACACCTGATCCTCCGGCTTTATTTCATCTGCATAATCAATGACATAGGAGTATCCGCTACAGCCAGATGCCTTGACGCCCACACGCAGGCCCAAGCCCCGGCCCCGCTTGCTCAACTGGTCCTGAATCCGTTGCGCTGCCGCCTGCGTCAGTTGAATAGCCATTATTTCTTCACCTCTCCTACATCAGACATTCTAGCAGCCGGGTCGTTCAGGCCTTGGGCTTCGGTGCTGTTGTGACCGAGCACAGCGCAGACCACATCTTGTGCCAGCACCGCACAATGCCGTCGCGTTGGGGTCAAACCCAGCGCCTCCACGATCATTGGGCCCTTCAGTGCCATCGCCTCTTCTGGGCTGCGCCCTTCCAGCCACTCACATAACCAGTCGCCCGTGGCGATGGCCGATGGGCAGCCATAGGCCTGGAAGCGAGCCTGCGCTATCCGGCCCTGTTCCAGCCTGAGGTGCAGGCTGAGCACTGCCTTGGAAGCCGGGGTTCGTGCCGCGGCACTGAGTACGCCAGTTCCCTGCAGCACCCCATTGAATCGGGGTTCGCGGAAACGCTGCCAAATCTGCGGGCTATAGTCCATCACTTCAAGCCCTGCGCGCGGCCACATCGGCTTCTTGTGGCCACAATGGCGACAAGGCCCTGAGTCTCTGCACGGTGTGGTTGACCTGACCAATGGCGGCATCGATCTCAGCCTCGGTGGTCCAGCGACCCAGGCTAAACCGCAGGCTGGCCTGGGCCAGCTCATCACTCCGCCCAAGAGCGCGCAGTACATAAGAAGGCTCTGCGCTTGCCGATGTGCAGGCCGAGCCGCTGGAAATCGCGAGCCCATCAAGATCGGCAAGCAGTGCCTCGCCATCCACAGCGCCCACACTGACATTCAGGATGCCTGACAGGCATTCGCGTTCATTCCCGTTCCGCCAGATTTCCGGCAATCGTGACAGGCC
>JBFKCG010000034.1:0-17057 GCA_041620675.1 Nevskiales bacterium
CTCTTGACGCATCGCTGCGCACGCGAGCAATCGCCGCGCACCAGCCCTTGTAAAGCCGATCCATGCGGTCCTGCGGTCGCTCCGGCTCGAACCGGTGCTCGCTCTGCCAGAGCTGCGCGATCTCATCCAGCGACTGGTAAACACCCGCCTGCAGGCCGGCTAGATACGCCGCGCCCAATGCCGTGGTTTCAATGATGGTCGGCCGCTCAATGGGTACGCGCAACAAATCCGACAGGAACTGCACCACCCACTCGTTGGCCACCATGCCGCCGTCCACTCGTAACTCGGTGGGTGCGATGGCATCCTGCGCCATCGCCTCCAGCAAGTCTCGCGTCTGGTAGCACACGGATTCCAGCGCTGCCCGCACGATGTGGTTGATGCCGGTGTCACGCGTCAGCCCCAGGATTGCCCCTCGCGCCGCGGGGTCCCAGAACGGCGCACCCAGGCCAGTGAAGGCTGGCACCAAATAGACGCCACCGGTGTCGCGCACTTCCTTGGCCAGCTTCTCGGTCTCGGAGGCCTTGCTGATCAGGTGCAGGGCATCCCGCAGCCACTGCACGGCTGCACCAGCCACGAAGATGCTGCCCTCAAGTGCATAAGTGGTTTTGCCATTGAGGCGATAACCGACCGTGGTCAACAGGCGATTTTTGGAGGCAACCGCGCTGTCTCCGGTGTTCAAGACCATGAAGCAGCCCGTGCCATAGGTGCACTTGATCATGCCGCGCGCAAAGCAGGCCTGTCCCACCAAGGCCGCCTGCTGGTCGCCGGCCATGCCGCCCACCGGGATGGCAGCACCAAGCCAGTCGGGGCTGATGCTGCCGAAATCCGCGGCATTGTCCTTGACCTCGGGCAGCAGGGAGCGTGGTACATTGAAGAACTTCAGCAATTCATCATCCCATTGCTGGGTATGGATGTTGAATAAAAGCGTGCGCGCGGCATTGCTGGCATCGGTGGCATGTGACTTGCCGCCTGTCAGCTTCCATAACAGCCAGCAATCAATCGTGCCAAAGGCCAGCTCACCCTTCTCGGCCCGCTCACGAACGCCCGGCACTTCATCCAGCAGCCAGCGAACCTTGGTGGCCGAGAAGTAGGGGTCCAGCAGCAGGCCGGTACGTGCTGCAAGCCAGGCTTCTGTGTCATCGCGCCTGAGGCTGTCGCAAAGGCTGGCGGTGCGCCGATCCTGCCAGACGATGGCGTTGTAGACGGGCTCGCCGGATTTGCGATCCCACAGCACCGTGGTTTCGCGCTGGTTGGTAATGCCGCAACTGGTGATCTGGCTGGCGGATAGTCCGGCGTCCTTGAGCGCGGCACGGCACACTTCCACCACGTCTGCCCAGATCTGCATGGCATCGTGCTCAACCCAGCCATCCGCCGGGAATATCTGCGGGAACTCCTTCTGTGCACGCGCCAGCACCTGGCCGGCTCGATCAAAGATCATGGCACGACTGCTGGTCGTCCCCTGGTCGATGCTCAGCAGGTAGTGCTGCGCAGGCTTCGCTTTCTTGTCAGTCATGAATCGCCTCCCGGCACATGAGCATGTCGGCCCCATCCATTGCGGTCAACCCATGTTGGCAGCGCTGCAAGCCAACAGCAGACGAGGCAGAATACTAGCCACATGAACCCAAGGGACTGGTTATGTTTCTACATCCTGTGATGAAGGCAGCGGCACTGGGCTTCTTTCTAGTGACGGTTTCCGTAAGCGCGGCCGACAAGCAGCCAGAAAAATCCGCTGCCAGCACCGAAAATGATGCCCAACGTGTCGAAATCCAGCGCTTGCGGGAACGCATCGCCGTGCTGGAGCGCCAGTGTCCTGACCTGAGTGGCCAGAAGCCACCACCGGCCGGTGGCGTGGCCGGTGGTACTGAAAAGTATCTGCTCAAGGCACGCTGGGACCGACTGGAAACCGGCATGGAGCGTGACGAGGTGAGGGTCTTGCTGGGACACCCGAATACGATCACGCGTTCCGCCGCGGGGCAGGTAGAAGTCTGGGGCTATGGCAGCTCACGCAGCAATCGATATGGCGTGGGCACGGTCTACTTTGATGATGACGAGGAAGTCACGACCTGGATTTCACCGACCTTCAAGACTGATTGATGACAGCTGGTCCCTGGGTCACCCGTGTCCAGCCACCCCACGCGGTAGTTCAGTCCCAATGGCATTAATTGGGATATCTGCCCTAAATGTCTCAGGTCTTGACCGGTGGCGGCGCGGTAAACAACACCGGCCCGCTTGGCGCGCCGGTGCTTGATCCACCCGCAGGCTCCAGACTGACCGCCAGGCCAGCAGCACGTGAAAACTTGGCCACCAGCGCGGGCTTAAGCTCCATCATCATCTCGCCCTGCTTCGGCAGCACCCCCAGCGAAATCGGTGCCGCCTCGCCCTTGACCAGCAACCACAACTCAAGATCCTGATTGTCCAGGATTGGATAATTGCCCCCCATGAATTTGCAGCGCAGTTGCCTGCGCGTCATGTCGGCCGTGATCATCCACAGACCGTCCCCTTGGTTGGCCTGGACTATCGCCACGTAGTCCATCGCACCGGCATCCGGCACCTGCCGCAGGAGCACCCCCATGGTGATAGCGGCCAATGCCGCGGTCATTGCCACGAATTGCCAGAAGCCGATACGGTCAAGCAGCGATGCGCGGACGTACTTCGCCGGCGTTTCGCCAGTGATGCATCGCTCGATGCGGATCCAAACCGCTTCGGGCGGGCTTGTCTGGGCCAGCCTGAGACCCAGCGCGGCCAGCCGCGCTTCCCAGTAGATCTGCTCCTGCCGCAATGCGGGTTGGGCGTCCCGCAGACTTTCGAAACGTCGGCGTGCACGTGGCGTCAGCAAACCGAGCACATACTCGGCGGCCAGTAGATTCTGCAATTGTGGGTTGCTGTAATTCATGCTTCCAGGCACTCGCGCAGGCGCTGCAGCCCCCGTCGAACCCAGCTCTTGACCGTACCCAGCGGCTTGTCCAGTTGCTCTGCCAGCTCCTCATGCGTGTAGCCTTCGTAATAGGCCAACAGCACGCTCTGCCTCTGCAAGTCCTGCAGGGTCTCAAGACAACGATCCAGCTCGGCCAGGGACTGGCTGGTCATGCTCGCTTCCAGCGGCCCCTGTGGGCCGTTGTCGTTGACATCGTCGGCAACCTCCAGAGTCTCGCCCTCGTCATTTTCCAAGGAGACCTCGGGCCGCTTGCGCCGGATCAGGTCTAGCGCACGGTAGCGGGCGATCGTCATCAGCCAAGCCAGGGGTGTGCCGCGATCCGGGGCGTAGCTATCTGCCTTCTGCCAGATGCGGACAAAGCAGTCCTGCAGGGCCTCTTCCGCAAGCTCCCTTCGCTTAAGCATACGCAGCAAGAGCGAGAAAAGATGCGGGGATGTGGCGCGATACAGTGACTGGAACGCGCGCCGATCGCCACGGGCGCTAGCCTGTAACCAGTGCGTCAGGAGCTCAGGATCGATCATAGGCACATCATAAGTAGACCATCTGTTTCAGCCACGGCCATCGCACGGTCGTAACGGGTGACTGTTAGTTCGCTGTGTCGGTGTCGACTACTGGATAATCCGATAATCCCTCGCAAGCTTCTCATGAGAAGCAACAGGAGGGCCCACTGGCCTTCCCCCTATTCGCAAGTGGCGCAGCGCCGACATCTGGCGTGATTCGGGGCCGGTGGGATGCTAGGCTGAATCCATTCACTTTTCATCTGCGTATAGGCATTCATCATGAGTGATTACTATGATCCCGAGGATCTCAAGAAGTTTGGCGCCATCGGCAGGCATGCCAAGCCGCTGGCAGACGAATTCTTCAAATACTACAACACCGTCACTGGCACGGATGGCGCGCTGACGCGCCGTGAGAAGTCCCTGATCGCGCTGGTCATCGCACACTCCGAAAAATGCCCTTACTGCATTGATGCTTATACCACGGCCTGTCTCGAAACCGGCGCCAACCCCGAACAGATGATGGAAGCGGTTCACGTGGCAGCAGCCATGAAAGCGGGCATTACGCTGGTGCACGGCGTACAGATGCAGAACAAGCTCGACAAACTCGTGCTCTGACCCCCTAAGCAGCCGAAATCAGCGTATTGTTTCTGCAGACAGCAGGGTGGACGACTAAATCACAGGGACATGAAATATGAGCGATTCATTTAACGCGCACCAGAGCGTACAGGACTATTACGGCAAGGTACTGAAATCCACCGCAGACCTGCAGACTTCCTGCTGCACGGCCGAGCCCATGCCCCTGCATTTGCGCGGCCTGCTCAAGGATATCCACCCGGAGGTGCAGGAGCGCTTTTATGGCTGTGGTTCGCCATTGCCGCCGGCGCTCGACGGCGCCACTGTACTGGACCTGGGTTGTGGCAGCGGCCGCGACTGCTACCTGCTGTCACGTTTGGTCGGCCCCGCTGGCCATGTCATCGGCGTGGACATGACCGAGGAACAACTGGCCGTCGCGCGCAAGCATCGTGACTGGCATGCCAAGCGTTACGGGCATGCCAATGTCGAGTTTCGCCAGGGTTACATCGAGGACCTTGCCGCCGCCGGCATTGCCGATAACAGCGTGGACCTTGTGGTCTCGAATTGCGTGCTGAATCTTTCACCCGACAAGGGACGCGTGTTCCGGGAGATTTTCCGTGTACTCAAGCCCGGTGGTGAATTGTATTTCTCGGACGTCTTCGCGGATCGTCGAATTCCCAAGGAACTTGCCACTGATCCCGTGCTATTGGGTGAGTGCCTCGGAGGTGCGATGTACCACGAGGATTTTCGTCGCCTCATGGCCGAGGTCGGCTGCCTGGATGCACGCATCTGCAAGAACTCGCGCATTGACCTCAACAACCCGGAGATCGAGGCCAAGGCCGGTCACATCGGTTTCTATTCCATGACGATGCGCGCCTTCAAATTATCATTGGAGGATCGCTGCGAGGATTATGGCCAGGTCGCCACCTATCTCGGGACCCTGCCGGAGCAGCCGCACGCATTTGATCTCGACGACCACCATCACTTCATCACCAATAAGCCCATGCTGGTCTGTGGCAACACGGCTGACATGCTCTCGCTCACGCGTTATGCCGCGCACTTCAAGGTGCAGGGTGAAAAGCGCGCGCACTTTGGCTTGTTCGACTGTGGGCCCAACCCGGCAGGGCCGGCACAAACCGCAAGCACCGGCGGTGCCTGCTGCTGATGGCACGCGTGATTCCACTGCGTGCGCAGCCAGCAGCGCCTGACCCGCGCCATGATTTCGAGCAGGTGCTTGCAAGGTATGCACTGGAATTACCACCAGTCGGCGTGGAAACACTGCAGATCAATATCACCAAGCTGTGCAACCAGGCCTGTCGCCATTGCCACGTGGATTCCTCTCCGGCCCGAACTGAGAAATTGCCGCGCGAAGCAGTGGAGAAATGCGTCGAGATCCTGGCCCAGCACCCCCAGATCAAGAACCTGGACATCACCGGCGGCGCGCCCGAGCTACACCCGGATTTCGACTGGCTGGTCGAACAGGCAGCCAGACTAGGCAAGCATGTCATGGTGCGCCATAACCTGACCGTGACTTTCGAGGGTAACCCGCAAACCGGGGAACAAAAACACTATCTGCCCGAGTTCTTTGCCCAACACCGCTGTGAGGTGATCTGCTCGCTGCCCTACTACCAGGAGTATTTCACCGATGCGCAAAGGGGCAGCGGCGTATTCCAGAAAAGCATCGAGGGCATCCGCCAACTCAACGCACTGGGTTACGGCCAGGCCGACAGCGGCCTCATACTGAATCTGGTCTACAACCCGGTCGGCCCCTACCTGCCAGCCGCGCAGGCGGGCCTGGAGGCGGACTACAAGCGCGAGCTCAAGGACAAGTTCGGCCTGATCTTCAACAACCTGTTTACTATCACCAACATGCCGATCCATCGCTTCCGCCTGCACCTGGAGAAATCCGGCCAGTACAGTGATTACATGGATAAGCTGCTGGGTGCCTTCAACCCGTCTGCTGCGGCTGGCGTGATGTGCCGCTCGATCATCAGTGTGGACTGGCAGGGCCGGCTCTTTGACTGTGACTTCAACCAGCAGCTGGAAATGCCCTGCAGCGAGGGCGGCGAGCCGCTGACCGTCTATAATTTTGACTATGCGCGCCTGCTGCGACGGCACATCCGCTTTGACAGTCACTGCCTGGGCTGCACAGCGGGTGCCGGCTCGTCCTGTGGCGGCGCAACCGCCTGAATTCGAATCCAAGGAGCAAGCCATGAGTGTGTATGACATCAACGCCAAGACCATCGACGGCCAGGACAAGAAGCTGGCCGACTACAAGGGCAAGGTCATGCTGGTGGTGAATACCGCCAGCAAGTGTGGCTTCACCCCGCAGTACAAGGGGCTGGAAGAGTTGTACCGCCAGTACAAGGACAAGGGCCTGGTGGTGCTGGGCTTTCCCTGTGACCAGTTCGGCCATCAGGAGCCGGGCGATGAGAACGAGATCAAGAACTTCTGCTCGCTGAACTATGACGTGAGCTTCCCGATGTTCGCCAAGGTTGAGGTCAATGGTCCCAATGCCCACCCGGTCTACAAGTACCTGAAGGGCGAGAAGCCCGGCCTGCTGGGTTCGGAAGGCATCAAGTGGAATTTCACCAAGTTCCTGGTGGACAAGTCCGGCAAGGTCGTCAAGCGCTACGCGCCCACCGACAAGCCTGAATCGCTGGCCAAGGACGTCGAGAAACTTCTCTGATCTCGGGCCCTTGATTGGACACTCAGTCCTTCGCCAAGGGTTGCAGCAACAGCTTGCCGAAGGACTGTTCATCCGCTGCTCGGAACTCCTTGAGCCCGATGGTCATATTCAGGTGTCCGTCGCGCGGCTGTGCACGATAGCTGGAGAAGATCCGGTCCCACCAGGGGAAGTTGAAGCCGAAGTTGCTGTCGGTTTCCTCGCGGTACCAGGAATGGTGGACGCGGTGCATGTCCGGCGTGACCACCACGTAGCGCAGCCAGCGATCCACCCATTGCGGGATACGCAGGTTGGCGTGCTCGAACAGCGAAGTGGCATTAAGCAGCACCTCAAAAACCAGCACCGCTATCGCGTTCGCACCCAGCAGCATCACCAGCGCCAGCTTGATCAGCATCGAGAACAGGATCTCGACCGGATGAAAGCGCAGGCCGGTGCTGGCATCGAATTCAAGGTCGCTATGATGGACCCGGTGCAGGCGCCACAACGCCGGTAGCCAGTGCATGAGGCGGTGCTGCCCATAGATGGCCAGGTCAAACAGCAATACCGTCACCGGCAACTCCAGCCAGAAGGGCCACTGAAGCTGGTTGAACAAGCCCCAGCCGCCTTGCTCGACTTCCAGCGCCCAGCCAACCGCCAAGAGTGGCAACAAGGCCCGCAGCAACAGGGTGCCGGTGGCCAGCATGAGCAGGTTAGTGACCCATCGACGAACACGTGTCACGCCATTCAACCGGCGTGGCCATATCGTTTCAGCAAGGCCCAGTAGTGCCAGCACCCCAACAAAGATCGAAAGCCGGATGACGGGTTCGTATTGCTCCATGTCCCTATTAGACCACTCGATCGCTTGTCAGGTGTGTAAATCGAGTCCGGCTGGCCGGTTATACTGAGGCAGTCCTTATACGCCCCGTGATCAGGAACCTGCCCATGGCTTTCCCCCTTATCCGCCCCCGTCGACTGCGTGCTGATGATTTCTCACGGCGACTAGTGCGGGAAAACAACTTGAGCGTGAGTGACCTCATCTATCCGCTGTTTGTGGTCGAGGGCAAGAAACAGCGTCAACCCATTGCCTCTATGCCCGGCATCGAGCGCCTCAGCGTGGATGAGCTGTCACGCGAGGCAGCGACACTGGCCGAGCTGGGCATTCCCGCGATTGCCTTGTTTCCGGTGGTGCCAAAAGCCAAGAAGAGCCTGGATGCACGTGAGGCACACAATGCCCGTGGGCTGGTGCCGGCCGCCGTCAAGGCCCTCAAGAAGGCTGCCCCCAATCTGGGCGTGATCACGGACATCGCGCTGGATCCCTACACCTCACACGGGCAGGACGGGCTGGTCGACAGCGATGGGTATGTGCTGAATGACGCCACCGTTGCGGTGTTGATCCGTCAGGCCCTGTGCCATGCCGAAGCGGGGGCTGATGTCGTCGCGCCCTCCGACATGATGGACGGTCGCATTGGTGCCATTCGTCGAGCACTGGAACAAAACAACCACATCAACACTCGCATCCTTGCGTATGCCGCCAAGTATGCCTCCAGCCTGTATGGCCCTTTCCGCGACGCGGTTGGCTCCAGCGCCAGCCTGGGTAAGGCAGACAAAAAAACTTACCAGATGGACCCAGCCAATACGGATGAGGCCTTGCGCGAGGTTGAACTCGACCTCGCCGAAGGTGCCGACATGGTCATGATCAAGCCTGGCCTGCCCTATCTGGACATCGTGCGTCGCGTGAAGGATTGCTTTGGCGCACCCACCTTTGCCTACCATGTCAGTGGCGAGTACGCGATGCTCAAGGCAGCCGCGGAAAAGGGCTGGATTGATGAGCGTGCCGCGGTGCTTGAAAGCCTGCTGTGCTTCAAGCGCGCGGGTGCCGATGCAATTCTCACCTACTACGCGAAAACTGCAGCCGGCTGGCTCGCAAGGCCCTGAAATCACAACGGCAGGCGTTTGGGCCTGCCGTTGTGACTCGCCAATCCTTCCTTCAATCGTCATCGTGCCCATGGTAATGGTGCCCGCGATAATGATGATGGCGCCATGCAGGGTGATGCCTGGTGTGTTTATGGTGCTTGCGCCAATGTTTGGCGCCATGCCCATGGTGGTGGATGTGGCGTGGCGGGTGATAGTGGTGCACCACCTTGCGATCGTGGTGGTGGCTGGCAATTGAGGCACCAATGGCTATTCCCACCAGGCCGCCGAGCAAGGCATCTTCGGGATGTGCCTGTGCCGCACCCGCCACCATCAAGCCTGACACCAGTACAGTGCTGATCAGGACTCTATTCATGTCTGGCTCCTTAAATGTATTGGTGATTCACCTCCTTTATATGACCGGATGACTGAATCTGGCGTGAACCAAAACTGAACAAGCTAAATACCCCTGGGCAATGACCGTACTTGAAACCGGCGCCCTGAAACCGGACACTCGCGGCCATGGATCACTACACTGTCATTGGCAACCCCGTCGAGCACAGCCGCTCACCCCGCATACACGCGCTGTTTGCCGAACAAACCGGCCAGTCCCTGCGCTACGACAGGTTGCTGGCCCCCCTGGATGACTTTGCCGGCGCTGTGCGTCGCTTTCAGTCCGGCGGCGGCAAGGGCGCAAATGTCACCCTACCCTTCAAGCTGCAGGCATTGGCACTGTGTGACGACGTCAGCGAACGCGCGCAATTTGCTGGCGCCGTGAATACCCTCAGCTTTGTTAATGAAGGCAGGATTGTCGGTGACAACACCGACGGCATTGGCCTGGTTACCGATCTGGTCGCCAATCTTGGGCTCAACCTGCTAGGCCAGCGGATTTTGCTGCTGGGAGCGGGTGGTGCCGTTCGTGGTGTGTTACAGCCCTTGCTTGAGACAGCGCCGGCATCTATCTGGATTGCCAACCGCACGCCAGCAAAGGCCAGTGCCCTGGCCGATGACTTCTCGGGCGACATCGAGATCATGGCCTGCGGTTATGATGCGCTGGATGGTGAAAACTTCGACCTGATCATCAATGGCACTTCCAGCGGGCTGGCGAATGCGATGCCGCCGCTGCCAGATGACGTCCTTGTCCCGGGCGGTGTCTGCTATGACATGTTTTATGGCAAATCACCAGGACCGTTCCTGTCCTGGGCCGAACGCCATGGTGCGAGTGCCTGGGCCGATGGCTTGGGCATGCTGGTGGACCAGGCAGCTGAATCTTTCCGAATCTGGCGCGGGGTCAAGCCAGAAACCGGGCCCGTATTGCAGCAACTGCGTGCCGAATCCCAGTAACCTCGGGACAGGCCGCAATCAGGCGCTAACGATCCGGTTTATTGGCATCCGCCATCTGGCGACGCTGGGCCTCGACTTCCTTGTAGCCGGGCACCAAGATGCGCGCGGCCAGGATCCCGGCCTCGAACAACAGGTACATCGGGATCGCCAGCAGGGTCTGTGAAAAGACATCGGGCGGTGTCAGGAACATCGCGACCACGAAGCAGCCGATCAGCACATAACCCCGCTTTTCGGTGAGCTGGCCTGGCGTGAGCATGCCAGCCCAGACCAACAGCACGATGGCGACCGGCACCTCAAAGGCCAGGCCAAACGCCAGGAACATGCCGAGCACGAAATCAAGGTAGTGGTGGATATCCGTCATCACCGTCACGTCCGATGGCGTGATGTTGACGAAGAAGCCGAGCACCATCGGGAATACGAGGAAGTAAGCGAAGGCCATGCCGAGGTAGAACAGCAATGTGCTGGATACCAGCAGCGGTACCACCAGACGACGCTCGTTCTTGTAGAGGCCTGGTGCGACAAACGCCCAGACCTGGTAAAGCAGCCAAGGCATCGACAAAATAACCGCCAGCACCATCGCCAACTTGAACGGCGTCAGGAAGGGCGATGCGACCTCGGTCGCGATCATGGCACTGCCGGCGGGCAGCTGGCTCAGCAAGGGCGCTGCCACCAGGTTGAAGATGTCTCTGGCGAAAAACGCCAAGGGCACAAAGACCACGAGGATGCCCAGGATGATCCTCAGCAGGCGATTGCGCAGCTCCAACAGGTGCGCGATGAGAGGCTGTTCCGGTAACGCCTGCGGATCACTCATCACGCTTGGACTCCGTCGGCGCGTCAGTCGGCCCCTTGGGCTTGCCATCGGATTCGAGCTCGCGCCTGAAGTCACGTGCCTGCTGCCGCAACTCCTGTACCTGGACTTCCCGCTCTAGCTCGTTGGAGAAATGCTTGACGTAGGACCGCGCACGACCTGCCCATAAGCCAAGGCTGCGTGCCGCACCCGGCAGGCGTTCCGGCCCAAGCACGACCAGCGCCACCACGCCGATCAGCACCAATTCCCAGAATCCGATATCAAACATGAGCGTGCGTGCTGCGCAGGTTGCCCCTGGCTACTTCTCTTCGTCTTTCTTGTCGGGCAGGCCCTGTTGGGCCGGCTCCTTGCGCTCGGCGTCGGATTGCTGCTCGCCTTCCTTCATTGACTTGCGGAAGTTGCTGATTGCGGAGCCGAGGTCGCCGCCCATGTTACGCAGCTTCTTGGTGCCAAAGATCAGCACCACGATCGCCAGGATAATGAGCAACTGCCAGATACTGATTCCACCAAAGCCCATGAGTCATCCTCCATTAACCAGCCATCCGCGTTGGTGGCTGCACTATTTCGCGCGTGATGCCTTCTCGTCGAGCCCGGACACGCCAAAACGGCGCGCCAGCTCATCCAGGACGTCACCCGGCTTCAGGCCCTGCTGGTTCAACAGCACCAGGGTATGGAACCACAGGTCAGCGACCTCACGCGTGACTTGGCCGGTGTCGCCACTCTTGGCGGCAAGCACCGTTTCGGTGGCTTCCTCGCCTATTTTCTTCAGGATGGCATCAAGCCCGTCCCGATACAGTCGAGCCACATAAGACTTGTCCGGATCCGCCTGGCGGCGCGCTTCGAGCACCTCCGCGATTTGCGCAAGGATGTCGGCTTGTGTGTTCATTTCTTGTACATCTCCGCCGGTGGCTTCAGCACCGGGTCCACGGCACGCCAAACGCCATCCTCCAGCCGCTGGCCCAGATCCAGCTTCTGAAAATAGCAGCTGTGGCGGCCAGTGTGGCAGGCGATGCCGCCAACCTGCTCAACGATGAGCAGCAAGCTGTCATTGTCGCAGTCGAGGCGTATCTCCTGGACTTTCTGTACATGGCCGGACTCCTCACCCTTCTGCCACAGCTTCTGGCGCGAGCGAGACCAGTATATGGCAAGCCCTTTTGCCGCCGTCTGTGCCAGTGCCTCGCGGTTCATCCAGGCCTGTGTCAGCAGGCGTCCGGTCGCCGCCTCCTGCGTCACGACAGGAACCAGGCCCTCGGCATTCCACGCGACCTGCTCCAGCCAAGCCCCAGTGCTATTTGTTGCACTCATCGGCACCTCACCGACGCACATTCACGCCGCGATCGGCCAGGTACTGCTTGGCTTCCTGCACATCGTGTTGCGCGTAATGAAATATGCTGGCAGCCAAAACAGCGTCGGCATGGCCCTCAGTCAGGCCTTCGTAGAGATGCTCCAGTTCACCGACGCCACCGGAGGCAATCACCGGCACTGCCACCGCGTCACTGACGGCGCGCGTGAGTTCGATGTCAAAGCCTGACTTGGTGCCATCCTTGTCCATGCTGGTCAGCAGCAGTTCCCCGGCGCCGTGGTTCACCATGAGCTGGGCCCAGGCGATCGCATCCAGGCCGGTGGCCTTGCGCCCGCCGTGGGTAAACACTTCCCAGCGTGCAGGCTGCTTCTTCTTGCTCACGCGCTTGGCATCAATCGCCACCACGATGCACTGTGAGCCAAAGCGCTCGGCGGCCTCGGCCACAAACTGCGGGTTCTCTACCGCGCTGGTATTGATGGACACCTTGTCGGCACCTGCCGACAACAGGCGACGGATATCCGCGGTGGTGCGAACACCACCACCCACGGTGAGGGGAATGAAAACCTGCCCCGCGACTTCTTCGACCACCTTGAATAGCGTCTCGCGTTTCTCGGCGCTGGCGGTGATGTCCAGGAATACCAGTTCGTCTGCACCCTGCTGGTCATAGCGGCGCGCGACCTCCACTGGGTCACCCGCATCACGGATGTCCTCGAACTTGACGCCTTTCACCACGCGTCCCTTGTCGATGTCCAGACAGGGAATCACGCGCTTGGCGAGTGTCATGCTTTGCCCCCGGTGATCTCATCCACCAGCTTCTGGCAGGACGCGAGATCCAGGTCACCCTCATACAACGCACGCCCGATGATCGCACCGGCAATGCCATCCTCTGCCGCACCACAAAGCCGCCTGATATCGTCGAGCGAGCTGACCCCACCAGAGGCAATCACCGGGATGGTGATGGACTGCGCAAGGGCCTGGGTGGACTCCAGATTGACGCCCTGCATCATGCCGTCGCGGCCGATATCGGTGTAGATGATCGCCTCGACACCATCGCGCTCGAAGTGCTGCGCGAGGTCAATGACATCGTGGTTGGACATCTTGGACCAGCCGTCAATGGCTACCTTGCCATCCTTCGCGTCGAGCCCAACGATGACGTGCTTGGGATAGGCCGCGCACAGGTCACTGACAAAATGCGGCGCGCTGGCAGCCTTGGTGCCAATGATCACCCACTCCACGCCGGCATTGATGTAAACCTCTACGGATTCCTCGGTGCGTATGCCGCCGCCAACCTGGATCGGCAGCTCGGGGAACCGCTCTGCAATCCGTCCGACCACCGCCGCATTGATAGGCTTGCCGCTGGTCGCACCATCAAGGTCTACCACATGCAGCCGGCGAGCACCGGCATCGACCCAGCGCTGCGCCACGGCAACCGGGTCGTCCGAGAAAACCGTGACGTCATCCATGCGGCCCTGGCGCAGGCGCACACACTTGCCGTCCTTGATATCGATAGCGGGAATAATAAGCATTGTCAGCCTCTATGCCTTGCCGTTCCACTGCAGAAAATTCGCCAGCAGCGTGAGTCCGGCGCCCTGGCTTTTCTCAGGGTGGAACTGGACTGCCAGCAGGTTATCGCGCAGCAACACCGAGCTGAAGCGACACCCATAATCGGTCGTGCCGAACGAATGCGCGGGCTCGCTCGGCACCACATGGTAGCTGTGCACAAAATAGAAGGACGTGCTTGGCTCGATGCCTTTCCATAACGGATGCTCGCGCGCGACCTGCACCTGGTTCCAGCCCATGTGTGGCACCTTCAGGCGGGTGTCGTCACCTGGAACCGGATCCGGGAAGCGGCGGACATCGCCGGGGAACAAATCAAGTCCATCGGTGCCGTCGTTTTCCTCACTGCGCGTCATCATGACCTGCATGCCGAGGCAGACGCCAAGCAGTGGCAGCTTGCCGGCGACCTCCTTGATCATTTCGACGAGTTCCAGGCGACGAAGCTCATCCATGCAGTGACGGATCGCGCCCACGCCGGGCAGCACCAGCCGGTCCGCGCGACGCAGCTTGTCTGGGTCGTAGCTGACCTCGACACGGTCGCCGGATGCCACGCGCTCGAGTGCCTTGGCAATCGAATGCAGGTTGCCCATGCCGTAATCAATAATACCGATAGTGGCCATAACCGCGAGCGAGGATAGTTGCCTTAGAGGGAACCCTTGGTCGATGGCATGGCATCACCCATGCGCACATCACGACTGACGGCCATGCGCAGCGCACGACCAAAGGCCTTGAACACGGTCTCGGCAATGTGGTGTGCATTGCGGCCGCGCAGGCAATCAATGTGCATCGTCACCAGCGCGTGGTTAACGAAGCCCTGAAAAAACTCGCGCACCAGATCCACATCGAAGTCAGCCACGCGCGCGCGCGGGTAATCCACGTGGTATTCAAGGCCTGGGCGCCCCGAGCAATCCAGCACCACCCGTGACAGGGCCTCGTCGAGCGGCACATAGGCATGGCCGTAGCGCACGATTCCCTTCTTGTCACCCACGGCCTTGGCAAACGCCTGTCCCAGGCTGATGCCGATATCCTCGACCGTGTGGTGGGCATCTATCTGCAGGTCACCCTTGGCCTTGACGCTGATGTCGATCAGGCCATGGCGCGCGACCTGGTCGAGCATATGCTCGAGGAAAGGCAGGCCGGTTTCGAGCGTGGTGCGACCACTGCCATCGAGATCAACCGAAACCTCAATCTGGGTCTCTAGCGTGTCTCGCCGTAGGCTGGCTGTTCTTTGTGACATGTGTGTTTGAAGCTTGGGATGCGCTATGCCGGAAAGGATGTCCGTCAGGGCTGCCGGTCAGTGGCGTCGGATGTCATGCGGTGTGTGGGCTATAGGATAACCCAGTCAGCCCGTGCACAGCCAGAAGCTGACCGGACCCTCGTTGGTGAGGCTGACCTGCATGTCAGCGCCAAAGCTGCCGCTGGCGGTGCCTGGCAGCTGTTGTTTCGCCAGTTGCACCAGCTGCGCATACAGGCTGCGGGCGACCGACGGTTCGGCTGCCGAGGTAAAGCTGGGACGATTGCCCTTGCGGGTATCAGCCGCCAAGGTGAACTGGGGCACCAGCAGCAGCTCGCCTGCCGTATCCAGCAGGCTCAGGTTCATGCGGCCCTGTGCATCCGGGAAGACGCGGTAATTGAGCAGGCGTTGCACCAAGCGCTCGGCATCGGCCGTTGTGTCAGCCTGTTGAATTCCCACCAGCACCATCAGCCCTGGCCCAATTGATGCCGTGGTCACGCCATGAATGTCGACGCGAGCCTGGCTGACTCGCTGCAAGAATCCGATCACATTATCTCCTGCGCTGTAGGGAGTCCCTTACGCCAACTATCCGAATTACCCGACTGTGTGGATAAGTTTGTTTTGACATACTGCATGGCACACGTGGTCATGGACAAGGAGACAAGGAGTGTTTGAGACCGCGGCCCACGGAGTGAACGAAAGTTCAAAGGGAACAGGAAGACCAACGCTTCAAGGATGAAGCACTGAACACCCAACTGCCGGCGCAAGCCGGCATTTTAACCCGGCCTCCCCCGCCGGGTTTTTTGTTTCTACAGGCAACTGCCGCTTACAATGCGGCAGCTTGGTTTTTCGAATGAGTCCCGCCACCCATGGCCTTTCTGCTGAAACTGCTAGGTAGGTTGCCACTACCATTCCTGCACCTGCTGGGCGATCTGGCGGGCAGGCTGCTGTGGGCATTGAACAGCAAGCGCAAGCGGGTTGCCCTGCAAAACATCAGCGCCTGCTTCCCACAGCTGGGCCACGCCGAGCAGCGGAGCCTGGCGCGGCGCGCACTGGCGCATGAGGCAAAAACCTTGCTCGAATGCCCGTATCTATGGTTCGCACCAAAAGAAAAAGTATCCAGCCTGATCCGCGAACGACATGGCGCGGAGCTGGTCAGCGAAGCCCTCAAGCAGGGCAAGGGCGTGATCCTGCTGACGGCGCACCTCGGCTCCTGGGAAGCCTCGGGCATGACGCAATCGCTGTTACATCCCATGACGGGCCTCTACAAGCCACAGAACAGCGAGCTGGATCGTGTGATCTATGAAGGTCGCTCGCGCTTTGGCGTGAAGCTGGTCGCGACTGAAGGCGGCAAGATGCGACAGGTGCTGCTGCCCTTGCTACAGAATCATGAAACCGTCTATTTCATGCCGGACCAGGATCCACCCGCCGGACGCGGCGTATTCGCGCCATTTTTCGGTGTCACCGCACATACCCCGGTGCTGGTTTCCAAGCTGGTCCAGCATACCGGTGCACCGGTGGTGTTTTTTTATGGGGAGCGACTGCCGCGCGGCCGCGGCTATATCGTTCACTACCTGCCGGCACCACCTGGCATCGATGACCCGGACTTGGTCGCATCAGCCGCCGCCGTCAATGCCGGCATCGAGGCCTGTGTGCGCCAATGCCCGGAGCAATACTGGTGGGGCTATTCACGCTTTCGGCGACGCCCTGAGGGCGAGCCGAGTTTTTACACATAATCATTATCCGGGCACAGGCCTGACCCGGAGCATCAGGGGGAGCTTATGAAACGCCGCGATCTGATCAAGTCATTGGGAGCCGGCAGCCTGCTCGCAGGCGGTCTCGCCGCCTGTAGCCGCCAGTCCTCGGACACGGCTACCACCAGTGGAAAAAGCGAAAAATTGCGCTGGAACATGGTCACCACCTGGCCCAAGAATTTTCCTGGCCTCGGCAGTGCCGCCGAATACCTGGCCCAAAGCATCACGGAACTCAGCGGCGGGCGCTTGAGCGTGCATGTCTATGGTGCCGGCGAACGCGTGCCGGCGCTGGAAGTGTTTGATGCCGTCTCGCGGGGCGCCGCGGAGATGGGCCATGGCGCAGCCTACTACTGGAAGGGCAAATCGGCAGCCGCGCCGTTCTTCACCTCGGTGCCATTTGGTCTGACCGCGCAGGAAATGAACGGCTGGTTGTATTTCGGCGGCGGGCTGGAGTTGTGGCGCGAGCTGTATGC
>JBFKCG010000035.1:0-16838 GCA_041620675.1 Nevskiales bacterium
CCTGGAAACGGTGATGCCAAGGTCACCTGGCGCGCAACTGCGCGCCGTCGCCCTGGCAGGACGCCCACAAAAATCACTTGCCGGCGACTTCAACGCATTGACTGCGGACAAGCTCGAGGATTTCTCGCTGGACGTCGGCAACGACAGTGCCTACAAGCGCACGCTCGACGAATTGCTCGACAGCAACCACCCGTTTGACCTGCAGGGCAAGCAGGTGCTGTCGGTCATGCAGAAAGTAAAGGATGGCGAGTCCTGGACCCGAGGCCCGCAACATGGCGCCAGTTACCCGCAAGGGACCACGGGCGCGGAAGGCGCCTTTGTCCGGCGCATGGCCGCCGCCGCGCAGGTGCTCAAGACCCACACGGAACTGGAAGTGCTGTGCCTGGATTACGATGGCTGGGATACACACGCCGACCAGCGCAACCGCATGCAGGGCAAGCTGAAAGTCCTGGGCGACACGCTGAAGGCGTTTTACACCGACATGGGCGCCCTCATGGGGAACGTGACGGTGGTGGTGCTTTCCGAGTTTGGCCGCCGCATCCTCGCCAACAACACCAAGGGCACTGACCATGGCCTGGGCGGTTGCCTGCTGGTGATGGGACACGGCGTGAATGGCGGCAGGGTGTACGCCCGCAATTGGGAGCGCAAGCAAAACCAGCTACTGTCCACGGCAGCCGGGGGTATGAACAATAACGGCAACCTCAAGGTCACCACCGATTACCGCGCCGTGCTGTCGGAACTGCTGTTCAAGCGCATGGGCGTCAGTAGCCAGGCCGAGCGGGACTACATCTTCCCCGGCTTTGGTAAACCAGCCGCCGAACCCTTCCAGCCGCTGGACCTGTTCCTGCCCGGCTAGACTCGCCAGTCCATACAACAAGGACCGGATCGCGCCGTCATGTCGGGCGCCTGGCCCAGTCGAGTGCCGCCTGCAGGCGGTCACCTCCCCAGAAGATTTCATCACCTACCACGAAGCTGGGCGCGCCAAAGATGCCGATCTGTTGGGCCCGCTCGGTGTTCTGCCGCAGCTTCGTCTTGGCATCATCCTGTTGCGCGGCATTCACGATTGACTGCGGGTCCTCGACGAGGCCGGTGAGGCATTCCATCAGGATGGCCGGATCGGAGATATCCCGGTCATTGGCGAAGTTTGCGGCGTAGGCACGGCGCACAAACTCCGGCAACCAGCTTGCGCCATCTGCAACACAGGCAATGCGGGCGGCAAGCAAGCCATTGCGTGGGAACACGGTGGGCTTGCGATACGCAATCCCGGCGGCCTCGCAAAGCCGCTCAAGGTCACGCCACATGTAACGCCCCTTGGCCGGATAAAGGTTGAAAGGGGAGTCATTCCAGCCCTGCTCCCGAAAAATCGGCCCGAGCAGGAAGGGGCGCCAGAGGATCGGGACCTGTGCTCGCTGGCAGGCCTGCTCCACCTGCATGGCCACGGGATAGGTATAGGTGCTGGCAAATTCAAACCAGAACTCAATGGGTTGTTGCTTCACGGGTTGCTCGCCTTGGATTGGAACAAGGACCTGCGGCATCGCCCCATCACGGCCATCGCGCAGGTGGATGGCTCTGGGGATTTGATCTTATGAAACCTTCTGGTAAGTCCCGAAGAGTCGATCACATATCGTCAACACCACCGAGACGTTCCTGGGCTCCCTGCTCGAATGATGCACGTGATGCCCCATGGCCGTCGCAAACAGCCAGTCGTAGCCCGGCAGGCGATAGCCGCAGTGGGTGATCATCGTGACTGCGGTCACGGAAAAAGCCGCCACCGCAAACGTCAGCGGATGGATCTCGAACAGGATCCCGTAGATATGGAAGAACACGAACACCGAGAAGCCTTCGACGGGGTGGACAATCATCGCGGTCCAGATGGTCAATGGCGGCTTGTCGATATGGTGGTAGTAGTGGACATGCTTCATGTACCAGCGATTGGAATGCTCAATCCGGTGCCAGGCATAAGACACAATGTCCCCGAGCAGGAAATACAGCACCAGATCCACGCAGAATTCCGTCAGGCTTGGCGCCTGTGAGGGCACCTCCAGAATCGCAGGGATGGGGGCCAGGATGAAAACAGCCATCGCCACCACATATAAAGTGGAATACCACTTCATCGCGTGCCAGTAGATGGCCCCGCATTGCCTGAGGCTCAAGCGCCGGGTGCCGACAACATCCACGAAGGAAAAAATAATCCCGGGTACATAGATGCCAGCAATGACCGCCGTCAGGATGAACGCAGGAGAGCCAAGACCCGCCTCACCCAGGGCCAGCAGGAGATAATCCCAGATTGGCTGCAGTGCGTGATTGTCTGACATGGCTCGCCCTGAGTATCCCTTGGATCAGGCCAGTCCCTGGCTCCAGGCCGCACGCTGTACGGTCGGAACCGTCGGACAGTTTTCGCTGATCGACACAAGCACCTTGTAGAAAGCCGTGAGGTTTTCCATCGCCATCGACTTGCCGGTGGTGAGCAGCGCCGCCGAGATGTCGCGAGCGGGGTCAGCCCAGCACACGATATTGATGAAGCCGAGATGGCCAAAGGCATCACGGCAGTTCTGCCCATACAGACCCAGCGGCCACTCGCCTTTCATCAGTCCGGCCGAAAAGCGCATCGGGATCATCAGTGATCGGTCCACCTGGATGACACCCACCGGTCGCGTCGCGCGCTGGATTGTGCGCGGCTCGAAGATGCGTGTGCCGTCGAGCTCGCCGCCATTGAGCATCATCTGGAAGAAGCGACTGGCCTCATCCGCCGTGGCGAAGATGTTGCCGGCCGGTACGACGGCGGTCATGTAGTTTTCTTCGTTGGCGACCGTTGATACCTGCTCGAAATCCACGCCCAGCACTCGCCGCGCCACGTAACTGAGCGGGAATTTCAGGGGTGAGCCCGTGAAGTAATTGTAGGCCGCCTGGTCCTGGTCCTCTTTCCGGTCGAGGCCATAATTGAAGTAACGGAAACCCAGCGGCCTGCGGAAAGACTCCGTCATCACGTCGCGCAGTTCCTGTCCGGTCACGCGGCGGATCACCTCACCCAGCACGAAGCCGGCGGTAATGGCGTGATAAGCCTGTACCCAGCCGATGGTGTGCAGTGGCTTGGCGGCACACAGCATCTGCACGATGCTGTCCCAGTCCTGCAACAGGGCCGGATCCGGATCCTTGATGGGAATCGAGGGAATCCCGGCGCGATGTGACAGCACGTTGAGGATCGTTGTCTTCGACTTGCCGCGCACGCCGAACTCCGGCACGTAATCGGCAACACGGTCGCGCAGGCGCAGGCGCCCGTCTTCTGCCAGCTTGTGGATCAGCATGGCCGTGATAGCCTTGGATGCCGAGAACAGGCAGACGGGTGTATCCGGCTGCATCAGGATCTTTTCCGTCTCTGGCGACTCGGCCGGGCCATTGCCTCGCGCGTGACCGATGGCGCGATTGAGAACCACCTTGCCATGGCGACGTACGGTCAGGCTGATGCCGGGCTGCAGGCCAGTGCGGTAGAAATCCTCGACGCTGTGCCAGATGCCATCCACCTGACGCCTGTCGAGCCCCACGTCTTCCGGTGCACATTCATCGGCAGGGTCGTATTGGGTGACCGCACCCAGGTCATCCGGTATTTCGATCTTGTTGGTGCCCTTGGGCAGGAAGCGGCTCAGGTCGAGCGCTGAACTCAGGATTCCCATTTACAACTCCGGTACTCGATCAAACCACGGCTTGGCCTGTTCCAACTGCGCGGCCAGGCGGAACAGCACGCCCTCACCACCATGCGGCGCCACGAACTGCACACCCATCGGCAGGCCAGGCACAGCCGGTGCAAGGGAATGGCCTGTTTCACCCGATTGTGAGCCTTCATGCTCGCCAGTCGTCCAGTGCAAGGGCACCGACATGGCGGGCACACCGGTCAGGTTCGCCAGCTGCGTGAACGGCACCCACTTGAGGTTTTCCTGCACCATCTGCTCAATCATGCCGGACTTGATCACAAGACGGGACAGTCCCAGCGCCATCAGGACCTTCATCGCGATCTGTTGCCACTGCGGCGTGACGATCTCGCCCACGCGTGCCTGCGGCATGGCCCAGGTCGGCATCATCAACAAGTCGTATTTCTGGTGAAACTCGCCCAGCTGCCGCGAGTAATCGTTCCAGCGCAGGAAACCCTCCACGTACTCGCTTGCCCGGGATGCGTGGCCAAAGGCCATCATCGCCAGCGTGTCGTTCTCGAAACCGGCGTTGCCGCAACCGGTTTGTCGCTTCACTTCCTCTACCGTCGCCGCGCAGTTGGCAAACCACATGGTGATGAAATCCTGCGCCAGCTGCATGCCGTCAATCGGAGGCTCGGCCTCCTCGACATGGTGCCCAAGTGACTCCAGCAGCCTTGCCGCGTCGGTGATGGACTTGATCGCCTCCGGGTGTACCGGCATGCCAATCGGTGAGCGCGTCGAAAAGGCGATCCGCAGCTTGCCGGGTTCACGCTTTATCTCTTCGAGGTAAGGGCGCTCGGGTGGCGCGATGTGGAACAAGGAGCCCAGCTCAGGCCCATGCGTGGCATCCAGCATGGCAGCACTGTCACGCACAGAGCGCGTCAATATATGGTTCATCGCCGCGCCATGCATCAGCTCGCCATAACGCGGGCCCCACGGCGTGCGGCCGCGACCGGGCTTGATGCCGAACAAGCCACAGGCACTGGCCGGGATTCGAATCGAGCCACCACCATCATTGGCACCGGCCATGGGCACGATGCCGGCGGCAACGGCGGTTGCGGAACCGCCACTGGAGCCGCCCGGCGTATGCTCCGTGTTCCAGGCATTGCGTGTCGGGCCCCAGGCATCGGGCTCGGTGATACCCTTGGCACCGAACTCCGGCGTGTTGGTCCGCCCGAAGATGACGGTGCCGGCCTTCAGCCAGCGCTCAGTGATCTCGGAATGCGTGGGCGCCGTGTAGTTCGCGGCCTTCAATGCCTTGCAGCCAAAGGCCGTGCGCACCCCTGCATATTCCTGGAACAAGTCCTTGACCAGGAAAGGCACACCGGCGAATGGCCCGCTGAGCGCCTGCTGGGCACGGGCGCGGGCAATGTCATGCATCGGGATGATGATGGCATTGAGTTTCGGGTTGACGGCTTCCGCACGTGCGATGGCCACCTCCAGCAGCTCGGCAGGCGTGACTTCTTTTTTCGCGACCAGCTCGGCCAGGCCCAGGCCGTCCTGCTTGCGGTACTCGTCAAACTTCATTGTGGCTTCTCCTCCATTTCTTCATATTGACTTGGATCGTTAACGCACCAAGTCTGCCCAGACGGCGGTCTCCAGATAATCATTCTCCAGCGCATCGCGACTCCCTGGTGCCAGCTTGGCGCCCATGGCACGCAATTCAGCGCGCGGCGCATCGTCGATGACCCAGGGCGCCAGCGCAATGAACTCTGCCTTGCCACCGACATGCGGCTGGTACTCGGCCGGATCGGTGGCTGGGTTGAACTCGGTGTTGCCGACGTAATGGCGCAACGGGGCGTTGGCACCGCGCTGGGTAATGGCGCTTTGCCCATCAAATGGCAGGTCGAGCAAATTGCCAACCATGTGCGGCGTGATGTTGTAGCGGAACTTCACCCCAGGCTCGCTGACGGTACGCCAGGTGGATTCCATCCATTCCAGCGGCTGCCAGCCACCGACCTGATCCACTGCCCAACGTCCGGGATTGGCCTCAGCCTGTACCACCACGTCGACACCCAGCGCGTCCATGCAGGGCATATAACTGATGCGCACATCGGCGCAAGGCTCAAGATTCGCCGGACGCTTTCCAAACTCAAAGCCCCAGGCAAACGCAGGCAGTGATGTGGCAAAGCCGAGACGGAAACCCTCGACCTCCACACCGGCGGCATTGGCGCGGGCCTCGTCACCCGTGGCCGGGCCCTCGTCAATCGCGATCAGGTCTTTTTCCAGCGAGGTCAGCGGCACCTTGTCATTGCGGAACAGCAGGTTCTTCTCGCCTGCCGGTGCCGCCGGATCAACGTCATGCGGCCCCCAGATGGCGGTCTGGTTCGTGACGCGGCTGGAGGTCGCGATATAGACCTCATTGACGGCGGGTAGGTCAGGATCCTTGAAGCGTGCGATCTCGGCCGGATCGGTGGATGCCCGGTAACGCGTCATGTTATTGCTGGCCACCACATAGACGCCGTAGTCGCGCGCGATATCGGAGAAGGTCTGCGAGTAGGCCCGCGCGAAGGTATCCGTCGCTGCCACGAACATCTGCTTGCGCGGATCAATCGGCCCAAACATCGTCTGGTAGGCCAGCACCTGTGGGCTGTACGCGGCATTGATGAGCGCCAGCGCTCCGGCAATTCCCAAAGGCGCGCTTTCCCCGACCGGGGCACGCAAGGGCGTCGCCGCCTGTTCACGCACGAGCCGGCCGCGGGTGCCAACGGCAAGCGTCATGAGGCCAATGTCCTCGTTGTAGACGACCAGCATTGGCAGGCCGGGTACGCGCAGCGGCATGGCATGGTCTTCCATCAGGCAGCGCATCTTGGTGCGGAAGCTGTCGTAACTCACCACGTGGCGCACATCCTGCTTGAACTGGATGCCGACGACGCGCAGCCTTGCGTTGCTGGCGGCCACACCGGACGCAGGTTCCCAACGTTTCGGGCGCAATGCTGCGCAAACCGCAGGGTCAGGTCGCCCCGGGATGCTGGCACTGGCTGTGTCAGGCAACTCGTTGGGACAGACCGGTGCTGGCACACCGGCACCCACGGTACTTGCCCGCAACCTTCCCTGCAGGCGCAACAGGCAGCCGGGGAAATTCGTGATCAAGCCATCGACACCCAGCGCCAGGGTGTTGCGCAGATCGGACTCCCGATCCGGCGTATAGGGAATCACCTGCTTGCCGGCCGCCTTGGCGGCCTGGATCAACTGCGGCCTGAAGTCCGGCGCATCAAAGTTGGGGGCCGAAATATTGTGCTGACGCAGGAGCACATAGGCCAGATTCTGGCCGGCAGTTTGCCCGGTCGAACTGGTCGTCAGGAACTGCGTGCGAAGCTCCGGTGCCATCTGCTTGACCGTGTCGATGGCGGCGGGCCAGAACGATTGCACGATGGTGATTTTCTCCAGCTTGTACTTCCGTATCAGCGGCACCAGCGCGGTTGCCACGGCCACCCCCCGCGGGTCGAAGTTCGATTCGCCCGGGATGTCCTTGATCTCGATGGACAGCTCCGGCGCGTCATCACCCAGTTCCTGCAGGTAGGCAAACAATTCCTCGGTCGCCGGGACACGTATGCCCTGCCCGCGCAGTGGCTGGCTGCGATTGGTGTCCGGCCTGGTTGTTGGCTGGCCAGGACTGAACCAGTGCGCCGCATCGCAGGCCTGTATTTGGGCAAAGGTCTTGCTGACCACCGTGCCACTGCAGTCGGTGGTGCGATCCAGCGTATCGTCGTGGATCAGGACCAGCACGCCATCACCGGTCAGTTGGGTATCAGCCTCCAGCTGGTCCACGCCCAGGCGCACGGCATTGCGAAAAGCCACCATGGTGTTCTCGGGCGCATAGGCCGCACCGCCACGATGTGCGGAAACGATGGCGGCAGCAGCCGGCGGCGTGCCAGATTCTTGATTCGGTGAGCTGCCCTTGTCATTGCTACTGCCACCACAGGCGGCCAGTAGTACGGAAACAGCGACCAGGCAGCCGTGCCTGGGATTCTTGAGTTGTGCCATGGATTCCCCCCCTGCCCGAAGTATCGCGCAAAACCCGGCGTAATGGCGCTTACGGACCCTCATGCCTTCATCTGGTTCGCGGTTTATGATGCGCCCATGAAAACTCACACTCAAAACACGCCGAGCATCGCGATCATCGGTGCCGGATTTGCCGGCCTGGGCATGGGGTTTTACCTGAAGCAGGCCGGGATCAACTCCTTCACGATCTTTGAAAAAGCTGATCAGGTTGGCGGCGTCTGGCGCGAAAACACCTATCCCGGCGCGGCCTGCGACGTACCCTCGCACCTCTACTCTTTTTCGTTCGAGCCACATTATCCGTGGAGCTGTCGCTATGGGCACCAGGGCGAGATCCTGCAGTACCAGCAGCATGTGGCACACAAGCATGGCTTGTTGCAGCACATTCGCTTCCAGCGTGAGGTCACCCGCGCGGAATTCGACGAATCTCGTGCGCTCTGGGTTATTCATTTCAGTAATGGGCAGACGCACGAGGCACAGGTACTGATTACCGCAGTCGGCCAGCTGCACCGACCAATGATCCCCGCCATTCAGGGTCTTGAGACCTTCCAGGGTAATGCTTTCCACTCGGCCCGCTGGGACCACGACTTTGATTTCAATGGCAAGACCGTGGCCGTCATTGGCACCGGCGCTTCGGCCGTGCAGTTTGTGCCGGTCATCGCGCAGCAAGTCCGCAAGCTGCACGTTTTCCAGCGCTCGCCTGGCTGGTGCGTCCCCAAGTTCGACAGGCCGTTCGCAGGCTGGCAGCGCAAACTGCTTGACCGCTTTCCCTTTCTCCACGACCTGGATCGCTGGCGTATCTTCTGGCTGATCGAATTCATCGCGTCCGCCATGATCGACAGCCGTATCTTCAAGCGCCTGGCTGAGGCTTATCTGAAAGTTTCAGCCAAGATCCTGCTGAGGGTACAGGTCAAGGATCCTGCGCTGCGCAAGAAACTCACGCCGGATTTTCCGGTGGGCTGCAAGCGTACGCTGTTGTCCAACGACTGGCTGCCCGCCTTGGCGCGCCCGAACGTCGAAGTGGTGACTGACGCCATCCGCGAAATCAGGCCCACCGGCGTAGTTACGTCCGATGGCACCGAACGGGCAGTTGATGCCATCGTCTGGGGCACGGGGTTTGCCGCCACCGAGTTCCTTGCACCGATGGAATTGCGTGGGCTCGGAGGCCAGTCGCTGCGCCAGCGCTGGCAAAAAGGTGCCCAAGCCTACCTGGGAGTGGCCGTGCATGGTTTTCCCAACCTGTTCCTGATGTACGGCCCCAACACCAACTGCGGGGCCTGCTCAATCATCTACATGCTGGAACAGCAGGCCCGCTACGCGGTGCAATGCATCCAGACCCTGCAGAGCCAGCACTTGCGTTACCTCGACGTCAAACCCGATGCCGAAGCGTCCTTCAACAATGAATTGCATCGGCGCAGCCTGGGCACCACCTATGAGTCGGGCTGCCGCAGCTGGTACATCAATGCCGAGGGTCGCAATACCAATAACTGGGTCGGACATACCTACGAATACGGGGCATTGCTGCGCCAACCCAACCTGGAAGACTTCATCCTCGCAAGCTAAGGAAATACATATGCAAACCTTCCTACGCGGTCTGTTGAGCGCTAGCTTGCGGTTCCTGCTGAAACCCGTGTTTTCAGGCTGGGTTCCGATTGGGTTCCAGCGCGCGTGGTTGCGCATGATGTCTGCCAGCAGCCTGCCGCCCCACAACACCACGCATCAGGTCATTGACATGAATGGTGTCAGCGCCGAGCGCGTTGTGGCGGATGAAACCGCATCACGCGTGGTGCTATACCTGCATGGCGGCGGGTATTGCGTGGGTTCAGCTGCCACGCATCGCCCATTGGCGGCCCATATCGCTCGCGCGAGCGGAGCCGTCAGTTACGTGCTGAACTACCGCCTCGCACCCGAATATCCACACCCTGCGGCCATGCACGACACGCTGGCGGCCTACCGCTGGCTGCTGGCGCAGGGCATTGCCCCGGCGCGCATTGTCATCGCCGGTGATTCGGCCGGTGGCGGGCTGGCCCTGGCCACGGCAATTTCGCTGCGCGATTCAGGCCTGCCACTACCGGCTGCATTGGTTTTGATCTCACCGTGGACTGATCTTTCACTTTCTGGCGAGACCATCAAATCCCTGGCCTGGCGCGATCCGATTCTGAGCCACTCCATTACTTCGTTGTGGGCAAGGCTCTATGCAGGCGAGCTGCCACTCACTCATCCGCTCTGTTCGCCATTGTTCTCGCCACTGGAGCGCCTGCCCCCCATGTTGATCCAGGTGGGCAGCGAGGAAATCCTGCTGTCGGATTCGCAACGCCTCGCAGAACGGGCAAAGGCCGCGGGTGTGGAAGTCCAATCGCGCGTCTATGACAAAATGTGGCACGACTTCCAGGTCCAGGCCGGCGTCCTGCGTGACTCGGATGCCGCCATAGCCGAGATCGGCGCATTCGTGAAGCAAGCAGTGCCGGGTTAGCACCAGGACGGAGGCGCGTGACACAAGCATGCAACAGCGCTTGTTCGAGGATTCAGCCCTGACACAAGGGCAACAGAGTGAATTGGCGCCAGGCGCTCAACTTCTGCCGCGCTTCGCACTCACACACGAGAACGCTCTGTTGGCTGCCCTTGATGCCGTCCTGAAGCGGGCACCTCTGCGCCACATGCTCACTCCGGGCGGTTTGCGCATGTCAGTGGCCATGACCAACTGCGGACAACTGGGCTGGGTCTCGGATCGGCGCGGCTACCGTTACGAGCACAGCGACCCCGACACCGGCATGCCATGGCCCGCCATGCCTGATGCTTTTACGGAACTGGCCCGCGAAGCCGCCGCACAGGCCAGCTACCCAGGTTTTGTGCCGGATGTCTGCCTGATCAATCGTTACGCACCGGGTGCCAAGCTGTCCTTGCACCAGGACAAGGATGAACAGGATTTCAGCGCGCCCATCGTCTCGGTCTCGCTGGGGCTTCCCGCGACTTTCCTGTTGGGTGGACTCACTCGCTCCGAGAAACAGCAGCGCGTGCCACTGATGCACGGGGATGTTGTTGTGTGGGGCGGCCCGAGCCGGCTGCGTTTCCATGGCGTGTTGCCGCTCAAGCCGGGCGAGCATCCACGGCTTGGGGGTTATCGCTTCAACCTGACGTTTCGCAAGGCGGGTTGAAGCGCCTCAGCGCCTCCTCGGGCCACACGCAAGGGCCCGGATTATCCCGTGCGCCAGCCAGCCTTGCTTGCCGGGTCATGGCACATCGGGCCTTGCCTGCGCTACGCTTCGTCGCTATCAGAGGAATTGCAGCATGAGCCTGAACTTGCAGAACAAGACCATCATCATTACGGGTGCCTCCAGCGGCATTGGCGAAAGCACGGCCAAGCGCCTGGCTGGGCTCGGCGCACATGTTTGCCTCGTGGCTCGTCGGCAGGATGAACTGCAGCGGGTCGTGGCAGCAATCGAAGCCAATGGTGGTAGTGCCTCTGCCTATCCCGCCGATCTCTCCAACGAGGCGGGAGTGGATGCCTGCCTGGACGCCATTCTCGACCAGCATCCCCAGGTCGATATCCTGATCAATAACGCCGGCCGCTCCATTCGCCGCACGATCAAGGAGTCGCTGGATCGTTACCATGACTACCAGCGCACCATGCAGCTCAACTATTTCGCCCCGGTACGCATGATCCTGCGACTGTTGCCGCAAATGATGGAGCGCAAGAGCGGCCATATCATCAACGTGTCGAGCATGGCTGCGCTGATTCCGACGCCGTATTACTCGGCCTACGCCGGCAGCAAATCAGCGCTGGATGGTTTCTCTCGCACCTTGCGCGCCGAACTGGTGGACAAGGGCGTTGCCGTCACCATCATCAACTTCCCGCTGGTCAAGACACCGATGACCGCCCCAACCAAGGTGTATCGCTACCTGCGACAAATGGACGTGAATGACGCCGCAGAGTGGTTCGTGAAAGTCATCGAGAAGCGACCGGCACGCATGACCAGCCGCTTGGGCGAGGCCTGGGGCACGGCCACCGTGGTCATGCCTGGCACCACCATGGACTGGACCGGTCGCTTGTTCCGTTATGCCGGTCGGCGCCTGCAAAAGCGCGTCGAGAAAGAAGGCTGAGCCGCGACTAGCGCTGGAACTTGCCGAGCGAGGGCGTCGCCGTCCTTACCTGGCTGCCCTTCGGCTCGATCATCACCTGGTACAGCCACTGGCTCGCCGCCGCGGTCGTCTGCTCCATTCGTGAGCAGTGGATTACCGGGTTCTTGTTGTTGAATTCACGACACTCAAAGCGCTGCGACTCCAGCAACCGCAATGCGTCTTCCAGATTGTCGCCCGGCCTGATGGATGCCTGGATTCGATCCTGGAAGCCGCGCTCTGTGGTTGGCAACACCGCAAGCTCACCCGCAGTCACCGCTGAAGTTGTGCACAGTACTAGCCACAGGATTGCCTGCAGCGGGAAAGAGTTGATTGCGCCTCGTGACATGCTCCCGGCCTCTTTACAAGATGATGTACAGCACGATCAACGGCACCAGGTTGAACAGGAAGATACCGATCTTGTAGATCGCCATGCCATTGTAATGGGCGGCATCAAACTGTTCGTTCGAGAGCTGGAACCATCGGCCGTGGAACTTCTTGATCCAGTCATGGGCATACACGATCCAGAGGAACCACCACAGCAAGATGCCGTAGTTGATGACCGTGCACCACAGCAAAAACTCGCGCAGCATCAAACCATCCATTGTCGCCTCCTTGCCTGCGTGCGCCCGCGAATTTCACCTGCCGGCCATAGTGGCTGCCGGCTTCAGGGCCTGTGAATCAACTCGCCTTCGCGCGCTTTGGCTTGTTGAACATACGATCCAGTTCCTCCAATGCCTCACCTGTGTAAACCGCAAGCCTCTGCATGTGCGGCAGCGTATCGCGGCAGCCAGTAAACCCGAAGTTAAGGGTGCCGGCGTAGGACAGGCAGGTGATGTTGAGTGCGCCACCGTGCGCGATCAGTGACACCGGATAAACCGCCTCAAGGCGCGCACCGTTGTAATAGAGCGGCTGGTCCGGTCCTGGCACGTTTGAGATGGTGATGTTGAACACGGGCCGCATGCGCCCACCCAGGCCGGTGACCAGCTGAAGGATGTACGGCGCCATCACCAGCATGGTGTATTGCTGGATCGCGCTCTTGGGCAGGGACTGCAGGTGTTCCTTGGCGCTATTGGTGGACTGCTTGATGACCTCCAAACGCTTGAGCGGGTCGGCGATGTCCGTGCCCAGGTTGGCCATGATGAAGCTGATGGCATTGCCGGTGCTCTGGTCATCCGCCGGGCGCACATTCACCGGGATGCCTGCAGTCAGTGACTTGTCTGGCAACTGGTTGGCTTCCTTGAGGAAGCGACGCATGGCAGTGGCGCAGAGGTACAGGACGATGTCATTGAGGCTACAGTCGGCCGCCTTGGCCAGCGACTTGATTCGCGCCAGGTCATATTGCTGCGTTGCCAGTCGGCGCTGGCCCTTGACGCGCTGGTTCAGGACCGAGTGTGGCGCGACGAAGGGCGCAGTCAGGGGGTCATCCGCTGAACGGGCAGCCTGTACGAGGCGCTTGAGTGCCGCGACCAATGCGGCAGTGGAGCTGCCCTGCTTGATGAATCCCTCTTTGATGATCTCGAACGGGCTCGGCGTGGATTCTTCCTCGCCTTCCTCGCGCTCAGGGCGCTCACGAGTTGGCTGCCCGACCGACCACGGGGCCGGCAGGTTGCGCACATCGGGGTCCGTACTGAACATGCGCTGCATCATGCGTACGCCACTGACGCCGTCGATCAGCGAGTGATGCATCTTGGTGTAGAGCGCAACGCGGTTATTCTCCAGTCCCTCGATGATGTGGCATTCCCAGGGCGGCCGGTTGAAGTCCAGCTGGTGGCTGTGCAGGCGCGAGATCAGCACGCCTAGCTCGCGCTCGCCACCGGGCTTGGGTAGCGCCGAATGACGGAAGTGGTACTCCATGTCGATGTCGTTGTCCTCGACCCACATCGGCAGGGCACGGCCGAGTGCGCCACCACGCAGCTTGAGGTTCCAGGGAGCAACGAAGTCACGCGAACGCTTGGCGCGCTCAAACAGCTTTTGGATGAAATCGGGCGGGGCGTCTTTTGGCAGCGAAAATATGGCGAGATTGCCGACGTGCATCGGCGTCTCACGCGACTCAACCATCAACCAGGATGCATCCAGTGGATTTAAACGCTTCACAACAACCCCCTCACTTGGTCATTCAGGTGGCCGTCAAACACGGCCTTGTATGACCATCCTAACGCCGCAGGGCGGCAGATAGGAAACCGGGGTCTGGGCGGGAGGGGCCGGCGCTAACCGCGAGGGCTGGGTTCGGCCTTGGATTGTGCGGCAACGGGGGCCTGCCCAGTATGCGCAGCCAGCTCGGTCGTTGCCGGGTCCGGGGCGGGGGGTGCGTAGGCCAGCAAGGCCAGGCATAGCGCGATTCCACTAATGCCGACCTTGCCCAGGCTGGGCTCAAGCAGCTGCTTTAACATGGCTCGCTGACTCATCTTGATTGTCCTCCGTAACTCTGAATAACACCTGTCATATCAATGACATGTGATCTACTTTCACGTGGGATACCGGCACTATAACAGATTTTGTGCAGTGCAGCAAAAGCGTAGGTTGTGGCATTTGATGCCTTGTCTTGGCACTGCTTGCGCTGTCAGACCATGCGGAAATGCGGTAGTTTCCTCGTCACAAATCAAATCGGGGGAGTCATCCATGAATACCGTCCAGCCTAGCCAGGCCAGCCTGCCCGCCAACGCCCCCGCCTGGGCGGCCAGGATGCGCCGCCTGACCAGCTGGGTGGTGGAGGATTTCGGCGGCGGCCCACGTCCCTGGAAGTTTGCCTGGGTGATCAATTTCCAGAAGACCGGCACCTTCTTCTTCCTTGGTTTCCTGATGTGGTGCTACCAGAACTTCACGCCGGTGGCCTGGATCTACCTGGCCATGCATGGCAGTTATGGCCTGGTCTGGTTCCTGAAGGACATGGCCTTCCCCGACCCCAACTGGCAGAAGAAAATCACCATCGGCGGCGGCATCAATGCCTTCCTGGGGGTGCTCGGCTGGTACTGGCTGTTCGGCTGGCTGCTGATCTCGGGCACCGCGCAGCCCAATTACCCGTTACCGGAATACGCCTGGTATTGCCTGTGCATCACGCTTTGCATCATGGGCAGCGTGATCATGATTGCGGCGGACGCGCAAAAGTTCTTCACGTTGCGCGTCAAGCGTGGGCTGATCACCGACGGCATGCATCGCTATGTGCGGCACCCGAATTACCTCGGCGAGATGATGATCTACGGCAGCTTCGCCCTGATGGTCTGGCATTGGATCCCGGTGCTGGTGCTGGCCTGGGTCTGGCTGGGCCTGTTCGCGGTGAACATGACCCTGAAGGAAGCCAGCATGTCGCGTTACCCGGAATGGGCTGCCTACAAGAAGCGCAGCTGGTGGCTGGTGCCCGGCGTCTTATAAGTCCTTACTATGCTTTGCGGCGTGCGCGATGCATGCGAAATGCCGTCGTGTATTCATCCCACAGATAACGCACGAGCGAGGACAGCATGCCCATGCCCAAATCGGCTGGCTTGCCATCGCCCAAGCGGAACAGCTGCAGGTAATACCAGCCCTGCGCGCCCAACACATTGAGCAGCTTGATCAGGAAGATCGGACTGGCACCCGATAGCCATTTGGCCTTCCCAAGCCGCAAGTTCTTTTCATACTGCGGTGCGGCTTCGATGGCGCCAGATAACAGGCGGCGCGGCACGTCGGGGTCGGTACACAGGGGCCGCCCCAGGCCAATGACATCGCAGTGCCCTTCGGTGAGCACCTGATCCATGAAGGCGCGCGTGCGGAAACCACCGGTGACCATCAAGGGCATCTTGGCCACTTTTCGGATGGCATCGGCATAGTCGAGAAAATAGGCCTCGCGCTGGCGCGTGGATTCACGGATCGGCTCCCCTACGCTCTCGGCCTTGCCCTCAAAACCCAGCAGCCGCGGCTGTTCATAGGTGCCGCCGGAGATTTCCAGCAGGTCAATCGACTCGGCACTGAGCAACTGCACTACTTGCAGGCAGTCGGCATTGGAGAAGCCGCCCTTGCGGAAATCATCGGAGTTCAGCTTCACCGACAGCGGGAAGTCAGCGCCAACCGCCTTGCGCACGGCGCGCACCGATTCCAGCAACATGCGCGCGCGGTTTTCCAGTGCACCACCCCAAGCATCCGTTCGCTGGTTGGTCACCGGCGACAGGAAGGCACTGAGCAGATAACCATGCGCGGCATGCACCTGTACGCCGGTAAAGCCGGTTTCGCGCGCAACCACGGCGACCCGCGCAAAGCGCTGGATGAAGTCGAGGATTTCTTCTTCCGTGAGCGCGCGGGGGCGTGCGTAGTTGCCGGCCAACTCCAGCTGCACCGACGAAGGCCCCACCGGACGGTTGGTGACGTAACGCGGCGACTGGCGACCGGCATGCGAGATCTGCATCCACAGATGATTGCCTGCGATGGTGCCGGCCTCAGCCCAGCGCTTCAGTCGCTCGCGTGACTCCGCACTGTCGCCGCCATGCTTGATGTCAATCGCGACATTGCCCGGGCGCTCCAAAACGTTGCGGTCAATCATCACATTGCCGGTCAGCAGCAGGCCTGCCCCGCCCTCGCTCCATTGCCGGTATAGGCGCTCATGGCGTTCGGTCGCACGCAGCTGCGGATCAGCCAGGCCTTCGGTCATGGCGGCCTTGCACAGGCGATTTTTCAGGATGGCGCCACAGGGCAGCGCAAGTTCGGTATTCAGCATGGTGTCACCAGGAATTCATGTGCGCGCCCAGCTTACCCTTTGCCTTGCGTTGAGTGTGAACTGGCTGCAAGCAAAGGCTGCGAAGGAATGCCGCCGTCTGCCAGCAACGCCCTCGCCTCCTCCAGCCACTCCAATGTGCCTCGTACGTAGCGGATGCCGCGACGCAAGGTCAGGTAGGGCAGACGGTAGCGGCGACGCGCGCCTTCTTCCTGGCTGAAGAATAGCTGCTCAATCTCACCGTATTCCTTGAGCCGTGTGCGATACCGAGCGATGTGTGCGTCCAGTTCCGCCATCAGGACCGGGACGTCCGCCTGCTGCGCACCAAAGACTTTCACCAGCAGCGCGTC
>JBFKCG010000036.1:0-16722 GCA_041620675.1 Nevskiales bacterium
CGGGTTCCCAGTGGCAGGCGTGTCAGGCCCATGGCATGGGTGCGCAGACGCAACACGCGCGTGGACGCTGTGATGTACAAGGTCCGGCCGTCATCTCCCCACGTCAGGTTCGAGGTTGCAGTGCCGGTCTCGATAACGCCGAGCAGGCTGCCGTCCGGCGCAAATACATAGACTCCACCTGGTCCTGCGCCAAAGAGGTTGCCGGCCTGATCCACCTCAAGGCCATCCGGGTCGCCCGCGCGCTGCTGCATCCAGGGCTTGGCGTCGTGCAGGACGCGCTCGCGACCCAGCCATCCATCCGGCATCAGCGGGAACGACAGCCAGGCCTTGCGCTGGGGTGACACGTCGGTGACATAGAGGGTTTTTTCGTCCGGCGACAGGGCAATGCCATTGGGTGCACCGACTTCGCCAGTCAGCAGGGTCAGCTCACCTGTCGGCGTCAAGCGGTAAACACCACAGAAAATCAGCTCGCGAGCCGGATCCGCAAAGGTTCCCGGCAAGCCAAACGGGGGGTCGGTGAAGTAAAGATTGCCCTTGGAGTCGAAAATGACATCGTTGGGGCTGTTGAGGCGACGCCCCTGGTAACGGTCGGCGAGTACAGTCCTCAGGCCATTGGGTTCCAGTCGGGTGATTCGACGGTTGCCATGCTCGGCCAGCACCAGTCGCCCGCGTGCATCCAGTGCGAGGCCGTTTGCACCCGGTTCCTTGCCGGTGAATGGCACGGTGCCGGTATAGCCGCTTTGTTCCAGGAACACATGCGTGCCTTGGCCGGGGAACCACTGCATGACGCGGTTCAACGGGATGTCCGTGAACAGTAGGTAGCCGGAACTGGTTTGCCGGTTCACCACGGCTTGGCCGGTCCGTGTCGTGCCAGCAGGCGATCGCATGGCGCGAGCCACGGCAGGGCTGACCCAGACCGGACCTTCGATCCACTGGTGGCCGTCACTGACGATCTCCAGCTTGGCGTCTTGCTCTACCAGCATGTCAAAGCGTGGATCCAGCCGGGTGATTCGCCCCATGACCGCGGGCGATGCCTGGTAGGTGGGTGCTGCCAGCGCTGTATTGCCAACAAACGGCAATAGGAATAAACCGGCGACCAAGACACCGCCGAGCAATCTGGCCAGGTTGTGGTGTGGGCGATTTGTCATGGGATTAGGGCTGTCCGATGTGCGGGGCGCGGCGTGCTTGTACCGTGCTCACCCTGCGGTGCCGCGGGCCGCGGCTAGCCAGGCTTAAGCGGGCTGTGTCGGACGTGGCAGCAGCATGACAATGCAATCGCAGACCCTGTTGCCTCGGGTGCTTGCTGGTCGAGACTTTGCGTCCGGGTTCGCATTGCGCTGGCCCGGGCTGTGTAGTCGGATGGCTGTGGGTCAGGCTGTGGCGCGGCCCATCGGCCAGGACCGGCTGGCTGAGCGCGCCGATCATGAATGCAGTGATCGCGAGTACGGTTTTTCTGATGCCAGTCATGTCACACCTCCTTGGGTTGTTGTCGTTCATGCACACTCAGGGCCGCACACCGGCGATGTGCAGTCGCATGCGATAGAGGCGGCTGCGCGCACACAGGTACAGGGTCTTGCCATCGGCATCACCCCAGGCAAAGTTGTGTGCATGGAAAGGAGTCAGGATGGTGCCAAGGTGGTCACCGTCAGGTGAGAGGATCCACAATCCGCCGGGCCCAGAGACATAGACATTTCCGGCCTGATCTACCTTCACGCCATCTATTGCGTCTTCGCCCTTCGCATCGGTCATGTCGAAGAACAGCCTGCCTTTGCCGAGCGTGCCATCGTCATTGACCGGGTAGCGCATCACGACCTTGTGCTGGTCATCCCAGTTGCCTACATAAAGGAATTTCTCGTCGGGCGAAAAGGCGATGCCATTCGGGCCCTTGAGTTCTTTCGTCAGCAATAGAACCTTGCCCTTGTGCGCGCGATAAACACCCTGGAACGGAAGTTCTTTGCGCGGGTCGGCGTCGAGCCGGGGCAGGCCGAAAAAGGGGTCGGTGAAGTAGATTGCCCCGCTGGAGTGATAGACGAGATCATTGGGGCTATTGAGGCGCTTGCCATCGAAGCGGTCCGCCAGCACCGTGCTGCCGCCATCTTTATCCAGGCGAATGACGCGACGGTTACCGTGCTCGTTGATGGTCAGCCGACCCTGGCGATCAAGCGTGAGGCCATTGGAACCCGGCTGGCGGTATTCGCCGATATCACGGCCTGCGTAGCCAGCGTTTCGACGGAATACCGTCAGCGCCACATCCGGTTGGTATTTGTAGATCAGGTTGGCGTTGGGGTCGCTGAACAACAGATGTCCACGGCTTGGGCTGTTGTCATGTACCCACACAGGTCCTTCCGTGAACTGGAAGCCTTCGGCCAGCTTGAACAGCTTGGCATTGGCCGGAACGATTGCATGGATGCGTTCGTCCTTGCGCAGGACATCAATATTGACCTCGTGCGCTGGCAGCGCAAGCGGGCCGCGGTCCTTGCTGGCGTGGAACTCCAGTCGCGCATGGCGGATGTAAATGAAATTGGTCGGGGGCGCCGAAATCGGGCCGTTGATACCGAATATTGCCAGCTGGATTTGCTGGCCGGGCTGAACATTGCGGCCGATGATCAGCCGGTTGGGCGCATTCCAGCCTTTGATGACGGAGCCGCCGCTTTGGGCCTTCACACGCGGCAACTCGCCATCCACCCATACTTCTGCGTAGTCATCCAGCTCGGTTTCGAAAACGAGGGTTGCGCCGGTCGGGTCGAAATTGCCGACGCGCGCGGGCACGGTCAGTCGGATGCGGTACCAGTTGAATGACACGAGGCCATTGCCACGACGCTGGTCAATGCCATTGGCTGCGATGACCGGCCATTGACTGTCATCAAAGTCGGCGCCACCGGCCAGAGGTTCCAGCGTATTCGTGCGCACTTTGTGGCCGGTTGGCTGTCCGTCCGCATCTGCGGCCCTGAATGGGACTTCGATGATCCGCGCGTCGTGATACCGCCATTGGCCCTTCACAACATCCGCGTCTTGCGCGGTGGTCAGGTCCAGCGTTGCCTTGGCATAGGCTCGATCCGGCACGGCCGGGAACTGCGGCGCGGCAACCGCGTCCTCCAGCCCCAGCAACATGAGCAGAACGAGCACGGCCAGCGCGATCGATAGCAACGGATAGTCCTGCGCACGCCGGGGTGACTTATTTCCTGGAAACTGCATTGCCATGAACATGTCCTTCCTAGGCCTTATGAGATGGGCTTGACGACGTAGTAGAGGACAGTGCCTTCCACTTGCTTGAACCAGTGCGGTGTCCCGGCCGGGACCACGATCACGTCACCCTTGCTGATGCGACGGGACTGGCCGCCCTCGATGGCAGCTCCGCGGATCTCGCCTGGTGACGTCACACGACCGCGGACGACGTGCCCGCCGGTGACAAACTCCGCAGAGCCTTGCAGCACATGGATGATGTCGGTCTCGTGCTCGTGCACCTCGGCTTCGCCAGCTGCAACGCGACGACTGGCGTGCACCTTGTATTCAGTCGTTTCATGAAGAGGGCGGCCTGCATCGAAGGCTTCACTGACCGTGTCGCTGGGCAGGTGTGTCACGGCGTCACGCACCGGCATGGTCTTGAGGCCGTCCAGGCCAGCTTGCGCGATGTCCTCGTCTTCCTGTGGCGTGTTACCCGAGACACCGATCGCACCGATGACTTCACCTTCGACGATGATGGGCAGGCCGCCTTGCAGTGGCACGGCACCGGCCAGCGCGATGGCCGAGACGCGGCCCTTTCTAACCTGTTCCTCGAATTCGCGGCTCGGACGGCGGAAGATCGCCGCGGTGCGAGCCTTGTCGATGCCGACCTGGGCACTGGCAACCTGTGTATGGTTCAGGCGCTTGAGCAGGATTGGATACCCACCGTCATCCACGACGGCAATGACAACCTCGGACTTGCGCCGCTTCGCCTCGTCCTGGGCAGCGCGGGCGATTTGTTCTGCCATCTCAAGCGTGAGGACGGGTTTCACTGGCAACTCGGCGCGGACGCTGAAAGCGATGCCGGTGAACAAAAAGCCGAGTACGGCGGCGGCAAATAAAGAATTAACTTGTCGTTTCATGCCGGGCCCCTGCTCAGTTGCCTGGCTGCATTTCAAAGCGCAGCACGAAAGCAGTGTCCGCGGCCAGAGTGACCACCTCGGCGGCGACCAGCACGCCAAGCATGGCTATCGTGAGAACGGGGTTGACTCTGTGATTCATGGCTATGCTCCGTTGGCAATGTGTCAGCGGGTGCTGACCTTGAGGCTGGCTGCGGCCCTGGCGCCGGCCATTGCAATGTCCTCGTCCTGTTGCGCGCTTGAGGCACCACTGACGCCGATCGCACCGATCACCTGGCCGTCCACCACCAGAGGCACGCCGCCTTGCAGTGGCGTGAAGTCGGGCAGGGCCACCATGGTGGTTCGGCCCTTGTTGACGATGTCCTCGAACACCTTGGTCGGCTTCTTGAACAGCGCGGCGGTGCGCGCCTTGCCGATGGAAATGTTGGCGCCGGCGGCAAAGGTGCCGTCCAGTCGCTCGACGTAGACGAGGTTGCCGCCGTCGTCGACGACGGCAATCGCACCACCCGGAGCATTGTTCTGCTTCGCATATGCAGCGGCGGCTGCCACCACTTGCTTTGCGCCATCCAGGGACAGCGTGGTCTTGCTCGGCAGGTCGGCTTGCGCTAGCGCTGAGAAGGCAAGCGTCGTGGCCGCGAGTAAGGAGCTCAGGCGATTCATCTTTATTTCCTCTTGCATGTTCGTATCTCCTAAAAGGGCCCGGTTCCGGCCATCCCGGAACCGGGCAGGGGGGTGTGTAGGGGAGGAGCTAGCGACACCCCGGAGGAGACTGCTTACTTCGTCGGGTTCGTGTTGGCAGCGACCGTCACGTTGGCGCCGGCGATCTTTTCGCAGGTACCGATGGGGACGAAGATCCACGCTTCAGGATCGCTGTCGGTGGTGATGTGGCCGTGGCACTGGTTCTTGCTGGTGGCACAGTCGTTCTTGCCGGCCTTGATCACGCCAGCGCACTTCTCCATGCCATCGCCCTCGGCAGCCATCGCCTGGCTGCTGGTGATGGCGCCCAGCGCCATCAGCGTGGCCAGGGCAGTGGTGATGCTCTTGTTGCGGTTCATGTCCAAAACTCCTTCAACTCAAGGGTGGTGGCCGTCGGGAACATTCCCGTTCGGCGCGCCGGTCATTGGTCGGCGTGGCTTATCTATGGCAACCGCTGTGCCAACACGCTGGAATTCAGGAGGGATGGAAAAAGATTCGTAAAAACAAGGCACAACAAGTGCAGTGGGCTGATACTGGGCAAAAGGTGATGGCAGTAAAACCACGGCATCCCGTGGCTCCGCAATATGTGGTGGTGGAGGCTGGTGGGCGCCCTGTTAGCAGTTGCCCGTGGTACCGGGTTCTAGGCGGTTCGCTGTAACTTCTTGCTGATCCCCAGTTGCTTCATGCGATAACGCAGCGTGCTCGGTTTCATGCCAAGCACCGCGGCTGCCCCTCGCGGCCCTTCGATGCGGTTCTCGCAATCATCCAGCGTGCGCAGGATGTGCTGCTTGGTCACCTCGTCAATGGTGCCAACAGGGGATGTGACACCGAGTTCTTCGGGTGGCGTGGACATCAGAAGTGCATCGGTGACTTCCAGGGTAGGGCCGGTTGCGAGGATAGCCGCGCGTTCAATGACGTTCTGCAGCTCACGGACATTGCCTGGCCATGCATAGCGCTTGAGTCGCTCCAGGCTGACAGGGCCGATGCCGTTCAGCGGCTTGCCAAGCTTGCGCGAAAACTTGTGCAGGAAATGGGCAGAGAGCAAGGGAATGTCGCCGCGTCGCTCCCTCAGGGCTGGGACCCGGATCGGAAATACATTCAGACGGTAGTAGAGGTCGGCGCGAAACGTGCCGGCTGCCACCATCTCGGCCAAGTCACGATTGGTGGCAGCGACCACGCGCACATCAACGCGGATGGAGCTGCTGCCGCCGACGCGCTCGAATACCTGCTCCTGCAAGACGCGCAGGAGCTTGGCTTGTGCCTGCGCGGTCAGCTCACCAATTTCATCCAGGAAAATCGTGCCGGTGTGGGCCAGTTCGAATCGCCCCTTGCGCATGTTGGTGGCGCCGGTGAAAGCACCACGTTCATGCCCAAACAGCTCACTTTCGATGAGGTCGGCCGGCAGCGCCGCACAGTTGACGGTGACAAGCGGGTAGTTCTTGCGACTGCTGGCTTCATGGATTGCCTGCGCCACCAGCTCCTTGCCCGCCCCGGTTTCACCATTGATGAGCACGGTGGCATCGGTATTCGCGACCTGGCCAATGCTGTCGTAGACCAACTGCATGGCCGGATCGTCACCAATCAAACCCGGAAACTCCTGCTGCCGACGCATCACTTCCTGCAGGTCCTGGTTCTGGGCCTGCAGGTTGCGCATGACGGCCTCCGCCTTGGAGCGGGCATTGATGTCGCGCAGGATGAAGGTATAGAAGCGTTGGCCGTCGCTCTGCAGAGGCGAGAACGTGGCTTCGATCGGGAATTCATCGCCGTCGGCGCGGGAGGCAGACAGGCCTTCTGGTATCCAGACCTGGCGGGCGTCCACACGCGTGACGTCGCTGTCACCCATGAAGTTGCCAAACAGTTTGCGATGTCGCTTTGCCACAAAGCGGTCGATGGGCTGCCCTATGGCCCAATCGGCAGCGCAACGAAACATGGTTTCAGCTGCGCGGTTGAACATCGTGATGCGGCGTTGCTCATCAACGGTGATGATGGCATCCATCGCGGTCTGCAGGATGCAGGATAACCGCTGTTCGCTGCGCTGGACTTCCCTTTCAATGTGCAGGCGTTCGAGTTCTGCGCCTGCGCGTGCGCCAAAGATCTTGAAGATCGCCAGATCACTTGGCTTTTTTTCCATTGGCGCGGTGTCCATGGCAGCAAGGTGGCCAATTACATCGCCTGTGCGGTTGGTGATCGGTATCGCCAGGTAGCTTTCCGCATGCATCTCCTCAAGCTGATGGTGCAGGGGAAACAGTTTCTGGACGTTGTCGGGGTAAAAGCCGACCTCGCCATTGAGCACGCCCTCGCATGGCGAATGCTCAAGGTCATATTCAAAGGGCTCCGCGTAGGATTCGCCATTCCAGAACGAGATGGCGCGCACACGGGAACGCACTTCGGCAAACTCCGAGACAAAAGCCCATTTAACGCCTAACGCAGCGGCCAGGCTGCGGGTCAGGTCCTTGAAAAAGTCATCGCCCGTGCTGGAAGCCGTGCCTTCAGCGATAAAGCGCAGGATATCGTCCACGTGGCGGTCGTTTTGTCGTGTGTTGCTCATGATTCCCTCCGATGATCGTTTTCTGCCGCGGTTCGCAACTGTTCCTCGACGAAACGCGAGCAATGGAAAAACTGGATGTTTTGTGCGTGCAGCTGGTTGAGGAGCTGGGCGCCAGCCGTGTCCACGAAGGAAACTTCCTTCAAGTCGAGCGTGAAAGTCGGATGGTCACTGGCGAGGGCCCGATACTGTGCCCGCAGTTCCTCGACCCAGGGTCCAACGAGGCGCCCGGACAATTCGAGAACCGGGGTCTGGCTTCCGTTGTGGATACTGATTTTCAGCATGTTTCCTCCTTGCACCTTGGGATGGGCAAGTGTCATGCCAGCAAAATCAGTCGCTCGCGGATTGATATCTTATTGAATCAGAAGGATAAGTTCTAAGTCGGGGGCAGGTCGCCGCCGCGATATATCGCGGGTAGTGAGTAAGCCACGATATATCGCGGGTATTGGGCCGCTATGTCACGGCGCGCTTGATACCGAGTTTTTTCATCCGGCTACGCACGGTACTGGGGTTGAGTCCCAACAGTCTGGCCGCACCTTGGGCACCTTCGATTTTCCAATGACTGCGTTCCAGAACGGTGAGAATGTGCTGGCGTTCCAGCTCCTGCAGATTGAGGACCTCGTCAGCCCTACTCGACTGGGCAGGCGAGGAGGATGGCGCGGCCTTGCTCTTGCATGTCGCATGCAATGCAAGCGGGTCGTACTCAAGGTTCAGAATGGGGCCGGGTGACAGTACCGCACAGCGTTCAATCATGTTCTGTAGTTCACGTACGTTGCCTGGCCAGTCATAGTCCTGCATGCGCCTTAACATGTCCGAGGCAAATCCCTTCGGGCTATGACCAAGCCGTTGGCAGTAGCGCTGCAGGAAATACTCCGCCAGCATCGGGATGTCCTCGCGCCGCTCACGCAAGGCAGGTACGTGCAGTGGTACGACATTGAGGCGGTAAAACAGGTCACTGCGAAACTGCCCGTCACGCACTGCGTCTTCCAGCTTTCGATTGGTGGCCGCGATGACGCGGACATTGACCTTGCGGGTCTGGTTGCTGCCCACCGGCTCAAATTCCTGCTCCTGCAGCACGCGCAGCAGCTTTACCTGCGTGTCAGCTGGCAGTTCACCGACTTCGTCCAAGAAAATGATGCCGCCATCAGCCAGCTCGAAGCGACCGATGCGATTGCTCAGTGCACCGGTGAATGCGCCTTTGACGTGACCGAACAGCTCGCTTTCGACCAGGCCGGCCGAAATGGCGCCACAATTGACCTTGACCAGTGGCCTGTCACGACGCGTGCTGCGACTGTGCAGTGCGCGCGCGACCAGTTCCTTGCCCGTGCCGGTTTCACCCGTGATCAAGACCGTGGCGTTGCTGCTCGCCACCTGTTCTATTGTCCTGACCAGTGCCTGCATGATGCGGCTGCCACCGAGGATCTCCTCGAAGTTGTATTCGGTCCTGATTTCTTCCTGCAGGTAGTTGTTCTCGGCTTGCAGGCGTTCCTTCAGCCTTTCGACTTCGGAGAGGGCATCGCGCATCGCGCGTTCAGCCTGGACCCGCTCCAGCTCGGCGCAGGCGCGTGCAGCAAATATCTTGAGGATGGCAACATCAGCCTCGCTAGGATGCATGGGTTCGGTATGCAATACGGCGACATGGCCCAGCACCTTGTTGTCCGCATTCTTCAGCGGCACCCCGATGTAACTGACCGCGCCAATCTGGCCGAGCCACTTGTCGTCGGGATAGGCTTCCTGCAGGCCGTCCCGCGTCATGCAGACATTGCCCGCAGCGACGCGCTGGCAGGGCGTTCCGGGAAAGCGGTAACTGAAGCCCTCGCCAAAGTCTGCGCCTTCCCAGTAGGCCAGTGAGCGTGATTCCATCGGGTTGAGGGTTTCTGCGACGAAGGCATACCGAGCCTTCAGTGCCTTGGCGGCATGCTGCGCCAGTGAGCGAAAGAATGCGTCGCCGGTGGCTGCTGCCGTGCCCTCGGTGAGCAGCTGCAATGCTTCATAAAAAGCGGGGCTTTGCTCGCTCTGCTTCATGGTGTGATCCCCGACCAGAAGCTGCATTTTTCGCCCGTTATTGGCGCTTGTCCAGTATCCCCAGCGTGTCCCGGTAGAGGCTGAGGTAGTCCCTTGCCGCCCGCTGCCAGGAGTCATCACGCGCCATGCCGGCGAGCTGGGTTTGTTGCCAGGCCTGCGGCTGGGTGTAGAGGCGCAAGGCCTCGCTTATCGCCCAGCGCAATCCCTGCGCGTCGGCGTGCTCGAACACGATGCCGGTTGCGGTGCCATTGGTCAGGCTGGAGGCGTCGGCATGCACCACGGTATCAGCGAGCCCACCGGTTCGGCGCACGATTGGAAGTGTTCCATACCGCTGGCTGTACATCTGGTTGAGCCCACAGGGTTCATAGCGCGAAGGCATCAGGAACAGGTCAGCCCCGGCCTCAATGCGATGCGCGAGACGCTCGTCGTGGGCTATGCGGATGGCGATGTGGGCAGGATTGCTTCTGGCCCAGTCCTGCAGGGCCTGCTGGTAGCGGGCATCGCCGCTGCCCAGCACCACCAATTGCGCACCGGCGTTCAGCACATCGGGCAAGTTCGACAAAATCAGGTCAATGCCCTTTTGTTCGACCAGGCGGCCAACCAGCCCGAATAAAGGTATCTGCGAGTTAACTGGAAGCCCCATCTCGTGCTGCAAAGCCAGCTTGTTGCGGGATTTCAGGGCCAGTGTCTTGCTGGTGTAAGTCTGATCGAGGTGGGGGTCGGTCGCTGGGTTCCACTCGATGGCGTCGATTCCATTGAGGATGCCAGTCAATGCCGCGCTGCGATGACGCAGCAATCCGTCCAGGCCATGACCATGTTCGGCGGTCTGGATTTCGCGCGCATAGGTTGGGCTGACGGTGATGAGCCGGTCGGCAAAGACCAGTCCACCCTTCATGAAATTCAGTTGTGTGTGGAATTCCAGTGCGTCCGGTTGCCACAGATGCCGTGGCAGGTCGAGGTGCTGGAAACTGGCCCCGGGAAAACAGCCCTGGTAGGCCAGGTTGTGGATCGAGAAGATGCTGGCGGGACGATTGGAGCACTGGCTGAGTTGCGCAAAGCACAGGCTGGTCTGCCAATCATTGCCGTGCAGTAGATCCGGTCGCCAGCCCAGGCCGGCCTGGTCGAGCGCGAGCGCAGTGATCACGTCATTGAACAGCGCAAACCGCCTGGCGTTGTCTGGCCATTCGCCCTCTGGGCCGGCATACGGTGTGCCGGGTCGGTCAAACGATGGCGGATGGCTCACCAGATAAACCAGTACGTCGGTGCCTGGCAGGCGTGTTTCCAGCAGTTTTACCTGACCCCGCGGCAAGGGCAGGGTGGCTATGGTTTTTGTTGCCTGCGCACGAGCAAGGACTTCACGATACGCCGGTAGCACAATGCGAACATCCTGACCGAGTTGGCACAGTGCCGCCGGCAATGCTGCAGACACATCGCCCAGGCCGCCGGTCTTGGCCAAGGGATGCGCTTCGCTGCTGGCGAACAGGATGCGTAATTTCTTGCGGGTGCGGGGCATCAGTAGTTGCGCAGTATCACCGCGCCCAGCGGAGGCAGGTTCAGGTTCAGTGACTGTTCCTGTCCCATCCATGCCACAGCGTCCGTTGGTCGTCGGCCAAGATTGCCGATATTGCTGCCACCGTAGAAGCTCGAGTCGGTGTTGAGGATTTCCTGGTAGTCACCGGCCGTCGGCACGCCAATTCGGTAATTCGTGCGCGGTACAGGTGTGAAATTCAGCACGACGATGACATGTTCGTCCCCGTCACAACGCAGGAAACTCAACACCGATTGTGTGGCGTCATGGCAGTCGAGCCATTGGAATCCGCCGGCGTCAAAATCTCCCCGATGCAGGGCGGGCAGCTTGCGATACAGCTGGGCCAGGTCCGCCACCAGTTTTTGCATGCCTGCATGACTTGCATGTTGCAACAGGTGCCAATCCAGCTCGCGGTCGTGGTCCCATTCCCGTGCCTGGGCAATCTCGCCACCCATGAACAGCAACTTCTTGCCGGGATAGGTCCACTGATAGGCCATCAGCAGGCGAAGGTTGGCGAAGCGTTGCCAGTCATCGCCCGGCATCTTGTTGAGCAATGAGCCCTTGCCATGCACGACCTCGTCATGCGACAGGGGCAGCAGGAAATTCTCGCTGAAATTGTAGAGCAGGCCGAAAGTCAGCTTGTCATGGTGGTAAAGGCGATGGATGGGGTCCTTGCGCAGATAGCCGAGCGTGTCGTGCATCCAGCCCATGTTCCATTTCATGGAGAAGCCCAGCCCGCCGAGGTGCGTGGGCCGAGTGACCTGCGGCCATGCGGTGGATTCCTCTGCGATGACCACCACGCCGGGATGCTGTTCATGCACGACGCGATTGAGCTCACGCAGGAAATCTATCGCTTCGAGGTTCTCGCGACCGCCGTGGCTATTTGGCAACCATTCCCCCGGCTTCCTCGAGTAGTCCAGGTAGAGCATTGAAGCGACGGCGTCCACGCGCAGGCCATCGGCATGGAATTCCTCCAGCCAGTACAAGGCACTGGCCAGTAGGTAATTGCGAACCTCGGCGCGACCGTAGTCGTAGATCAGGGTGTCCCAGTCCGGGTGCTTGCCCCGGCGCGGGTCTTCGTGCTCATACAGGGCTGATCCATCAAACTGGGCCAGCGCATGATCGTCGCTAGGAAAATGTGCTGGCACCCAGTCGAGAATTACGCCAAGCCCGGCCTGGTGAAGTTGGTCCACCAGGTAACGGAAGTCATCGGGTGAGCCGTAGCGGCTGGTGGCCGCATAATTCCCGATAACCTGGTAACCCCAGGAGCCGCCAAAGGGATGCTCCATCACCGGCATCAACTCGACATGGGTAAATCCCAGGTCGCGGACATAGGGGACCAGGTATTCGGCCAGTTCGCGGTAGCTGTATTCGCGGCCATCCGGATGTCGTCGCCATGAGCCAGCATGGACTTCATAAACCGACAGCGGTGCGTGCAGCCAGTCGTGGTTACGGCGCGCGGCCATCCATGACTGGTCTTGCCACGCATAGGTTTCGCTGCCTGAAGTCAGGCTGGCCGTACGCGGCGGGGATTCAAAGCGGCGTGCGTAGGGGTCTGCCTTGAGGGCAACCTGGCCAGTGTGGCGGTTGCGGATTTCATATTTATAGACTTCGTTTGCTGGCGTCTCGGGTATGAATAGTTCCCAGACACCGCTACTGCCGCGAACCTGCATGGGATGGACGCGGCCGTCCCAACCGTTGAAATCGCCAACAACGCTGACACGGTCGGCGTTGGGCGCCCACACCGCGAACAGGGTGCCCGCTACTCCGTCACACTGCCAGGCATTGGCACCGAGCAGGCGGTAGATGTGCCAATGCCTGCCTTGGTTGAACAGGTGAAGGTCATAGTCAGGGATTTGTGGCGGAAAGCAGTAGGGATCCCAAGTGCTCGCCCAACCGCCCTGTTTGTTGGCCCAGTGCAGGCGGTAACGCGCCGGTACCTGAGCTGTGTTGCCCTGCCACTCGAACAGGTCCGTGCCAGCAACGCGCGATAGCCATGGCCCCTGCTCACCGATGCGCGCGATTTCGGCATGGGGCAGGTAAGCACGCACGACGCAGTACTGGCCCTCGGCGTGCCGGCCCAGGAACGACAGCGGATCATGGCGCCGTGCCTGCAGCTGTTCGCCAAGGCCCGATTCGGGCCACGGGTATTGGTGGACGGCACTAGCCAAGCGATGGGCTCCTGCGGAAACTGCAACCTATATACCAGCCAGTGAGGCGAGCTGTTCCGCAGCCGCCAATAGTTGAGGGCAGCCGCCCGGACCCGAGTGATGGCCTACGCAAGCAAGCAAGGCAGTGATCCACGTTTCGTCAGCCGGCTGACACGCGACACGCTGGCCATGATCATGGCTGGCGGACGCGGTTCGCGGCTCGTGGCGCTGACGGACTGGCGTGCCAAACCGGCGGTGCCGTTTGGCGGCAAGTTCCGCATCATCGATTTCCCGCTTTCCAACTGCATCAACTCGGGCATACGCCGCGTCGGCGTACTGACCCAGTACAAGGCACATTCCCTCATTCGCCATATCCAAATGGGATGGGGCTTCCTGCGGGGTGAATTCAATGAATTCGTGGAACTGCTGCCTGCGCAGCAACGCGTGAGCGAGGATTCTTGGTATCGGGGCACGGCTGATGCCATCTACCAGAACATCGACATCATCCGGAACCACAATCCAAAGTACGTGCTGGTCCTGGCCGGTGACCATATCTACAAGATGGACTATGGCCAGATGCTGGCCTACCACGTGGACAAGGAAGCGGACATCACGGTGGGCTGCATCGAAGTGCCACTGGAGCAGGCACGCGCCTTTGGCGTGATGCAGGTTGACACGACATCCCGCATCCTGAAGTTCGCTGAGAAGCCAAGCCAGCCCGAACCCATGCCCGGGCGGTCGGATCACGCGCTGGCATCCATGGGCATTTATGTGTTCAACACGCAATTCCTGCTGGAACAGTTAATACGGGATGCGCAGGACCCCGATTCAAGTCACGACTTTGGCAAGGACATCATCCCCTCGGTGATTGCGCGTCATGCTGCCTACGCTTATCCGTTTCGGGACATGCAGCGCGGTACCCAGGCTTATTGGCGTGATGTCGGCACCGTGGATGCCTATTGGGAAGCCAATCTTGAATTGATTGATGTGACGCCAGAGTTGAACCTGTATGACAAGGAATGGCCAATCTGGACGTACCAGGAACAGCTGCCGCCGGCGAAATTCGTATTTGATGACGATGAACACCGCGGCATGGCGGTGGATTCGATGGTATCGGGCGGATGCATCATTTCAGGCGCAACCATCCGGCATTCCTTGTTGTTCTCTAACGTCCGAGTGGAGTCTCATGCATTGGTCACGGATTCCGTGATCCTGCCCGATGTCAGTATCGGTCGGCGCTGCCGGATTCGCAGGGCGGTAGTGGACAAGGGCTGCCGCATCCCCGATGGCACGATCATCGGGGAAGATCCTGCACAGGATGCGCGGCGTTTTGCTGTCAGTGATAAGGGCGTAGTGTTGGTTACCCCGACAATGCTCGGGCAGTAAATAGAAAAATCGGTTTATTTCTTAAAGGTAGAGGAGCAGCCTGCTCCTGCGCGGTATCAGCTTCCGCCCCTGTCACGATGTCGAATGGCCGCCAACGGGGTCCAGCAAGCTGTGGCTATGCCAGCTAACGACACTGATTGAAAAGAACACCACTCGTCAGTGCTCATACGCTGATTACGTAATATTTGCCCTAGTACTAAACACGCTGAAGCTACAAAATCTAGGCAGATATTGGCATCAATCTAATTGTTCACTGGGATTCTTGAATGTGATTCGGGCCTTTCAGGGCCTGGAGTCGGGAGTAAATGTTTATGTGGCGCATGCTATCCATCCTTCTAGTCATCTTTTTTGTCGCTTCCTGCGGTGGTAGTGGAAGTAATGATGATGGAGTCGCAAGCGCGGGTGGGACCGCTGGTGGCGGCGGCGGCGGTGGCGGCGGCGACGGTGGTGGTGGCGGAGACACAGGTACGGACCCAACCCCACCCCCACCCGTGGATCTCAGAATCCTGCGCACCGAACACTCGATTCCGCACATCATCGCGAAGGACGCCTTTGATATGGGTCGTGGCGTGGGTTTCGCCCAGGCTGAGGACAATTTCTGCCTGCTAGCCGCGATGTGGACCAACCTCGCCGGTGAGGGTGCGAAGTACAAGGGCCGTTATCTCGGCTCTGGCACGATCAAGCTCAACCTGTTCAACCGCTACATCAATGAAACCGCAGGTATTGAAGAGATCATGAATTTACCGCCGCCGCATGGCCCCGCTCCGGAGCTTCTGCAGCTGCTGGATGGCTATATCGCGGGTTACAACGACTACCTGAAGCACCATGGCGTTGCGAACCTGCCTGATGCTGGCTGTCGTGGTGCGGCGCATGTGCGTCCAATCGAGCGCATTGACGTGGCGCGTCGCCTGTATGAGTTGGTCGGCAAGGGTGGTCGCGACCTGGTCTGGTCGGGCATGGTGGTCGCGGCGCCACCCAGCGCCAGCTCGGTGCCTAAGCTACCCAACTCAGTGCCCTTGTTCGGGCGGATACCGGTCTACTCCGACATTGCCGATGCCATCAATAGTGGCGTGGCACAGTACTCCGGGAGTTTCCCTGCGTCGAGTTCTTCTTCGGCCGCCAGCATCGCGTTGATTCCCGAGCTGGCGCAGGCTTTTTCCGAGCGCGTGCGCGATGGCGGCTCAAACGCCATTGGACTGGGCGGCGACGCCACGGATAACGGCTCGGGCCTGCTCTTGGGCAACCCGCACTGGACCTGGGATGGCTTCGACCGCTTCTGGCAGATGCATGTGCGCATCCCCGGCCGCATGAACGTCTCCGGCATGGGCTTCATCGGCCAGCCGTTGGTCATGATCGGGCATAACGAACATGTCGCCTGGTCGCATACTGTTTCTGCGGCTCGCCGCCTGGCAATCGCCGAGTTGAAGCTGGTGCCGGGCAACCCGACCCAGTACGTGGTGGATGGCAAGGTCTATGACATGGACTACAAAGACATCACGATTGATGTGCAGGAGGCTGATGGAAGCTTCACCACCCGCAGCCACCGGTTCTATTCGACGATTTACGGACCGATTGTGATTGATGCTCTGGGCGTACCGGCCTTCCCGTGGACCCAAGCCACCGCGTTCGCGATGATCGACATGAACACCGGCAGCGCGCGTATTGCTAACCAGTTCTGGGAGACCAACCAGGCGAACTCGGTGGACGAATATTACGCCGCCGCGGCCAAGTGGTCCGGCAATCCCTGGGCCACCAGCACAGTCGCTGACTCACAGGGCAATGCGCTGTGGACGGATGTTGGAACGGTGCCGAATATCTCCAACGAGCATGCAGCGCGTTGCAACACCCCGCTGGGTCACGCGTTATGGAATACCCTGGCCGTCGCGGTGATCAACGGCTCAGTCTCCAGTTGTGATGTGCCGACGCATGCAGATTCAGCAGCGCCGAAGACGATGCCTGCGGCCTTGCAGCCGATGATCAAGCGCAAGGATTACGTGGTCAACTCTAACGAGAGCCACTGGCTGACCAATGCCTATCAGCCCCTGGAAGGTTATTCGCGTGTATTTGGACCGGAGCGCTCCGCGCGTGCCGTGCGTACGCGCATGGGTCATCGCCTGATCCTTGAGCGCCTTGAGGGCGTGACCGATCCCAACAAGAGGACCTTCAACCGTCAGGACCTACAGGACCTGCTGTTCTCGAACCGCAACATGTTCTATGAATTGTGGCGTGATGACTTGGTGTCGTACTGCCGCGCCAGTGGCCGCATGCCGGTAACCCCGGATGGCTCGGGCTCGCCGGAATTCGTGGACG
>JBFKCG010000037.1:0-16343 GCA_041620675.1 Nevskiales bacterium
GATGATTGCCGCTGGCGTGTTGATGGTCAGCAGCAAGATCCGCTATCCCAGCTTCAAGGACCTCAAGTTGGGCCAACGCGTGCCGTTCCGGTACGTCCTGGCCATGGTACTGCTCATCCTGTTGATCAGCTTTGATCCGCCTCACGTGCTGTTCGGGCTGTTCATGATCTATATCATCTATGGACCCATTGCGGCTGTTCGTGACATGCGAAAAGCACGGGCAGCAGCGCTTGGAAAGTCCTAGCAGCTCATTTATAGTTGGCGCATGACCATTGCCGCACAATCATTTTCATTCTCCTGGCGTACTTCGCACCTGGGGTTGACTGTGCGCGCCAGCCTCCAGCTTGCCCTCCGCAACGCGCTGCGACTTCTGCCGTAAGGCAGCCTCGCAGCAGCGCCCTTGGTGGAGGCCGATATCCGCCAAACCCGAACCCATTCAATGAATTGAGCCGTGTACCATAATGCCGGTACGGCCCGCGGAGTTTGAGCCATGAGTCAGGACAAACAGGAACGATTGATCATATTCGACACGACCTTGCGTGACGGCGAGCAGTCACCGGGTGCGTCGATGACCCAGGAAGAAAAGGTAAGAATCGCCAAGGCGCTGGAACGCCTGAAGGTTGACGTGATCGAGGCGGGTTTCGCAATCGCGAGTCCCGGCGACTTCGAGGCTGTCAAGGCGGTTGCCAGCGAAATTCGTGACAGCACCGTGTGTAGCCTGGCACGCACCAACCCTGCGGATATCCAGCGTGCTGCCGAGGCCTTGAAACCAGCCAGACGCTCTCGCATCCATACTTTCATCGCGACTTCGCCCATCCATATGGAGAAGAAGTTGCGCATGACGCCGGAGCAGGTGCTGGAGAATGCCATTGGCGCGGTCAAGCTGGCCCGCCAGTTCACCGATGATGTCGAGTTCTCGGCCGAGGACGCGGTGCGATCAGAATTGGATTTCCTGTGCCGAGTATTTGAGGCCGTGATCAAGGCCGGCGCCACCACCATCAACGTACCGGACACCGTGGGTTATAGCGTACCCGTGCAGTGGGGTGATCGTATGCGCCAGCTGATCGAGCGCGTGCCCAATTCTGACAAGGTAGTCTGGTCCACTCACTGCCACAATGACCTGGGCATGGCCGTGGCCAACTCGTTGTCCGCTGTCCTGGCTGGTGCACGTCAGGTCGAGTGCACCATCAATGGCCTGGGTGAACGCGCAGGCAATGCCTCACTGGAAGAAGTCGTGATGGCGGTCAAGACGCGTCGTGATGTTTTTGGTCTGGATACGCATATTGATACGGCCCAAATCGTGCCAACCTCCAAGCTGGTCTCGACCATCACGGGGTATCCCGTGCAGCCAAACAAGGCCATTGTCGGTGCCAATGCGTTCGCGCACGAATCCGGTATCCATCAGGATGGCGTGATCAAGCATCGCGAGACCTACGAGATCATGCGTGCCGAGGATGTGGGCTGGAGCGCCAACAAGCTGGTCATGGGCAAACACTCAGGTCGAAGCGCCTTCAAGCAGCGTCTGGAAGAACTGGGCATCAAGATCGAAGGCCAGGCCGAGCTGAACGATGCTTTCGCCCGTTTCAAGGAACTGGCCGACAAGAAGCACGAGATATTCGACGAGGACCTGCAGGCCCTGATGAGCGAGACGGAAACGGCACATCATGCTGACCGCTTTGCCCTGCATTACCTGAAGGTTGGCTCGGAAACGGGTACCAAGCCGGTCGCCCAGATCCGCATCAGCGTGGATGGCACCGAACACAAGGCTGAATCAGAAGGTGGCGGGCCGGTTGATGCCGCATACAGTGCGATTGAAAAGATCATTGCCAGTGGCGCCGAGTTGCAGTTGTACTCCGTCAACAACGTCACCAAGGGAATTGATGCCCAGGGTGAAGTCACTGTACGCCTGCAGAAGGGGGGGCGCGTGGTCAATGGCCAGGGTTCTGACACCGATATTGTCATTGCCTCGGCCAAGGCCTACATCAACGCCCTCAATCGCCTGCAGCAGCCATTCGAGCGCACCCATCCGCAGATGTACGAAACCATCTAGCGTTGCTCCCGCTCTTTCTGGAATGACGCTAGTATTGGCGCATGAATAACGCGCGTCGCAAGCAGTACCTGCATGCCATGGGCATCCCGGTCTGGCTGTCCCGGCAGGGTGGGGACATGACCGAAACCAGCGAGCAGGCGACGCAAGCACCAGCTGATGATGCTAGCCAGGACATTCAGCCGCAGAAATCCAGGCCAGTGGAGCACGCGCAGTCCAGTGTTCACGCAGCTGCCAAAGTTAAGGATGTCATGAGCATGGATTGGGAATCACTGGCCTCCGTCGTGAAGGAATGTCATGACTGTGGCCTGCGTGCTGGATGCACACAGACCGTATTTGGTGTTGGAGCCAGGCAGGCGTCGCTGCTGGTGGTGGGAGAGGCGCCGGGTGCGGATGAGGATCGCGTGGGCGAGCCCTTCGTCGGACGTGCCGGCAAGCTGCTCGATAGCATGCTGCTAGCGATTGGGCGTAGTCGCGAAGACGGCAAGATGGGTGGGGGCGTCTATATCGGCAATATCGTCAAGTGCCGCCCACCCAACAATCGCGACCCGCAACCTGATGAAGCGGCTGCCTGTCGTCCCTACCTGGAAAGGCAGATTGCATTGATCCAGCCGAAGCTGATCCTGGCGGTGGGCCGCATTGCAGCGCAAAACCTGCTGCAGACAGACACGCCCATCAGCAAGCTGCGTGGTCCCTTGCATCACTATGGTGCGGGAAAGATTCCCGTGATCGTCACTTATCACCCGGCCTACCTCTTGCGTAGTCCGCGTGAAAAGGCCCGGGCCTGGGAAGACCTCAAGCGTGCACGGGCGCTACTGCGCGAGGCCGCTTGAGCGCCCAACCCAAGAGTTTGCTGCGTTGCCGTGAACTGGTCCGGGGTGACTTGCCGGTGGTGTTGGCGATCGAGCGCGCGTCATACGACTTCCCCTGGAGCGAAGGCATATTCCGTGACTGCCTGCGCATGGGTTACGGCAGTTGGGTCGCAACCAACACGCTGGATGAGATCCTCGGCTATGGGCTGATGTCATACGCCATGGATGAAGCACATATCCTCAATATCTGTGTCAGTCAGGACAATCGGCGTTATGGCATCGGTGCCTACTTGCTCGAGCATCTGATGGACCAGGCCCGGCAGCGCAATGTGGGCTGGCTATTGCTGGAAGTCCGAAAATCCAACCAGGCGGCAATCAACCTTTACCATAGGGCCGGTTTCCACGAGATAGGCGAGCGCCGCAACTACTACCCGGCCCACAAGGGCAGGGAGGATGCGCTGGTTCTGGGTATTCATCTGTGACAGACAAGCGCACGGTCCTGTCCTGGGCCTTTTACGACTGGGCCAATTCTGCCTTTGCCACAACCGTGTTGGCGGGCTTCTTTCCCCTGTTCTTCAAGCAGTACTGGAGCGCTGGCCAGGAGGCTACGACCAGCACGTTTCATCTGGGAATCGCCAATTCCGCATCGAGCCTGGTCATCCTTATGTTGGCCCCTGTGCTCGGTGCGATCGCTGATCGTGGTGGCGTACGCAAGCGTTTGCTCGCTGTTTTCATGATCCTTGGCGTTCTATCGACGGCAGGCCTGTACTTTGTGAGCAAGGGGCTATGGTTTGAGGCGGCGTTGCTGTTCACGCTTGGCGGCATCGGCTTTAGTGGCAGCATCGTCTTCTATGATTCACTGCTGGTTGACGTGGCAGAACCCAAAGACTATGACCGGGTGTCCGCACTGGGTTACGGCATGGGGTATCTGGGCGGCGGCTTGTTGTTCTCGGTCAACGTGCTGATGACATTGAAACCGGCCTGGTTTGGCTTGGCTGATGCCAGTGAGGCAGTACGGATTTCCTTCCTGATGGTGGCGGTGTGGTGGCTCCTGTTTTCACTGCCCTTATTCACCAAGGTGAAGGAGCATGTGCCAGCTGTATCTGTGGGTTGGCTGGAGGCTACACGGGGCGGTTTCAAGCAATTGGTTCGCACCTTCGCGGAAATTCGCAAGCACCGCGTGATCTTCATGTTCCTGCTGGCCTACTGGCTGTACATCGATGGCGTAGACACGATCATCCGCATGGCGGTCGACTATGGCATGGCCTTGGGATTCGACCCGAAAAGCCTGATCGTCGCTCTGCTCATTGTGCAATTCGTGGGCTTTCCCGCAGCCATCGGCTTTGGATGGTTGGCCGGACACATCGGGACAAAAAACGGGATCCTGCTCGGGCTCTTCATCTACATGGGAGTCACTATCTGGGGCTACTACCTTGAGAACGAGCGTCAGTTCTACCTGATGGCGATCACCATTGGTCTGGTTCAGGGCGGCGTGCAGTCGCTGAGCCGATCTTTCTATGCACGCCTGATCCCACCGGACAAATCCGGCGAATTCTTCGGCTTCTACAACATGCTGGGCAAGTTTGCGGCCATCCTCGGGCCCCTGCTCGTGGGTTGGACGGCCATCTTGTCGGGCAGCTCGCGCGTTTCGATACTGGCCGTCATGGTGCTGTTCGTAAGTGGTGCATGGCTGCTGTGGCGCGTGCAGGAACCGCCGGTGCAAGACCGGTAATTGTTCCTATGTATCCGCGACATTGCCTTGGCGTGATCAGTCGCGTGCTAATCAAATAATTCCTCGACGATAGGTTGGCATGTAGTTTGCGGTGCCAGTGTGGATACAGGCGTGTGGGACGCCTGTGTGTGCACAAGGGTGTTGCCGCATGCAGCCTGAAGCAAGGGCTGGCACCAATTCCGGGCAGATAGATCCCGGGGGCCAGCCAACAATCATCGTAGGTACCGGCCCGGTCGGATTGCTCGCGGCTATACCGTATTCCCTTTTCTCGTACTCCAGTGTTGCAGCGTTTTCGCAATGAATACGCTGTGTCGAAGCTTGGCATTGAACTTGCGAATGCAAGCTTGGGCATGTCTTGAAGAGATGTGGGCCAAGACAGCACATGGCGACACTGCTCGCCGTAATGACTGGCATGCGACATGAGATAGGAATTAGGTGTTTGAAATACCGGTACCGTGCATTGCGGTCCCGTCAATTCATGAACAGGGGGCGTGTGATGAAGACTTGGGGGTTAGGGGTGGCAGCATTGGGGTTCGGCCTGGGTGTGCCGTTGGCGGCAATGGCCGCGGATTCGATCGAGGCGCTGCGTTATGCGGTCGCCGGGGGTACGACCAATCTTGACCTGCGGCTGCGCTACGAGGACGTGGAGCAGGATAACGCGCTTGAGGATGCCGATGCGCTGACCTTGCGCACCCGGCTGGCTTATACGACCGGGAAATGGAACGACCTCGACTTGCAGGTCGAGCTTGAGGACGTGCACGCGCTCGGGGGTGAGGATTACAACAGCTGCCCAGGTAACGTTTCGCCATTCTTTGGCAGCGGCTGCAATGGCAACGTCGCCTATTCGACGATCGCGGATCCCGAAGGCACCGAGTTGAACCAGTTCTGGCTGCGCTACGTCGGTATCCCAAACACGATCCTCAAGTATGGTCGGCAACGACTCGTCCTGGACAACGCGCGCTTCATCGGCAATGTCGGCTGGCGCCAGAACGAGATGACCTACGACGGATTGAATGTCGTGAACACCTTCTTTCCGAAGGTCACGATCAACTACTCGCACCTCACCAACGCCAACAACATCTTTGCCGGTGACTTTCAGCTTGAGTCTGATTTGCTGAACGTTGCCTGGACGCCATCCGAGGCATTCAAGCTGGTGGGTTATGCCTACCTGGTGGATTTCGATGTCGATGCTGCTGCGCGTCGCGATACCAAGACGCTGGGGCTGCGTGCGGCTGGCACGGTGCCCCTGGCTGGCACGATACCGCTGGCGCCGGCCAAGCTCCTGTACACCTTCGAGTATGCCAAGCAGGGTGACTACAAGGACTCGCCGGCAATCGTGGACGCGGACTACACGCTGGCCGAAGTAGGTGCAGTTTTCAGCCCGGTAACGATCAAGTTTGGTTATGAGGTCCTGGGTGGAGATGCGGAGAATGCCTACGCCTTCCAGACCCCGCTGGCCACGCTGCACGCTTTCCAGGGCTGGGCTGACATCTTCCTGAACACACCCGCGACGACCAGCTTTGCGGGCGTACAGGATGCTTATGTCAGCCTGGGTGCCACGATCGAGAAGTTCAATTTCCTCGCGGTGTATCACGACTATGACGCTGACGATGGCAGCGGCAAGTACGGCGACGAGATAGACCTGCAGGTGTCCCGACCGATCAACGATGCGCTCGGTGTCACGCTCAAGTATGCCGATTACAGCGCAGACAGCTTCTCGGTCGATACCCAGAAGCTGTGGCTGCAAGCCGACTACAAGTTCTAGCGGGTCGCGTATTTCGGATACGCACCATGACGATGCGGGCCCGATGCCAGATGAGTGCAGGGCCCTGGACCAGGATAAATAGGAGCAATTGACATGAAATCAGGCAATCGAATGATGCGAGCACTGGCCCGATGGGCAGTGACTTTGTGGCTCGCAACAGGTTTCGTATTGGCGAGCGGCCAGGCGGTAGCGGCGGACAAGATCGAGAAACCCGACCTCAAGTTCGGCTTTATCAAGCTGACCGATGCGGCCCCGATCATCATCGCCTATGAAAAGGGTTTTTTCGAGGACGAAGGCCTTTATGTCACGGTCGAGGCACAGGCGAACTGGAAGGTGCTGCTGGACCGCGTGATCGGTGGAGAACTGGATGGTGCCCACATGCTGGCGGGTCAGCCGCTCGGCGCCACGCTCGGCATCGGGACCAAGGCAGACATCGTCACTGCCTTCAGCATGGACCTGAACGGCAATGGCATCACCGTCTCCAACGCGGTATGGAACGAGATGAAGAAGCATGTGCCGATGGAAGGCGGCAAGCCTGTGCACCCGATCAAGGCAGATGCCCTGAAGCCAGTCGTCGACCAGTACAAGGCCGAGGGCAAGAAATTCAAGATGGGTATGGTGTTCCCGTTGTCCACCCACAACTACGAACTGCGCTACTGGCTTGCGGCGGGCGGGATTCATCCCGGGCTGTATTACGGCGCCAATGACGTGACCGGACAGGTCGGCGCCGACGTGCTGCTGTCGGTGACGCCGCCGCCGCAGATGCCGGCGACCATGGAAGCCGGAACGATCTATGGTTACTGCGTCGGTGAGCCCTGGAACCAGCAGGCGGTGTTCAAGGGTATCGGCGTGCCGGTGATCACGGACTACGAAATCTGGAAGAACAACCCGGAGAAGGTCTTTGGTGTCAGCAAGGCCTGGGCCGACAAGTACCCGAACACGCACAAGGCGGTGGTCAAGGCCTTGATTCGCGCCAACATGTGGCTGGATGCGGAAAAGGATGCCAACCGCGCCGAGGCGGTCAAGATCCTGTCCAAGCCCAACTACGTGGGTGCGGATGAGAAGGTCATCGCCAACAGCATGACCGGCACCTTTGAGTACGAGAAAGGGGACAAGCGCTCGTTGCCGGACTTCAACGTGTTCTTCCGCTACTACGCGACCTATCCGTATTACAGCGATGCGATCTGGTATCTGACCCAGATGCGCCGCTGGGGCCAGATCAGTGAGCACAAACCGGATAGCTGGTATGAGGAGATCGCGAAGAAGGTCTACCGACCTGACATCTACATGGCCGCTGCCCAAGCGCTGGTCGTGGAGGGCAAGGCCAAGGCGGAGGATTTTCCGAAGACGGATGGCTATCGTCCGCCGACCAGCGAATTCCTGGACGGGATCACCTACGACGGCAAGAAGCCTAACGCGTACATCGACAGCCTCAAGATCGGTCTGAAGGGCAAGGACAAGATCAAGTAGCCCGTATTAGGCAAGCCAGTGCGGTGGACAGGGAGGTTCACCGCCATTTGGCATGAGTGTTGCTCTGCAACCAGATGAACTCACACAGGATTAGAGAACAAGATGCTTAACCAGACGATCAACATCATGAGCAAGCTGGGGCTGACCTGGTTCATTCCCATGCTCAGGCTGGCTGCCGGCGAGGACCCGCGCACGCAGCTGCGCGAGATGTTCCTGCAGATTGGCATGCCGGTGCTGGCCTTTGTTGCCTTCCTGATGCTTTGGGGTGGGCTGGCTAGCGGCGTGCAGACCAGCTTGGGCGCCATACCCGGTCCGGCCAATGTTTGGCACGAAGCCAAGGGCCTACTGGACGAACACTGGCAGGAACGGCAGAAGGCGCAAGCCTTCCATGAACGCCAGCTGGCTCGCAATGCCGAGCTGCTTGCCGAGGACCCCAAGGCAGAGGTCACGATACGCGGCTGGACTGGCAAGCCGACCTATCTGGACCAGATCCGCACCAGCCTGATCACGGTATTTGCCGGCTTCATGCTGGCAACAGTGGTGGCCGTGCCGTTGGGCGTGCTGTGTGGCATGAGCCGGACCTTCCAGCTTTCGATCAACCCGCTGATCCAGCTGTTCAAGCCGGTATCACCGCTGGCGTGGCTACCGATCGTGACCCTGGTCGTGAGTGCCGTGTACGTCAGTGCCGAGCCCATGTTCCAGAAGTCCTTCATCGTTTCGGCGGTGACCGTAACCCTGTGCTCGTTATGGCCAACCCTGATCAATACCGCCGTGGGCGTGGCATCCATCGACAAGGACCTGATCAACGTTTCCAAGGTCTTGCAGCTGTCCTGGTTCACCAAGGTGCGAAAGATCGTGCTGCCTTCCTCGCTCAAGCTCATCTTCACCGGCTTGAGGTTGTCACTTGGCGTGGGCTGGATGGTGTTGATTGCCTCCGAAATGCTGGCGCAAAACCCGGGCCTGGGGAAATTCGTGTGGGACGAGTTCCAGAATGGCTCGTCGTCGTCATTGGGCAGGATCATGGTGGCCGTATTCACCATTGGCTTCATTGGCTTTGTGCTGGATCGCATCATGCATGGCTTGCAGCAGATGGTGAGTTTCGGCGAGACGGCGCACTAGGCAATCAAATAAGTACATGGAGCACATGATGTCTGCGTTACCACAGTTAAAGGCCCAGTCTGCCCTGACATCGACTGCGATGAATGTGAAGCTGCCGATCATGCCGGCCTTGCAGGGCATGGGTGGCAGCCTTGAGTTGAGAGGGGTGGCTAAGTCGTATGGCCTGGGTGCGAAACGCAGTTGTGTACTTAAGGACATCAACCTGCGCATCAACGAGGGCGAGTTCGTCGCAGTTCTGGGTTTTTCTGGCAGTGGAAAGACTACGCTGATTTCGCTGATGGCGGGGCTGGTCACGCCGGATGCTGGCGAGGTACTGGTGAGTGGCAAGCCTGTCTCTGGTCCCGGACCCGATCGTGGCGTGGTGTTCCAGAGTTATTCGCTCATGCCGTGGATGACGGTGCGCGAGAACGTCGCGCTGGCGGTTGAGCAGGCCTTCCGGCACCAGGGCCAAGCCGAGCGACGCGCGCGCGTCGAAAAGTACGTCGAGATGGTGGGCCTGACACCTGCCATGCTCAAGCGACCGGCTGAATTATCGGGTGGCATGCGCCAGCGCGTGGCGGTGGCCCGTGCGCTGTCGGCGAATCCTGACATCCTGTTATTGGATGAGCCGCTCAGTGCGCTGGATGCACTGACACGGGCCAAACTGCAGGACGAGATCGTCCAGATCTGGGAAGGTGAACGGAAGACCGTGGTGCTGATCACCAATGACGTGGATGAGGCCATGGTCATGGCGGATCGCATCATCCCACTGAATCCTGGGCCTGGCGCCAGCTTTGGCCCGGAATTCAAGGTCAACCTGCCACGGCCCCGCGACCGGCGTGCGATCAATCATGACGCAGACTTCAAGCGCATCCGTCGCGAGATCACGCAGTACCTGATGCAGGCAGGACAAGACGCAAGCCAGGCCTCGAGCAAGGTGGTGCCACTAACCAATCTGCAACCCAGCAGCGGCCAGACCTACCCGCAGCATGTAAAGGCACGCAAGGCGCGTGCTCAGCTGCAGCCGGAGCGCTACGTCGAATTCTCGCAGATCGCAAAGGTTTACCCGACGCGCAAGGGACCGGTGAAAGTCGTGGATGGCTTCGACCTTAAGATTGCGCAGGGTGAATTTGTATCGATCATCGGCCACTCGGGCTGTGGCAAGTCGACTGTACTGTCGATGGCGGCTGGCCTCACCGATATCAGTGAGGGGGGTATTGTTCTGGATGGCAAGGAAATCATGGGCGCCGGCCCGGACCGTGGCATCGTGTTCCAGGCACCCAGCCTGGTGCCCTGGCTGACGGCGCATGAGAACGTGGCGTTGGGCGTCAACAAGGTTTTTCCGCATGCCTTGATGAGCGAGCGGCGCGAGATTGCCGAGCATTACCTTTGTCGCGTCGGCCTGTCAGATGCCATGCATAGGCGTGCGTCAGAGCTTTCCAATGGCATGAAACAGCGGGTGGGCATCGCGCGCGCCTTTGCCCTATCTCCTAAGCTGCTGTTGCTGGACGAACCCTTCGGCATGCTGGACTCACTGACGCGCTGGGAGTTACAGGAGGTGCTGATGGAAGTCTGGGCGCGCAGCAAGCTGACTGCGATAGTTGTCACGCACGATGTGGACGAGGCCATACTGTTGGGCGACCGTGTGGTGATGATGACCAATGGCCCACAGGCCAAGGTTGGCAAGGTGCTGGATATCCCACTGCCACGGCCCCGTACGCGAAAAATGCTGCTGGAGCATCAGGATTACTACCCGTTGCGCGAGGAGCTGCTCAATTTCCTGGCGGATTGTGATCACGGCTGATACCGTCGTAATGCGCAAATCGCAACAGCCTGGTTCAGGGTTTGAAGCGACGCACAGCGTGTTTCAGGCGGCGCAAGTTTTCAATGTCGAAGTCCGTGTCACTGTAGCGCAGTTTGACGTAAAGGCCGCTGATACGGGTAATTTCTGGCGCTAAATCTGGGCGTGCCCGAGTGGCACGCTGGGCGAAATCCCGAGGGCCTTCATGCGGCAGTCGCGGCAGCTTGTGCCGGGCAAGGATACTGCAAAAGCGCCCCCACTCGCGCACGACAGGGTCATCGGCAATTTGTTTTCTCGCTTGCCAGAGCAGGATGCCGCCGAGGATGGCCAGGAAACCCACAACGCTGATCGTGAGTACCAAGGTCATCTGGTACCAGTCACGGATGCCAAATCGCTCCAGAAAGCGCTGCTGTAGTTCCGGCCCATAGGCAAGGATGCTGCGGTTCCACACCGCATTGGTCCAGTCCCAGTAGGCTTCCAGCTGGTAGATCAGGTAGATGTTGCTGCTGCCGGGAACGGTGCTGGCTTCGCCTTCGGACAAGGCAGCGGCAAGTCCGGATTCAATGCGCTCTGGGGCCACGGCGGCAGTCGGATCAATCCGGACCCAGCCATCACCCTGCAACCACACCTCACTCCAGGCATGCGCATCGGATTGGCGCACGATGAAGTAATTACCTGCCTCATTGTATTCACCACCCTGATAGCCGGTGACAACTCGCGCGGGTATGCCCGCAGCACGCATCAGCAAGGTGAACGCGCTTGCATAATGCTCACAGAAACCGCGGCGGGTATTGAACAGGAAGTCATCCATTCCGCTGGTGTTGGATAGCAATGGCGGCTCTAGCGTGTAGAAAAAGTCTTCGCTATTGAACATGCGTAAGGCCGCATTGACGATGTCACGGTCAGTGGGTTCGGATTGTCGCCACTGTTGTGCCAGCTCACGCAAACGCTTGTTGCCAAAGCCCGGTAATTGCAGTGCGCGCGCGCGCAAATCTGGCGATAACTCGGGCTGGTAGCGGTAATCGGTATAAGAAGTGACCTGGTACAGCTTGCGCTCAAGGACAGGCTTGTCACTGATCAACTGATGTGCGTTGTCGTGCGTTGAGCCGGGTGGTCCTTCTACCGGAAGGTCCAGCGCAATGAGCCAGTTATGCTTGTGCGGCTCCAGCATGATTTCCTGACGTATGGCCATGCCCTCTGGCGCAATGCGTGTGGCGCTGGCTTGCTGGGTCTCGTTGCCCGGGTGCCAGCCCTTGCCATCAAAAGTCCAGAAACTGGGGCCACGCCAGTACCGCTGGCTGGGCTTGGGGCGCTCATCCAGGAAGGTGACGCGCAGGGCGACTTCATCCGAAAGCCCGAGTTTGCTGATGGAGCCGGGCTCCATCGAATTGCTCAGGCCGGTCCGGCCGCGGCTTTCTTCGTGGGGGATGCCCCACAGGGGCCCAGGAATGCGGGGGAACAGCACAAACATCAGCAGCATCAGGGGTACCGCCTGCGCCACCAGGACGGATGCGTGCCTGAGGGTGATCCTGGCCGAGAGAGGGCCCTGGGGGTGGCTGATTTCCAGCAAAAGGGCAGTGACCAGGATGACCGAGCCAAACACATAGACCGCTGTGACAATTTCCTGCGAGGCCAGAAAGTGGGTGATCAGGATGAAATAACTCAGCATCAGGACCAGCGAGCAATCCCTGACCTTCACCATTTCCGTCAGCTTGAACGCGACCATCACCACCAGCAGGCCGGCACCGGCCTCCTGGCTGTTCATGCGTCCATAACTCAGGAAAAGCGCAATGAAGGCGGCAATGGCCAATGTCCCGCGTACCCAGACCGAGGGCATGCGCCAGTGAAAAATCGCGACAAGTCCGCGCCAGACCAGCATCACGCTGACCAAAACAGAAGCCCACACCGGCAGGCTCTGGAAATGGGGCACGATCACGATGGCCAGGCACGCCAGCAGCCGGAACAGCGTCCAATTGGCTAGGGGCTCGGTCATGCGGTTTGCTTGGGAAGATTGAATAACGCCAGTGCCTCAAGGCAGCTGTGGCGGTGCTGTTCGCTGCTGGCAGGATCCAGCCTCAGACCCGGCAGTACCAGCCCATAACTCTTGCCTGCACGATGCGCGTCCAATACCCAGCGACACAACTGTGATAATCGCGTTTCCGTTTCAAGGCCGGGCAGGCTGTCCCAATCCAGCCATAGCTCATGCTGAATCGGGTCGGCAAATTGCTTGACCATGAGTTGCCCGGTACGCGGCAGTGTCTTCCAGTGAATCAGCCGAGAGGCGTCACCACGCTGGTAACTGCGCAGTCCGATGAAGTCCTCCTTGCCACCGATTCGATCGGGTTTTCCACTATCGCCACCGGGGGCGGGCGGAGGCTGCTGGCGGTTGTCCGCTGGCCTGGGATAAACCACGCACTGCATGTCCAACTCTATCCAGGTCCAGGCATGGAAAAGCCCCATCGGGTATTCGGTATGAACACGGAAGGCGGGGGACGAGAGCAGTCCGCGCGCTGGGGCATGAATACTCAAGCGCGACAGCGCGCTGCCGTGTGCAGGCACATCAAGCAGGGTCGCGTCGTCAGCAGCTTCTGCGAAGCTGACGGCCACGGCGTAACGATGGGTTGCCGCTGGATTATCGAGTACGAGCTGGAATTCAGCATTTTGCCCGGCAAAGACCGGTGCGTGTCTGCCAGATCGCACCGACAAGTTCAGCAGGTTTCGGTGGGTATGGTGCATGGCAACGAGACCGAGCCCAGTCAGCAGAAAGGTCAGGGCAAAGCCCATGCTGTTGCTGTAGTTCATGGAACCCAGCAACATCAGAAACACCATCAGGCCAAACAGGTAGCCAAATCGTGAGGGGACGATATAAATCCGTTGGCGACGAATGGTGACAGGTCCCGGCACGCGTTTAAGCCGCCGGAAGATGTATTCCCGGATGCGGCGGCGCAGGTACTGGCGCGGCGTAGTTGGCATGACACCAGGTGCGCTAGGGGATGGCTACGGATTCGAGGAGCTGTTGGGCGATTCTTCCGGCATCCGCATGTTCTGAGCCGTCTTCGGGCTGCAGTCGGTGGGTGACGACGGCAGGCAGGATTGCTTGCACATCTTCTGGCAGAACGCTGTTTCGACCTTCCATGAGTGCCCAGGCTTGTGCGCATCGGCGCAGGGCGAGCCCCGCACGTGGCGACAGGCCTTCGCGATACAGGGGGTTTTCACGGGTGTGATGGACTATCGCGAGGATATAGTCCACCAGCGCGTCACTGACACGAATGCTGGCAACGACATTTTGCAGCTTGATCAGGTCGTCGGGCGTCATCGCAGGTGACAGGGTGGTCAACAACTCTCGTCGGTCCTGCTCTTTCAGTAGCGCGCGTTCGGCGTCAGAGGGCGGATAACCAAGTTCTATGCGCATGAGAAAACGATCCAGCTGTGATTCCGGCAGCGGGAAGGTGCCAACCTGGTAAGCGGGATTTTGCGTCGCCACCACGAAGAAGGGCTTAGGCAAGGCGCGTGTCTGGCCATCAATGGTCACCTGGCGTTCTTCCATGGCTTCCAGCAAAGAACTCTGTGTCTTTGGGCTGGCGCGGTTGACCTCATCTGCCAGGACCAGCTGCGAGAAGATCGGGCCGGGATGAAATTCAAAACCACTGCGGCCCTGGTCGTAGACAGAAACCCCCAGGATATCGGCGGGTAACAAGTCACTGGTGAACTGGATGCGCTGGTACTGCAGGCCGAGCACACGCGCCAGGGTCTGGGCCAGGGTTGTCTTGCCGACACCGGGTATGTCTTCAATCAGTAGATGTCCGCGTGCCAGCAGGCAGGCCATCGCCAGCTGTATCTGACGTGATTTCCCCAAAATGATGCGTCCAGCCTGGGCCAGTGCGATATCCAGTTCTTGCTTCATAACCAACGGTTTCCCTTGCTAATTTGAATAGTTCCAGACGCACCGTGCCAAGGCCAGACCATACGGCAGCAATACGAGTCCGGCAAGGAGGCGAATTGCACATCGGATAGTTAAATTCGACGCTGGCGGTCGTTACTAGCGCCAGATAGAATTATCCCTAATAGAGTCGAGATAACAATTATTTAGATGGCCGAGGATGGTCGCGAGGCGAGGTTCGGAGAAGTGCCCGCAGGCATTGCTGCGGTAATAGGTTACGAGGAGCTTTTGGGATGTCATCCGTCGCCACAGAATGCAAGAAGGCCATGGCCAATGCGCGGGATTACCGCACCTGGTTTGATGCCGCCCAGGAACTGGATCGATGGGAAGGTCAGGAAACCTGGCGCGAGGATGAGAGCTCCCCCGACTACGACTATGTATTGATCCGTTCGCGGCTGCAGAAGCTGCGTAAATATCGCAACAGCGATGACGTGCAGAAACTGGTGCATTTCCTGCGCCAGGGCATGCATTGGAACCTGGGCAACGTCAGCAACCCCGAGTTGTATCACCACAGCCGCGTGGGAACGAAATACCTGGTGCAGGATTATGTCGACACCCTGGTGTCGACGCTCAACTATATCTGTGACACCGACTTTCCCGGGTTGTTATCCGAGGAAAAGAACAAATTCTTCCAGGATCTGGCCTTGTCCTTTGGCCGCTCGGCGTTGGTCCTGTCGGGCGGCGCAACGATGGGATTTTTCCACGTCGGCGTGGTCAAGGCGCTGCGCGAACAGGGCTTGCTGCCGCGAGTCATTTCGGGCTCCAGTGCGGGCGCGATGGTGGCCACGGCACTCGGTACCGTGAAAGAAGAGGACCTGGATGACGCATTTGATCCGCGCCGCTTCAGCGTGGAGTTCTGGCGCCTGCTCAGGGCCAGTGATGCCGTGCGTCGTGGCGTCATCATGGATGACAGCCAGCTACGGGCTGCGATTGAAAACATTGTTCCTGATATGACCTTTGCCGAGGCTTATGAACAGACCGGTTGCATCATCAACATCACGGTATCGCCTGCGAACACCAACCAGATCCCGCGCCTGCTCAACCACCTGACATTCCCGCACCTGTATATCCGCGAGGCAGTCCTGGCCTCTTGCGCAGTCCCGTTCGTGTTCCCGCCACAGATGCTGATGACGCGCAATGCTGACGGCAAGCGGGAACCGTTCATGCCAACCCAGAAGTGGGTGGATGGCAGCATGAAATCCGACTTGCCCATCCTGCGGCTGCGGCGCTTGCATAACGTCAACCATACGATTGTCAGCCAGACCAACCCGCTTGTGCTGCCGTTCATGCAGCTGAAGGGCTCGGAGCAGGACACCTTCATGCATGAGCCACGCAACTTTGTCATGTCCAACGTGCGTTCGCAGCTGGAGTATGCGGCCAGCCTGGGCGGAAGATACGCGCCGTTTGAGCCGCTGCGTCGTCGCCTGAGTGATGCACACGCGCTGATTGAGCAGGATTATCGTGGCAACGTGACCATCCTGCCGCCGTTCAAGCTCATCAACTACCTGCGCATGGCGGCCAACCCGAGCGTGTCGGAGGTTGAAGATTACGTGTTGGATGGCGAGCGCGCCGTCTGGCCCAAGCTGGCGATGATCAAGAACCAGACAGTCGTCAGCCGAGCGCTGGATGATTGCCTGGAACGGCTGCAAATCCAGAACCGCAGCACGCCTGCGGCTGC
>JBFKCG010000038.1:0-16281 GCA_041620675.1 Nevskiales bacterium
CCAGGCACTGACGGATACCGAGCGCCGGGCCTTAGTTGAATACCTGAAGACGCTATGAGCCGGTGCTACGAGTGGATTGCAGTGGCCACCGGCTGAGAGAATGATCCAGTTGCATCCCTCTAACTGTCAGGTCAGTACCATCCGCATGCGCCTGTTGTCATTGATTGTTGGCTTCTTGATTGCCACCGGCGTTGTCGCGAGTGAGAACGGACAGCCTGCGCCGTTGTTCAGTGCAAAGTCGCTGCAGGGCGGCGAGTCCATCGAGCTGGAGCAGTATCGTGGCAAGGTGCTGTTGATCGATTTCTGGGCGTCCTGGTGCGGGCCATGCCGGCAGGCCATGCCCGCGCTGGATGCGATGCGGACGGAATTTGGCAAGGACGGGTTCGAGGTGATCGCGGTCAACCTCGACGAAAGGCCTAGCGACGGGCTGGACTTCCTCAAAAAATACCCGGTAACGTACCCCACTGTGCAGGACGATCAGGGACGCATCGCCAAATTATATGGTGTGCGTACCATGCCCATGTCCTACCTGATCGATCGGCAGGGCGTGGTGCGACATGTCCACGAAGGTTTCAACAAGAAAGACATCCCGCGCCTGAAGGCAGCGGTGAAAGAACTGCTGGGGGAGTAAACCATGATGAGGCATCTGCTGCTGTTGCTGTCGGTGCTGGCGCTCGCCGGTTGCGCGACCACGCCGCCTTCGGCCTGGGAACGCGGGCGCTTGGCCAAACCCGAGATGGCCTGGGATCCCGATGCCACGGCGGCCAGCTATCGCGGGCATGTCTATACCAGCAAGGAACACAGCACCGGCGGCGGTTCGGCGGGCGGTGGCGGCTGCGGTTGCAGTAACTAAGGTCTAGCCATGAGCCAGAAAAACCCAAACAGCAAGAAACTCAGTCCGGCTCTGCTCGCGCTAACCGCGTCGGCGCTGGGTTTGCCAGGCATCGCCAAGGCGCAGGCACCGGAAGAGCTGCAGCTTGATTATCGCTATTCCGCTTATCGTGAAGATGATATCCCCGGCAGCCGCACGGTCAATGGCAATCGCAGCGAGCGCTATGAGATTGATACCCATCAGTTCAGGGTAGCCTCGCCACTGGATGCCGAGTTTGAGCTGGCTGCCGAGCTGACCTACGAGAGCATGAGTGGCGCGTCACCCTGGTACGTGCAACCTGACAGCAATGGTGCGCCGGTGCAGGTCATGAGCGGCGCCACCATCGAGGAATCCCGCACGGACCTGCTGCTGTCGGCGACGCGCAAGCTCGACAAGGGCAAGGGCACGGTCAGTCTGGGTTACTCGGATGAGAATGATTACAAGGCCATCAACCTTGGTGCGCAGGGTGAGTGGCAACTGGACGATACCGTCAGCACCGTGACAGCGGGTTTCGGCTACTCGGATGACGAGTTGGAGCCAACTCAGGGCACGACGCCCGTCAGCGTATCCCGCGCCAGCCGCGATGCGGTGACGGTGTTTGGTGGTTATGCACGCGTGCTGGACGCGAACACAGTGATCCAGACCAGCCTCAGTTTCACCGAACATGATGGCTTCCTGTCGGACCCTTATAAAAGGGCCTTTTTCGTCAACCTGGCCAATACCCTCGCCGACAGTCGTCCTGATGGCCGGCGCCAATGGGCCTGGCTGACGCGCCTGCGACGCTACTTTGAAGGCCCGGATGCCGCCCTGCACCTGGACTACCGCTTCTATGACGACGACTGGGATGTGACTTCGCATACCGTCGATGCAGCCTGGCACCAGAATTTCGCTGGTGGCTGGAAAGTGGTGCCGGGATTGCGCTGGTACAGCCAGAGCCAGACGTTTTTCTATGAGCCCTTTTATGCCGCGCCGCGCAGCGATGGTTTCGCTTCCAGTGATTACCGATTGTCGCCGTACGGCGCACTCAGCCTGAGTCTCGGCGTCAACCGGGAATTCAACGGCTGGTCGCTGGGCCTGCGTTACGAAAACTACAACAGTGGCGACAGCTATGCCGTGGATGACGTTGACGTGGAGAATCCCGGACTGGTGGATTTCAATATCCTGTCGTTCAGCCTCAAGAAGACTTTCTGAGCGCAGGTGCCATTGATCGTCCAAGGCACTGGCTGGCGTTGGCCCATCGTCACCCGTGACGCTTCCGCCGACATAGGCGGGGCGCATTACCGTCCTGTCGCTCACCCACTGAACGGATAATTCCGAGTGCGGCTGCATCGTTACCCATTCAAGGCAATGGGCAGCCTGTGTGAGCTGCAGCTGTACGCGGCATCGCAGGCGCAGGCCGATCATGTCGCGCAGCTGGCGCAGGCCGAATTGCGACGCCTTGAGAACACCTACTCCCGCTTCCGTGATGACAGCCTGACCACGCGCATCAATCGCAGCGCGGGTGATGCGGCTGGCATAGCGGTCGACGGCGAAACCGCCGGCCTGCTCGATTACGCGCAACAAGCCTGGCAACAAAGCGATGGCCTGTTTGATATCACCTCGGGTGTTTTGCGCCAGGCCTGGGACTTCAAGTCCGGGCGCCTGCCCACGCAGGTTCAACTGGATGCCCTATTGCCGAGAATCGGCTGGCAGCAGTTGCGCTGGGAAAACCCGCGACTGTGGTTACCGGCACAGATGGAGCTGGACTTCGGCGGGTTTGTGAAGGAATACGCTGCCGATTCCGCCGCGCGCCTGTGCCAGCAGGCGGGCATCCGGCATGGCTTGGTTGATCTGGGCGGCGATATCGCCCTGATAGGTGCCCACCCGGATGGCACAGCCTGGCAGGTCGGCATTCGCAACCCGCGTGCACCGGACCAGGCCATTGCGCGCATCCCCTTGCGACATGGCGCGATCGCCAGCAGTGGAGACTATGAGCGTTACATGGAGGTCGCGGGTCGCCGCTATTGCCACATCCTGAATCCCAAGACCGGCTGGCCAGTGCATGGCTTGCGCGCGGTCAGCGTGGTGGCGGAACAATGCCTGGTCGCCGGCACCATGGCCACGGTGGCAATGCTCAAGGGCTCGCTGGCGGGGCCAGGCTGGTTGGCCGATCTGGGTTTGCCGTACCTGATAATTCATACAGACGGCCAGATTGAGCGTAGCAGCGGCTGACAGTCGAAAAAGCCTTATGCGCGCATCAGATTCCCACGCTGCCGACGTATTCAGTATTGCTTTCAACCAGTTGGGGCATGGTTTGGCCATCCAGGCCCGATTCCCCAAAGTCACTTGTCGGGCCTCAATTCCAGGTTTTTGGCGTAGGATGAGGGCCAATACCTATAAATTTACGAATGTCCTGGCCAGCATAAGCGCATAGGCTTAGGGGAATAGCCATCCTGCCGGGGCCGCCCGGACACGTGCGAGAACCGAATTGAAGCCAAACTCGAGCCGCTGCCACACCGCAAAAGCCCATCCGGCCTGGTTGCTGCTGTGTGTGTTAATCAGTGCCTGTGGTGGTAACTACAGCGGCGGCAGTTCGGAGTCTGGTAACTCGAACAGTGGCGGCAGCGGGGGGAGCGGCGGCGGCGGTCAATTCGCCGACAGCCGGCAGTTCTTTAGCGAGCGGGTCGCGCCCAGCCTCAACTTCTGCCGCAATTGCCATGTCGACGGTGGTGTGGCGGATACGCCTGAGGGCTCTCGTTTCAAATTGTCGGCCTCAGCTGTGGATGACTACGAGAAACTGAACGCTTCCTGGATTGCTTTGGGCAAGGGCGTTGAAAGCAACAAGCTGCTGATCGAAGCCAGCGTGCCCGCCGAACCGCATAGCGGCGGCAAGCCCTGGCCGGTGGGCAGCGTGCCCTACGAGAACATGAAGATCCTGCTGCAATGCTGGGATAACCCCTCGGCCTGCGCAGCGCTACTGGGCAACGGTGGAGACCCGGTGACGGGCTTGCCGCTGTTGGGCAGCAAGCGGGGCGGGCATTTGTGGGAAAGCTTCTGTGCGGGCAAGGATGAGAACGATGCAACACCGCTGCCCGCAGACCCACGCAGCCTGGTTCGCCCAGGCGCGAACGAGGGTCGTGCGGTGTTTTACAACGCTTTTTGGCAGGATTGCCATGCCAATGCACCCGAAGCGGAAAAGCAAGCCAAGACCTGTGGCGAATACATCAAGCGCCGCGAGCGCGGCCGCCATTTCATCCTGGACGAGTTGCCGGTCGGCAACAGTTCGGCGGCTTCCCATCGGGATAGCTGGCGCAAGTGGGGCCTGAGCGCGCGACCGGACAACTTCGATGAGCTGTACACCTTGCGCTACGGATTGAACGAGGCGCCCTTTCACAACCCCTATCCGCTACAGGGCGAAGATCCCAAGGTGGCCCGCGACTGTCCAGACGGTCGTACCAACGTGCTTGGGGGCTGCGGTCGCCTGCCGCTGGGCCTGCGTCAGCGCAAGGATGCCCAGGGTAAATGGACCGGACAAATCGGCAGTGCTGCCTGCCTGCTGTGCCACGGGGGGCAGATCGGTGAGCCAACCCTGATCGGCACCGAGAGCCTGGGCTCGGGTAACAACAACTACGATGTGATCATGGCGGCGCGCGATGGCTCGCCCTTCATCAACACGCCCGTGGAGACGGTGCTGCCACCCTTCGACATCAATTATGTGTTCAACATCGGCGTGAAGCAGCGCGGGCAGAACAATGCGGTGGGTGCCTTCGAGTTCCTCAACACGCTGCTGGATGTGGATTCACTCGGCATCAATCCCAATCCGCTGAAAACCATCACCACCGGTGGTGCCCAGGGCGTGCTGGACGTGTCGCATCCGTTGGCGCATACCCAGGACACACCGGCCTGGTGGAACATGGGCTCGCGGCCACGCAAGTTCTTTGATGCCGGCGTCTCCAATGACAGCACCCGCATCATCATGGCAGCGGGACCCGGCGAACTTCAGACACTATTTACGTACGACGGCGTTCCGTATCGTTCGCGCATCGAGGAATGGGATCAGGACCTCGAAGCCTATTTCCTGTCTCTGCGTTCACCACCGTGGCCGTTCGAGAAGAGCCCGGGTGTTCCCGATATCGACACGACCTTGGCGGAGCAGGGCGCAATCCTGTTCCATAGCAAGAATCTCTGGGCCGAAACCGGCAACGCCAATCGACCGAAGCCAATGGGGGGCAATGGTTCCTGTGCGTCCTGCCATGGTGCCTATTCGCCGCGTTATGTGAATGACCCGGCCTATCTGGAGACACCAGCGTTGGAGGGCGTGGCCGGGCACATCTCGCCGCTGGCGGTGATTGGTACCGACAGGGCACGTTCCGACATGCTGACCCCCACCTTGCGCGCCGGCTGGGACAGCACCTACTGGGGTTACCCGGAAGGCACGCCAGGCTATGTGGCACCTGAGGACAAGGATCCGATCACCGAGGCGCTGGACGACATGTCGCCGCTGCGCCAACCCGGATTATGTGGCTGGCAAAAGGACGTGATCGGCTACCAGGCGCCGCCCTTGTATGGCGTGTGGGCCACTGCGCCATATTTCCATAATGGCTCGGTGCCGACGGTCGAGGCCGTGCTGGATTCTTCCAAGCGCCACACCATCTGGCAGCGCAAGTTGCGCAGCGAGGGAACCGTCAAGGGCTTCGACCAGAGACTGAGTGCCTATGACAAGAGCGCAATGGGCTGGCAACACACGGCGATGACCTGCCAGCAAATGCCGGGCACGCAGCAGATTAACTGCAACCCGGCAGACGACAAGGGCCCGTCCACGCAACAGCTGGTGCAGAATTTCCTCAATCGCACGTTAAGCTGGGCCGGCCTGCTGACTATTCCGGACCCGGCGGCAAACTCCATCGACAAACGGCTCGTCTACGACTCGCGCATTCTCGGCAATGATGACGCGGGGCATGAATTCACGGACGTATTGACCGAGGCTGAACGTAAGGCGCTGATTGAATATCTGAAGACTTTGTAAACTTCGCTTGCGCCTTCGCGCAAACCCTGCCAATTTTGCAGTTGAGATTCTGGCGTGCTTCACGCGCCAGATACCACGAGGAGAAGACAATTGGGCGTTCATCTTGCCGAAACCTTCGAAAGTGACGGCCAACGCTTGTATTACGAAACCCACGGCACCGGCTCCGAAGTCGTCGTGTACCTGCATGGTTTGCTGCTGGACGCCAATATCAATCGCGGCATTGCGCGCACGCTAGCCGCGCAAGGCTACCGCGTGCTGTTGCTGGACCTGCCGGGCCACGGTGGCAGCGACAAGCCGACCCACGCTACCTTGCACCGGTTTGACCGGTATGCGCGCCATGTCATCAACCTGCTGGATCACCTTGGCGTAGAGCAGGCGGTGGTTGGCGGCGTGTCCCTCGGTGCGGATGTTTCGCTGCAGGTTGCGGTTCTCGCGCCCAAGCGAGTCAAGGCACTGATCGTGGAAATGCCGGTGCTGGAGAATGCTGCGGTGACCTCAGCAGTGATCTTCGCGCCGCTACTGGCCATGGTCAGCCTGGGCCGCCCGCTATTCAGGTTGACCCGCAAGCTGTTTGCCCGGATTCCGCGCCAGGATCGTGGAATCCCGGACAGTTTGTTGAACCTGCTATCGAACGATCCAACAACCGTGGCCGCGGTCCTGCACGGGATCCTGGTCGGGCCGATCGCGCCGGATATTCTGTTGCGCAGCACCATCAGCGTGCCGACGCTAATCATCGCGCACAACTATGACTTGATACACCCCCATACCGACGCGCGCAACCTGGCTCGCCAGTTGCCCGATGCGCGACTGATTTACGCGCGCTCCCTGCTCGAGTTGCGGACCAAGCCGGAGCGACTGATGCGACAGATATCGGAATTCCTGCGGGAGGCCGTTCCCTTGAGTGATGCGGCCTGAGCGTGTGATGCAGCAGGAAGATTCCATCGTGCTGGGGAAGCCGCCGCTTGCAGAAAGCGGCACAGCGTATCCCGCCCCCCGTCTCAACCAGCGCACCGCTACAGGCGCTGATGCGGCAGGGAGTCCTGAGGAGACTACGCCAGGTTTGTTCGACAGACTGATCAATGGCTGGCAGTGGTTGACGACGCTGGGCTTGAGCCAGGATCTGGAATACAGCACGGCACGGCGAGTCGTACTGACCAATCAGATTTGCGTGCTGGGGCTGCTCCTGGCAGCTGTTCACGGCTTGCACATCCTGAGCGCGGGCCTGCTGCAGCACTGGCCTTACGCACTGATCGTGATGGCGGGTGTGATCAGCATGATGTTCGCGTTCCTGGCCAACGCCAAGGGCCAGCATCTGCTGGCCAAGGCCATTGTCGTGACCCAGCCTGCCATCATCATCATGGCAGCGGCTTTCATCGCCAGCCGTGATGCAGGCGTGCAACTCTACCTCTATGCGTTCTGGACTGCGCTTTTCCTGATTTTTTCGCGTCGTGAAAGCGGCCTCTTGTTCTGGTACACGATTATCTACCTGGGCGTGGTGCTGGTCGTCCAGTTCCTGTTCGTCCAGCCGAGCGATCTGGTCGATACCCTGCCGCGGATTATCTACGAGACCCATACCATTGCGATCTTCCAGACCTTTGCCTTCATCGCGATGGTGCTATACCTGTTCCATCGGGAGGTGGCGCTGGCCGAGCGCAAGCTGGTGGGGCAGATGCACAAGGTGCAGAGGGAGCAGGAGCGTAGCGAAACGCTCCTGCACAACATGATGCCGGGGCCGATCGCCGAGCAGCTCAAGGAAGGCTACAAGGCCATCGCGGATCGCCACCGCGACGTCAGCATCCTGTTTGCCGACATTGTCAATTTCTCCGGCTACACGACCACGCATACCGCCGAGGAAGTGGTGTCCTTGCTGGAATCCATTTTCTTCTGCTTCGATGGCATCGTGCAGGAAAATGGCCTTGATAAGATCAAGACCATCGGCGATGCCTACATGCTGACCGGCGGCATCCTGCAACAGCAGCCCGATCACCCGATCCGGGTCGCGCGTGCGGCGCTGGCCATGCGCGACGCCATCATCCAGTTGCGAGGCCAAGGCTGGCCGCAGCTGAGCATCCGCATCGGCATCCACCATGGCTTCGTCATCGCCGGCGTGCTCGGCGTCAACCGCCTGTCATTCGATGTCTGGGGTCCATCCGTGAATGTCGCCAGTCGCATGGAGTCCCATGGGCAGGCGGATCACATCCACATCTCGGAAGCCTTCTACCAGCAGATCAAGGACCATTTCGAGTGCCAGCAACGCGGATCCATCAAGCTGAAGGGGCTTGGCGACATGCAGACCTGGTTCCTGCTGGGCAAGAAATAGGTCAGAAACTCGGCATGAGCATCCTGACAAAGGCCGCGCACTTCGACGGCACCCGCGATCCACTAAAGCCGCTGGCGCGCCTCGACAATATCCGCGAGGCGGCCAAGGATTTTCGCCGCGACCTGCTGGCCCAGGCACCGACGCTTTTCTACCAGTCCCTCGAGCTGGTGCGGGTGCCGTACCCGACACGGTACGCCTACCTGAATGCCTATCGTGGGCTGTCACGCTATATGCACCTGTGTAATCGCCTGTTCGTAATCCAGTTCAAGAGCAGCGAAGGCACCAAGACCCTGTTGGTGTCACCGTCGGATTGGGAGAACCAGCGCGAGACGCCTTTCTTTGCGCGACTCAATCAATCCGCGGGCCCGTTTGCCAGCGTGGCGGAGGGACTGATCTTCAAGAAGACCGCGACCGTGCCGGAGCGGCTGCAGCAGATCGGGCTGGATCCGCGCGACGTTGACTACATAACCTATGACCACCTGCACACGCAGAACCTGCGTCGCTGGCTGGGTGCGGATGGCCAGCCCGCCATATTCCCGAATGCAAAGCTGCTGATCTTCCGCGCCGAATGGGAATCCACGCAGGCGCTGATTCCGTGGCAATCCCAGTGGTACTGCCCAAACGGCATCGCCGGCGTGCCCATGGACAAGGTGATCCTGCTGGACCACGATGTGTTCCTGGGCGAGGGCGTGGCGCTGGTCCGCACCACCGGCCACACCCTTGGCAATCACTCCATCGTTGCGAACACCCCGGGCGGGATATTTGTCACCAGCGAAAATGGGGTGGCACTGGATGCCTACGCCCCCTTGCTGTCCAAGGTCGCGGGCGTAGCCGATTACGCGCGCTACACGGGCGCCGAGGTGGTGCTCAACGGCAATACCCAGGAGTACGCCGTCGATCAGTACCTGTCGATGGTGCAGGAAAAAGAAATTGCCGGGCCCTCGCAGGCGGATGAGCGCATTCCCAATCTTGCACCGAGCTCGGAGTCGGCCGGCTACTGGCTGTTCCCGCAAACCGAGCCGACCTTCACGCGGGGTGAACTTGCTTTCGGCAAGCTCTGTGCGAAGGCATCAGCAGCCTAGGCCGAGCCTTCGCTACCGACGCGCGCCTTACTCGGGGCGCAACTCAAAATCCGCCAGCTCACGGTCATGGTGAAACAGCTCCCCGCCGGGTCGCATCGGCTCGCCGAGCGTGTATCGCACGACAGGCGCAGCTGACAAATCGGCTTGCGACTGGCTGTGTGTAATGCCGTAGCGTGCAACCACTGACTTCACGATTTCCTCGAGCTCCCTGGCGCTGCAGTTGCTGTGCGGGTTGTGGTGTTGGGTTGACATCAGGATGCGTGAATAGCGGGTAAGGCCGACCACCGCTTGGCCATGCTCGGCCTGCACCAACACGGCCACCACGCTGCTGCTGGAAGACTCATGGATATGCCAGATGGTAGGGCCCCGTGCCTTGGCGAGGATGACCACGGCCTTGTCTGGCGCGTGCACGTCGAGCAGCACGACACCGGCCTTGTCGCTCTGGGCATCCAGTTTCGCAGAGATCTCCAGCGGCCCGACATCCAGCGCAAGCGCATGCACCTCCGTATCGCCGGACCATCCGGGCAACACGCAGTCCTTGCGTGCCAGCTTGTTTTCATGCGCCAGCTGGCGTCTTACCCAGGCCGGTGGTGGCAACAGGTCGGCGGCGAGTGATGTCGCGCCGAGCTCCCGCTGGGCCAGGCCATGCTGTGCGGCGTCATAAGTCCGGCCCTGCTGATCCCGGAAGACGAAGCTCGTCAGATTCCACGCGGGGTGACCGGGCTGCATTCTTTGTTTTTTGCATTCCGCGTTACGCTCCAGCGGAAAGACATTCGCGAAGCGAAGCGGCCGGTGGTATAGCGCAAGCACATGACTCGTCTTGCGATCAACTAGCTTGATGTTGTTCGGTGGCTTTCTTTGTCCGCCGTCATAGCCATCGAGTCGATAGCGCGCCTGCGATTGCGGCAGGCGGACAACGCCAACGCAGCTTGCCTTGGGCATCGGCAGCTCGGCCAGGTGCTCGTCATGCAGCTTTCGGTCAATGCAGCTAGTGCTATAGACAGAGGCCAGATGGTAGCGATTAACGTCGCCGGAAGCCTGCGCAATCTCGAAATATCCGATGCGTCCCTGCACCAGGTCATGAACGGCATGCCGGAAATAGCCAAAACCCGTCGTCACCGGCATCAGGTAACCGTCCTGCTGCGCATCCACGCGGGCATCCACGCTCAGGCCATCCATGGGCGCACAGGCGACCACTGGCGCGCTGAAGGAATGAATCCAGAGCGCGGCGGCTAGCGCAAGGCCAATGAGGACGGCAACGGAAGCCTGCGAGGCATTGCTGGTGCGGTTCGAAATCCAGCGCCGCGCCATCCACATCACGGCTGCCAGCAGGCAAAGCAGGATCGTGAATTGAACCCACGGCGGCAGCGCGATCATCGTCGTTGAATATTACCGCGGCCGCAAAAAAACAACCCCGGTGGCCCGGGGTTGTGGTGAAGCAGGCCAGTCCTAGAAACGGTAGCGCAGGCCCAGGTTGACGAAGTCGCGGTCGCGCAACAGGTTGAATTCGTCGCCCCCAAAGAAGCCGACGTAGGCAACGGCTGCGCTCCAGCCCTGTGCAAAGCGCACCTCGGCATTGGAGATCAGGTTCATGCGCCCTTCGACGAAGTTCTCACCAGGCCCGGGCGCGGTGCCGTAGAAGTCATGCGCGAAGATATTGGTCCACTCCAGGCTGATGCCGGGGAAGATGTTGTCGTAGCGGCTGATCGCGATCAGGCGATAGCCAGCCGATAGGTCGTCGGCAAAGCCATCTTCCTGCTGGGTGGGATTGAACCGAATGCCTGAGGGTCCAATGATCCCGGAGTTCGACTGGCGGGAGCCATCAGCGCCGGACCCATCGGCGCCGGCCGAGGCATGCGTGTTGGTGCCTGGCCCTTCGATCTGCAGCTCGTCCTGGTCAGGCAGGTCAAGGACCTGGGTGACGCCCAACTCGCCGAACAACAGGATCTGGTTGGCCTTGATCCAGTTGCCCGGGCCAATGATGTAGGTGCCGCCGAGGTTGTATTGCAGGGTCTGGAAATATTCCCAGCCGCGGATGCGCTCGCCCGGCAGGTAGCTGGCCGGGTCGCGGCCACGATAGGCGGAAATGAAGTCCGGTACGGTGTAGCGACCGCCGGGCAGCTGCGCGACGGTACCCACGCCCGGGACACCAAAGTCATAGCGGTCGCTGGGGCCGCCGGTGCGGTCGCCGATGGGAAGCGGGTTCTGTAGTGCTGCGAACACCAGGTCGACGTCATCAATTTGCAGTGGCGCATCTGGCCGGTAGGCGACCTCGCCTTGCACCGACAACTCACCAAAGGAGGTGTTGAAGCTGACGCCGAACAGCTTGATGTCCTCCGGGTATTCGAGCAGGGCGGCGATGGAGTCCGCATCAAAGGCGTCGCCACGCGGCCCGATGTTCTGCTGACGTGCAGGAGGCGCCGCACCTTCCGGTTGCGCGCTCTCGACAAACAGCTGTGAGTCAGCGCCGGGGCAGGCATTGAGGACGTTGGCAATGTCGGCAGCATCCTTGGCGCTGACCGCCGCACCACCGAAATTGTCCGGTGCCGTGGAAGGCAAGGGCGCGCCCGGGCCGTTCAGGCAGCCGTATTGTCCGGCGATGGTGCTCAGGTAGGGAAAGCGGCTGTGGTAGTTGGCGGCGTAAAAGCCCAGTTCGGTGCCGTTGTTCAGCCAGTCGGCGAAATAGCGAAACGCGATGCCGTATTGCCCGCCGTCCTTGCCGGTGTCCACTTCCTCGAGTGGGAAGCGCTGACCCGTGTCGGTGATGGCGGACAGCATGATCTGGTCGGCAATGCCGATCTGCATAGGGTCTTCCGGCACCTTGCCAAAGCCCAGGTTGACGTACTGCTTGTCAATCTTGGTGCCGACATCCACGAAGGACAGGTAGGATCCCGGTGCCGGTGCCTCGACCTGCTCCCAGTCGTATTGGTAGAAGGCTTCCACGCTCAGCGAATCCGTCAGCTGGGTCGAGGCGCTGAGGGCGCCGATTGGCGTCAGCACTTCCGCCAGGTCCAGGAAGGCGGGACGGAACAGGTTGTTGACGTTGGGCGGGCTGAAGGTGTTGAGTGAGTTGACGATCAGGATGGTGCTCTCGCCCCAGTTGATGGACTGGCGGCCCAGCTTGACCGACAGCTCGCGGTCGCCGAAGAACGGAAAGGTGCCCGATAGGTTGGCATCCAGCAGCTGGAAGTCGCGACCGATCTGGTCATCCACCTCGCTGATATTGTCTTTGGTGAAGTTGGCCGGATCACCGCGATCACTGCGGCGGCCCTTGGCGCCGTTGTTGTTGAGCCCGTTGGGGCCATCAATGGTGCCCGCATTCGGGTAGAACTGCTTGCGCCCGCGGTTCTCAGTGTCGTAGAAGAAATAACCACGACCGAAGAAACCAAAGTTCTTGTAGGTCATGTTGATGTCGGAGGTGATGCGTCCCACCGCCTGAGTCACGTCACCCTTGTCGTAGTTCCAGTTGCCATCATCGTAGTTGGTCGAGAACGCGCCGGGCGCGTCCACCGCGACCTGGTTTGCGCCCGGCCCTTCACCGATGTAGCTGTTGAGGCGCGCACCCGGCAGGTTGTGCAGGGGATCGGCCACGTCCAGATGGCCCTGGCAGCTGGTGCCCGCCCGATTGACGGCGCGCGGACAAAGTTCGGGGTTCAGTGCGGCCTTGCCGACCAGGTCGTCAGCACGATCTTCCACGCGCATCTGCGCACCGAACTGCACCGAGGTGTTGATGGCGGCGTTGATCGTGTCCTCGCCCCACTGGAATTCAAATTGCGCCGTGTGGGCAGGCAGGCTGAGCAGCCCTGCGGTCAACGCGATGAGGGTGCCGCTACGTGCGGGTGGAACTGACGTCAAATGCTGGATCCATAATCTCATGACATACCTCTTGAACGCGCACCGCACACAACGGCAGCAGACTTTCTGACAGCGAAAATACTGAGCCGTCTCAGTCGAGTGCAAGGTTAGCACTCCCACTGTGGGAGCAACTGGTTCAAGTGGATGAAGCTTCCACCGATCTGGCGTGGTCAGTCGTCGCTTCGGCCGCGGCCCCGCATGCCTTGCGCGGCTTCGCGGCTGTTCTCGAGGTTCTCGAACTGGTCTGAGATCAATTCGCCGATCTGGCGATTGATGCCACGGATGGCGTCGTACACCATGCCAATGGTGCGCCGCTGCCTGTCGCGCAGCTGGAGCTTGTCCTCCGGCAGCAGCCCGGTTTTTTCCAGTGCCTCGAAAGGCAGTTCAGCGATGTATTGGTGAACCTGCTCAACCGAGGTAGCGCCCTTGTCCACGGCTTCCTGGATCAGGTCCTTGATCAGCTCGACGCGCTGCAACTTGTTCATGGCATTGTCTCCGGGGTTGCCTTGGCACCAGCTTAACCCGTGGCACTAAGCTCGGCTTGTATCCATCCAGGCCTTGAGTTGCGCATACAGTGCCGGGTGGTCAAGCAGGTCCCAATGGTTCATCTGATAGCCGACCCATTGCTGCGCAGCGGGAATCTCGAGCCTGCGCGTGGCATCGCGGTGCTGGCCCAATGCGCTGTACACGGGCACCAGGCCATCCGCCAGCCAGCGATCCTTGCGGTCCCCTGGCTGCCGGCCCAGCGTTGCGGCTGCAGCGAAAATCTCGACATGACCGGGGGTGGCGACGCGTTGTCTTGGATCCTTGCCAGCCGCAAAGCGATCCCGCCCCTGCCAGTCCTCATCCAGCAGATTGCCGTAGCGCAGGTCGGTGATGCCGGCACTGCGAAGCATGCCGAGGCGTCCCAGCGGTGCGGTATAGGGGCTGATCTCATGCAGCAGCTGGAAGCGGTTGCCGTGCCGCTCCAGCGGCGCACCATGGTGTGGTGTGCCGAGGCAGACGAGTTTGCGTAGATGAGCAAGCCAGCCGTGGTTTGCGGCTGTGCCGTAATGGCAGGCACTGCGCGCCAACAACCCGCCCAGGCTGTGCGTGAGCAGGTCGAGGGATTCCAGTCTGGCTGGCCAGTGCCCGACCAGCTGCTCAAGCAAGCCGGCAAAGGCACGCCCATTGGTCGAGACATGCAGGCCGCTGTTGTAATGCAGATAGACCGTTGTGTAGCCAAGGTCACGGGCCAGCGCTTCGGCATGGTTGTGCCCGTTGCGCGCCCATTGCAGGTCGTTCATGCACAGGCCGTGCACGACCACCAGCAGCTTGCCCGTCGCCTGGGGCAGTGCCCTGGCGAGTTCGGTACGGTTCAGTTCCAGTTGGCGCCCCTGATGACGGAAGCGCATCGGGATGGCCAGTGCATTGCCGGTACTTGCCAGGTGATCGCCGAGCACACCATTAAGGGCCGCGCGCCAGGCCTCATAGGCCGCAGTGTCCGGCATGGCCGGCACCAGCGGTTGCCCCAGTGCCAGCATGCTGTCCACGCCGCCACGAAGCAGCGAGGTCACGCCACGAATGGAGCGATAGACCAGTCCGGTAATGCCGGGCGCTGGCGCATTATCCAGCGAGGCAAAGGGCAGCGGTGTACGCGCAATGTTGTGATGCATGGCCTCCACCAGGGAGGTCATTTGTTCCACGCCATCAAAGCCCAGCCGCAGCATGCCGCGCAGCAACCGGTAATGAGGATTGGTCTCTGCGTAGGGCGTCTTTGCCAGGGCCTGCTGTTGCGCGCGGCTGTCCATCCCTGGCCTCAGGCCACCACGGCCTCGTGCCTGCGCGTAGGCAGCATGTAGCGGAAGTTGTTCCTCAGCACGCTGCCGTACTGCTGCCAAAAGCTGCCGCTGTTGTAGTGGATGCCGTACTTTGCGCAGATTTCGCGTACGCGTGGCGCGATCTCGGGGTAGCGGTGGGCCGGCATGTCCGGGAACAGGTGGTGCTCAATCTGGTGGCTCAGGTGGCCGGTCAGGATGTAGAACCAACGGCCGCCCTCCAGGTTGGCCGAGCCCTGCATCTGGCGCAGGTACCAGTCGCCGCGGGTTTCGTTCGCGGTCTCTGCCTCGGTGTAGACGCGCGTGCCCTCCGGGAAGTGGCCACAGAAGATGATCACGTTCGACCACACATTGCGGATCAGGTTGGCCAGCAGGTTGCCGGCGAACACGCGCGGCGCGTTCCAGAACGTCAGCAGTGGGAAGAACACATAGTCCTTGAACCACTGCTTGCGCAGCTTCTTCAGGAACGGACCAAACTGCGCCTTGTATTCGTCGCGCGTCATCTGGCCCTTGAGTGATTTTTCCCAGTCGATGTCGTGCACGCCGACGCCATACTGGAATAACACGGACAGCATCACGTTCGAGATCGGCTGGAGCAGGTGCTTGGGGCGCCAGTACTGTTCGCCGCTGACCCGCAGCAGGCCATAACCCACGTCCTTGTCCTTGCCCAGGATGTTGGTATAGGTGTGATGCATGTAGTTGTGTGAGTGGCGCCACTGGTCGCCGGTGCTGACGGTGTCCCACTCATAGTTTTGCGAGTTGAGCGCCGGGTCCTGCATCCAGTCGTACTGGCCATGCATGACGTTATGGCCAATCTCCATGTTTTCCATGATCTTGGCGTTGGCCAGCGCAGCCACGCCCAGCACGAAGCTGATGGGATCGAAGCCCACCGCCAGCAGCGTCCGGCCGCTGATCGCACTGCCGCGCGCGATGCGAATCATCTTGCGGATGTGTTTGGCGTCACGCGCACCAACCGCGGCCATCACCTCGTTGCGCACGGCGTCCAGCTCGGCCTGGAAGGCGTCGATCTGCTGGCGGCTTAATTTTGGATGCATCTTGCTCATGGGTCAGTCTCCGGTTCAGGCCATCGGGGCTTAGAGGTCAAGCTCAAGGTTCGAGCGCGCCGCGCTGATGCAGAGCTGGATCACCTGGTTGGGCTCGGACGAGACCTCGCCGGTCAGCAGGTTCTCGACCGTGCCACTGCGCTTGCGGCACTGGCAGGTCTTGCAGATGCCGATGCGGCAACCAAAGGCCGGTGCCAGGCCGGCGGCTTCGGCCTCGACCAACAGCGGCTGCGCGCCTGCGGTTTCAAAGCGCATGTCACTACGCGC
>JBFKCG010000039.1:0-16084 GCA_041620675.1 Nevskiales bacterium
AAACTCGCCATGTCCTGAGTCGAGATCGATCTCACCGCTGCTGGCAACCAGGCCCATATCGCTGGATTGCATCCGTACCGTGCCCTTGATGCTGATATCGTTGTTTTTGCGGTCATAGAGCAACCTGTCGGCCTCAAGAATCCGCCCGTGGTGTTCGACCCTCACATCGCCCTGCAGGGTGGACTTCCCGGCCTCGAGGAGTTCAGCGCTGTCCGCTGTGATGCGAGGCGCATCATCCGGTCCGCGCGAATCATCTCTAGGCGCCACAGCGGGTGGTTGCACCGGGCAAACGGGGGTGGCCTGTGCCATCGTGATTCCGGACAGCAGCCCGGTGGCGATTAATCCTTGCAGGAGTGGACGGTACTTTAGTGACATGAGATATCCATTACGCATGGCAACCTTGCTACGATGCCAAAATCTGGTGCTTGGCCATGGCAGCCAACCGGGTCGCTCACACTCAATCCGTACATTACTAAGGTCTCAGGGTCGCGGGTGGCTGCGCTAAAGGGCTCGTTATCGTTATCATGCTCAGCTTGTGCTGGCGCAGAATAGCCGCCAGACACGAGGCTGATTATGGGAGCAGCAGTGGGTTTTTCGCAATCCGAGAGGCACTTCGGGCCCGCCACAGAGGAATAGGCATTGAATAAGCAGACTCCAGCGGGCATTCCTGTTACCGAGACCAGCGCGGATGTGAGATTAACCGCGTTACAGCACTGGCTCAAGGGTTTGGGCCGTTATACAGATTTCGACTTAAAGCCTGCCTCCAGTGATGCCAGCTTCCGCCGCTATTTCCGGCTACGGCATGCTGCTGGTACCGCGATTGTGATGGACGCCCCGCCCGAACGGGAAAACTCCGAGCCTTTCCTGCAAGTGGCCGCGTTGATGCGAGCTGCTGGCCTCAATGTGCCGGAGATTCTGGAGCAGGATCTCGCGCAGGGCTTCCTCCTGCTGTCTGATCTTGGCACACAGACCTATCTGCAGGTCATCAATGAAGACAATGCGGATACATTGTTCGGAGATGCGATCGCTGCCTTGCTGTGCTGGCAGGGCGCTACTCAGCCCAATGTTTTGCCTGCTTACGATGATGCCCTTCTCAGGCGCGAGCTGGCACTGTTCCCCGAATGGTATCTGGCCCGGCATCATCAGCTTGAGTTATCCAGGGATCAGCGTGAGGCACTTGCGACGGCCAATGATGCGCTTGTGCGTCGCGCCCAGGCACAAGGGCAGGTTTACGTGCATCGCGATTACATGCCGCGCAACCTGATGATCTCCAAGCCAAACCCAGGTGTGCTCGACTTTCAGGATGCTGTCTGCGGGCCGGTGAGCTATGACGTGGTATCGCTGTTCAAGGACGCCTTCCTGAGCTGGCCGCAGGCACGGGTGCGCGAGTGGGCACGCCACTACTGGGAGTTGGCGCGTGAGAGGCAACTACCGGTACCCGCGAGCTTCGATGATTTTTATGTTGATTTCGAGTGGATGGGACTGCAGCGCCATCTCAAGGTGCTCGGTATTTTTGCGCGCATCAACTACCGGGATGGCAAGCCAGCATACCTGGCCGACACCCCGCGCTTTTGTGCATACGTGCGTGAGACATCGTCGCAGTATGCGGAATTGGCGCCGCTTGCACGCTTATTTGACGCAATTGAAGCGCATGCAGCCCTAAGAGGGGTGTCACTGTGAGAGCAATGATCCTGGCAGCAGGGCGCGGTGAACGAATGCGGCCATTGACCGATCACGTTCCCAAGACGCTTCTTCCGGTGTGTGGACGTCCGCTGATTGACTACCACCTCGATGCGTTGGCCCGTGCCGGGTTCCGGGATGTTGTCATCAATATTGCTTACCGGGGTGCGCAGATATTTGAGTATTGTTCACGCAATGACCATGGCCTGCGCTTGCACTTCTCCGATGAAGGGCCCGCCGCACTGGAAACCGGTGGCGGCATACGGCACGCCTTGCCTTTGCTGGGCGCGAAGCCATTCCTCGTCATCAATGGGGATATTCATACGGATTATCCGTTTGCCCAAATGCAACAGCTGGCACCGGCACTGTCTGCAGCTACGCTTGCGCATCTCGTCCTGGTATCCAACCCTGACCACCGACCGGAGGGTGACTTCGCCTTGCAAGGATCGCGGGTGCTGTCCGAGGGCGCGAGCCGACTGACATTCAGTGGAATCGGATTGTACCGGCCGGCACTGTTCGAAAATCTGGAGGAGGGCGCCTTCCCCTTGGCCCCGTTACTGCGCAGTGCCATGGTTAACGGCCAGGTGAATGGGGAACATTACGCAGGTCGATGGTGCGATGTGGGCACACCCCAGCGCCTGTCCGAGCTGGAATCCGAGCTGGGCTGCTAGGAATATGCCTGATACCCGGTTATCGTGTGCGCTGTGTGCTTGCTGGTAGTCAAGTCGTGAAGCCAAGACGAATTGCCCGATCTGTTGCGTTGCTGTGCGTTGCGCTAGGCGTCCAGTCAGCGCCAGTACATGCCGATGACGCAATCATACTGCCGAATGCCGCCCTGGTTAGGGGGCAGCAACATTTGCGCCATGCGGAACAAGAGGGTGCTGCGGTACTGATGCCCGCCCAGACGTTGTCAGTACAGGAAAAAATCAATGCAGCCTGGTCGGCCTATCACCTGCAGGTAGACGAAGAAGCGGATGACCCAAGTGATGATGAGGCCATATTGGCACGACGCCTGGCGGAAGAGGTCGAGCTGGATGCCATGCTATTGCGGACTACAGTGCGCACCCTGCATGACGAATCCCGGCTGGATGGGTTAAGGGCCAGCCTGAACCTGCCACCGGTACAGCGTCTGGAAGTTCCAGCGGTTGCCAATCCAATAGGCACCGAGAAGCCCTGATGCGTGCCGCAAGCGCTGGTGTCCTGCTGTTGTCGAGTGTATTGCTTGGCGGCTGTGCCTTATTCGGGCCCGGGCGCTCTGCGGAGGTGCCGGCTAACCCCGAGCTGGAACAGAGCCGGAGCCTGATTGAACAAGCCAGCAAGAATGCGACGATCCAAACCCATTTTCGTGCTGAGTTGGACCGTGCACGTGCGTCCCTTGAACAGGCGCTGATGATCTGGAACGAGGAGCGTGGCCGATTGGATGAAGATGATGATGAATGGCACGAGATGCGCCATCTGAACCATATGGCGCGTCAGCGTACTGCGCTCATTGTCATGCAGGCACGTGGTCTGGATGCACAATATGCCCTGAATGAGCTGCAGTCTGAACGCGAGCGAATGCTGTTGACCGAGAGTCATAAGCAGGCGGCAGCACGATCTGCAGCGGCTAACCGTCCTGCCATTGGCCTGCCGAAGGCTTTGCAGCAGCTTCGCCCGCGCCAAGAGTCGCGTGGGCTGGTGCTAACCCTGGGTGCGCGGCTGTTTGAGGATGGCAAGGGAAAGCTGGTCGCCGACGACGCGGTCTTTGATGCGTTGCTCCAGTATCTGGTTGCGAATCCTGCCGTGGTGGTGAGTTGCGAAGGGCATACCGGAGGAGGGCTGGCCAAGGAAGGTGCCCAGCGCCTGTCACAGGAACGGGCACGTGCCGTGCAGGATGCCTTGCTGGAGCGCGGGCTGGAACTGTCACGCGTGAGCGCAGTTGGCTATGGCAATTCTCGACCGCTGGCCGTCAATGGAGACGAGCGTAGCAATGAGCGTGTTGAGATCGTCCTCAGCGAAAGCGCACCGGTCGAATTCGACAGTGTAGTCGGGGATTAAGCTTCAGGCTTCCTCAACCAGCACGCCATGGGCCTGTTGGTCCGCATGATAGGACGAGCGAACCATCGGTCCGCTGGCAACGTGCCGGAAGCCCATGGACTCACCGAGAACACGCAGCCGTTCAAACTCATCCGGGTGCACATATCGACGGACTGGCAGGTGATGACGACTGGGCTGCAAATACTGGCCTAGTGTCAGCATATCCACCCGGTGGGCACGCAGGTCAGCCATGACCTGCTCGATTTCGGCAATCTCCTCGCCCAAGCCCAGCATCAACCCGGATTTGGTTGGCACTTCCGGATGCAAGCCTTTGAAGCGCTCCAGCAGGTCCAGTGACCATTCATAATCCGAGCCAGGTCGTGCCTGCAGGTAAAGCCTGGGGACGGTTTCGAGGTTGTGATTGAAGACGTCGGGAGGCGTGTCCCGGAGGATGGTCAGCGCCGGGTCCATGCGACCACGGAAATCCGGGACCAATACCTCGATCTGGATCCCGGGATTGATCTGTCGTGTTTCGCGTATGCAGGCAGCAAAATGCGCGGCACCACCATCAAGAAGGTCATCCCGGTCCACCGAGGTAATGACCACGTAGCGCAAGCGCATGGCCTGGATGGTTTTTGCCAGATGCGCAGGCTCGTCCGCATCTAGGGCATTGGGGCGTCCATGGGCCACGTCGCAGAAGGGGCAGCGACGCGTGCAAATATCACCCATGATCATGAAGGTGGCAGTGCCTTTGCTGAAGCATTCAGCGAGGTTGGGGCAGCTGGCTTCCTCACAGACGGTGTGCAGGTTGTTTTCGCGCAGGGCCTGCTTGATGCGTGCCACTTCGGGTGATAGCGGCAGCTTGGCGCGGATCCACTCGGGTTTACGCAATGGCGATACGGTTGGCTCGATCTTGACGGGAATGCGGGCCATTTTTTCCGCTCCACGCTGTTTCTGCGAAGTGGGAGTGGCTTGCTTGGCAGTGGGTTCTCGCATGGTGTCTATCGATAAAGCCGGGTCGTTATTCTAACCCAGCCGAGCGTACACGACGCTCACGACCAGGTGGCAGGGCGTGGACACCAGCATGACCGGGTGCGCCAAGGGCGTCACAAATGGATTCACGTGCCAGTCCTGCCACGGCACGACGATCCATCCCCGACACCTGCAGTGGCTCACGGTAGGTAATTTCCACCGTCAGTCCGGGGCTTGCCAGCACGCCGAGGAAGTGCTCCCAGAAACTCATATTGTCGATAAAGGGAGCGATTGGGTTCTGTTCGTGGTCATCGTCACTGGCTGCGGGAGGGTAATGGATGGCAACCGGTTGCACCGGTACGTCGTTATCAATTGCGGCAGCAAAAAGCCGGCTATGAAACAGGTGTGGCAGGCGATGTGCGGTTGTTGTCCCTTCTGGAAAAATGAGTATGGAATAGCGATCGCGAAAACGCTGCGCCAGGCTCTCGTTGGTTAGTTGTGTCTTGTGTGCGCCGCGCCGAAGGTAGACCGTACCTGTTCCGGTAGCAAACCAGCCGACCAACGGCCACTTGGCGACCTCGGCCTTGGACACGAACCCGCCGCCAAGTCGGGTTCCCAGTGCGGCGATATCCAGCCAGGAGACGTGATTGGCAACCAGCAGGGCAGGCCGGTCTGCCAATTGCCCGTATTCGATGACACGTACGCCGATTGCTGGCAAGAACAGGCGAAACCAGATAGCTGCTGGCCACCAGCGCGGGATTCCCGCTAATGCGAATAGCGGTAAAAGGGGCCGAAAGATCGCGGCCAAAATCACCAGAATGATGATGAGAACGAACTTATAGGTGATTCTCACACGCCCGAACAGATCGTGGTGTGCGCGTCTGTTCGATGTAGTGCCGAGCATAGCGGGGTGACAGTTCCTGAACCTGAACAAGGACCAGTATATCAGCGGTTCCGAGCTGGGCATCCCAGTGCGGCGGCCCGCAGACTTTGGCACTCAGGCCTGGATAAACCTTGAGTCAGGTGGCAGGCGTGGATTGTCGGGCGGCAACTGACCAATCATGGGAGGATTGATTTGTGGTCGTGCCTTGTCTGCTCGTGCCCTGTGCAAAAATCCAGGAACCGTTTTTCGCATTGATGGCCACCTCTCGATGTCCCGGCGACAAGGCAAGAATGAAAGGCCTATCGTATCCCCCACACCGGTGCAGCGTTGGGCACCTGCCACAGGCGGTCATGCAACTCACCCAGCAGATCGGGATCGCTGAGTATCAGATTTCGCTGGATCTGGCCAAGCGCACCCGGGCCCTCAGTGATGGCCAGCTCAATCAAGTTTTTTCGTGCTGCTGCCACTCTGGCAGGCAATATGCGGGGGCGGCCGGCGGCACCGATGACGGCCTGTGTAATGGGATCGACCGCCGCACGCATAAAACCCTGAGTCAGGGCAGGTTGTCTGCGCAATGCACTGCGGGTCCAGCGGAGTTCTCGCGGGGGCTGGGATTCCTCAGGTATGAGGAATACTCGATGCTGGCGAAATCGCCTTCCCAGGCCTACGCGGCTCGACCATACGGATAGGGGTATCGAGATCATCAGGCTGCCAACAATTGGCAGTAGCCACCACAAGAAGCCCGGATTAAGCCAGTACACACCGGCTGCCCAGACGAGTCCCAGTACGGTGTCACCCCCATGTCGGCGAATTGCCTCGGACCAGGGTGTCTCCGCGTCATCGCGTGGTGGGGACTGCCACTTCACTGCGCGGCCGAGCATTGCCATCGTGACATAGCGCGCGTGAAACAGCATGCGGATGGGCGCCAGCAGGGCCGAGAACAAGGACTCCACGATCAGGCTGTCCAGCAAGCGACCCGAACCCCCATAAAGCCTGGACAATCTTGGGTGGATCAGCAAGCGTAGAACGGCCAGGAACTTGGGCAAGAACAGCAATCCAGCGGTGGCCGCAAACAGGGATAAGGCCCATTCAGGTCGCCACTGTGGCCAGATCGGAAATAGCTGGTTGGGTTCAGTGAAATAAACTGGATCCACTAGCGTGTGGACAGCCAGCAGGGCAGTGGACAGCACCAGAAACAGGAACCACAGCGGCGCCGACAGGTAAGCCATGACACCGGTCATGAATACGGCGCGATGGGCCGGGTGCAGGCCTTGTGCCAAGAACAGGCGGAAATTCTGGAGGTTGCCCTGGCACCAGCGCTGGTCGCGCCTGAGTTCATCCAGCAGGGCGGGCGGCATTTCCTCATAACTGCCCTGAAGGTCGTAGGCCATCCACACGCCCCAGCCTGCTCGACGCATCAAGGCCGCCTCTACAAAGTCGTGGGACATGATTTCACCCGCCAGCGCGCCACGGCCGGGCAGCCGCCCAAGTGCACAATGTTCCATGAATGGCGCAACGCGAAGGATTGCGTTATGACCCCAGTAGTGGGACTCGCCCAATTGCCAGAAATGAAGTCCGGCGGTGAACAAGGGACCGTAGACACGGTTTGCAAATTGCTGGATTCGTGCGTAGAGGGTTTCACGTCCAGCCGCTTGGGGCGCGGTCTGGATGATCCCGGCATTCGGGTTGGCTTCCATGAGTTGCGCCAGCTTGACCAGGCAGGCCCCACTCATCACGCTGTCCGCATCCAGGATGACCATATAGCGATAAGCGGATCCCCAGCGACGGCACCAGTCAGCGATATTCCCACTCTTGCGCTTGATCCTCAGCTGGCGCCGTCGGTAGTGGATGCGGCCGTAGCCTCTGACGTCCTCACACAGCTTAAGCCAGGCCTCGATCTCTGCCACACGCAGATCGGGCTCGGAGCTGTCGCTTAGGACATAGAAATCGAACTTGGCCAATTCTCCCGTGCGAGCCAACGAGGTGTAGGTGGCGCGCAGGCCGGCAAAGACGCGTGCCACATCCTCATTGCAGATAGGCATCAGGATGGCAGTACGTGCCTCGTCACCAAGTGCTGTTACGGGACTTCGGGAGATGGCGTGACGATCCCATCCGGTCGCCAGAACCAGGAAGCCTGATAACGCGGTCCAGAATCCGGCGGATACCCAGGCAAACAGGATCACGTAAACCACCAGCAGGGTCGCCTCAAGCCAATGGGCTCCGTGGTAGGGCAAGACGGCCGCCATGAACCAGGTTGCCACTGCCGTCTGGGTCAGGATTAATGCCAGTAGTACCAGCCTGCGCAAGAGCGCCTGACCCTGCCATGGATGGCGTTGGGCCGGCGTCACACGCTCATCCTCAGCTGGGACCATTAAATTGCGCCGGCCGAGCAGGCGCGACTTGAGCCAGCGCCAGAGGCGTCGTAGTGGCTGACGGTCCAGCGGTTGAGGCCGCATGCGGCTACGTGCCAGTGCTGGTGTCATCAACAGGCGAGGTCGCCCGTAACGATCACGCTGGAGAGGCGCATCGGGATGCTGGAGTGCGATACGTGAGGCAATCGAGCGTGAGGAGATCGGATCGGTGCCCTCTGCCGGGCTACCTGTCAGGGCATCGTGCAGCTGGGCATAGGGGTTACCGTCACCCGCCAATGCGAGTTCAATGAGCTTCTGACGGCGACTGTCAACGAGGGGGAGTCTCGCCAGATATCGGGTCAATCGGTGCTCGGCCAAGTTCCGGGCTGTAGGCTCGGTATTCACTGCGGTTTCATCAGGGCAGCACGTAACTCCAAGTCTCCGAGACTATCTTGTCATCTGCGCGCAGCGTAACGCGCATCTCGACGGGTTCCTCGCTTTTGCGCTTGAGCAGGAAGGATACTCGCCAACTGTCGTCTGCTTCATTGCGGAAAGATTGTTTTTCCAGGATCTCGCCGTTCTCGCTCGCCCAGATTGCCGCCTCGGGTTTGATATTCCTGCCATGCTTTTTCAGGCTGCTGGTATCAAAATCCAGGATAAATCGCAGGTTGTCAGAGGCCTCCTTGCGATAACCGTGGCCGCGGCGTGTCTGCCGGACTGTCGCCAGCGGTGGCTGCGTCAGGGTGTTAAGTTGCCAGTCCAGACGATATCGAAAATCCAGGGGCTGGCCAGGTTCCGAACCCTGCTCGGGCACCCAATAAGCCACGATGTTGTCATTGGTTTCATCAGGCGTTGGAATCTGGACCAGTTCCACCCGGCCCTTGCCCCAGTCACCCTTGGGCGTCACCCAGGCGCTTGGGCGACGTTCATAACGCGCTTCCAGGTCCTGGTAGTGATCGAAGTCGCGGTCGCGCTGCATGAGGCCAAACCCGCGCGGGTTGGTCAGCTCAAACGAGGTCACCAGCAAGCGTTTCGGGTTCACCAGCGGCCGCCAGACCCACTCGTCATTGCTGGTGTGCACCAGCAAACCATCGGAATCATGAACCTCGGGTCGATAGTCCTCTTCCGCAGAGGGCTGGTTCTCGCCAAACATGAACATGCTGGTTAGTGGCGCGATACCAAGTTTTTCAATGCGGCTGCGCGGGAACAGCTTTGCGCGAACCTCCATCTGGGTTTCATTGCCGGGTCGCAAGACGAAGCGATAAGCCCCCGTCACGCGCTTGGACTCCAGCAGCGCGTAGATTTCCAGTTCACCGGACTTGGCTGCCGGCCATACCAGCCAGAACTCGGTGAAGGCCGGGAATTCCTCGCCAGACATCAAGGCGGTATCGACAGCAAGCCCGCGCGAGGACAATCCGTAGAGCTGGTTCTTGCCCAGTGCCCTGAAATAACTGGCACCCAGGAACACCGCAATTTCATCCTTGTAGCGGGCATGGTTGACTGGGTAGTGCACACGGAAGCCGGCATAGCCCAGATCCTCGAAGTCATCGGTATCCAGTGTGTTGGCACCGTAATCAAAGTCTTCGTGGCGGAACTTAAGCTTTTGTACGCCCTGGTCGGTCACGACATGAAGCTTGACCGGGTTGGCGTATAAAAAGCCTGGGTGAAAAAACTGGATTTCAAAGGGAGAGCCATTGCGTCGCCACAGGGAGCGCTCGGGCTTGAAACGAATGTCACGGTATTGGTCGTAGCTCAGCTCACGCAAGGATTTCGGCAACTCGTTCTTGGGTTGTTGCCAGGGTTTTTCTGCCAGGGTCTGGGCGCGCTTCGAGACGTCATTGAATCCGAACGAATGGGCAGTCGCTGGCAAGGCCAAGCTGCAGGCCATCAGCAAGCCAAGCGAACGGAATGCGAGGGGGCGTGTTACCAGTGGCATGTGATGAGGAGAAATCCGGAGTAATGGCGCCAGTATTGTACGTGACAGAACCGGCCTTTAGTGCGGATTCTGGCACTGAAGACCTCACATACCAGTGATGTGTGAGGGGGGGCTGATCAGTGCCCCGGAATGCCCTCGGTGCCTGGGCGGAAACGGAAAATCTGGTAGGGCGCGTGCTTGCGGACGCTCGAGGGTGGCAGACCAATGACCTGATGCAGGCTGCTGCAGGTTACGTAAAGCCAGCCATCGGGGCCAAAGCTGAAGCCATCCGGCCAGCGCAAGGCCGGATCCTTGATCAGCGTGGTGAGGCGACGCTGCGGGTCCAGCTTCAGGATCGCGGAATGCTCCAAATCACTGATGAAGATATTGTCCTGCAGATCCATGGTAATGCCGTCGCTCATGGTCTTGAGCGCATAATTCTCCACGCGCAAGGCGAGGGCTTCCGGCTCCAGCGATGTATCCAGCAGGTCACTGGTTCGCACCCGATACATGTGATTGTTGGTCACCGGTGCGAAATAGAGCCATTCGCCACGGTGATCCAGCGCGATCGAGTCCACGCCGGGACGAATCGCGACCAGCCCGAGTGCCACCATGGGCCGTCCTTGTACCACGGGGATATAAGGTTCAGCGGTCACCGAGGCCTGGCCTTCGAGCAGTCGCCGCGTGGTGCCTCGCTGCAGGTCATAAACAATCAGGGCGGGTGTCTTGGCGAAGAAACTGGCGTCGGCGATATAGATGTAACGCCCGTCTGGCGAGACCTGGAAGTCATTCAGGTGCGAGCCTAGACCGGCAATCTCCTTCGGGAATACATACTCATGGACGAGCTCTCGGGTTGCCAGGTCAAAGGCGAGAAGGCGGCCGGGTTTGATGCCGTGGTCGGCATTATCCAGGGTCCATAGACGATTCTGGCGGTCAATTCGCAGGGACAGCACGCTCAAGAAACGGCGTGGGTTCTTGTCACCGGTCTGGTAACTCCTGTCCGGGTAGGGCACGGCACGACCCTCCACGATCTCCGCCACCTTGATTTCGGGGCGTGCCTCTGGGTGCAGGCTCACGAATACTCGGCCCTCGGCTGAAACCGCGATGTTGCCGGGGGGCGTGTCAAGGTTGGCGACCGTTTCCAGCACACTGGCCGGTAGCAGGGGCACGGTGCTGCGATCCGGGAAGCTGTCACCGCCACCGTAGCGCAGGCGCAGGGTGGTGGCGAGCACAATCGTCGCAAGGAGGATGAGCAGCAAGAGGGACAGCAGCAGTCTTTTGGCGAATTTTTTCATGGCGCGGATTCTGGCGTGGCTTCCGGAATGGCCGCGTCAGGCACGGGATGCGCAGTCTCAAACAAGGGCCGGAAGCGGTTGACGATATGGCAGAAAAGCTCGGCGGTACGCTCGGTGTCATAGCGGGCGGAATGCGCGGCCTGGTCATCCCAGGGAATCCCAAACGCCTCAGCCGCGCGACGTAACACGGTTTGGCCACAGGCCACACCGGCGAGCGTAACGGTGTCGAAGGTACTGAAAGGGTGGAAGGGATTGCGCTTGATGCCGGCGCGCTCGGCAGCGGCATAGAGAAAGCTGTGGTCGAAGCTGGCGTTATGCCCCACCAGCACCGCGCGCGTACAACCGGATGCCTGCATCGCTTCACGCACACTCTTGAAAATTCGGCTTAATGCTTCTTTTTCATCCAGGGCCGGCCGTAGCGGGTGCCAGGGATCAATGCCGTTGACCTTGAGCGCAGCCGCTTCGATATTCGCGCCGGCGAAGGGCTTGACGTGATAACTGAGTGTTTCATGCGGCTGTAAGTCGCCGTTGTCGCCCATGCTGACGATAACGGCAGCAATCTCCAGCAGCGCATCCGTTTTTGGATTGAAGCCGCCGGTCTCCACATCAACCACCACCGGCAGGAAACCACGGAACCGGCGCGCCATGGGCGTAGCAGGAGAATTACCCATCGGTACTGGCCAGCCGCCACGGCAGGGTCTCACCGGCACACATCGGAACGATTTGCTCATCTTTGCCAAACGGATAACTTGCTGGCACCGTCCAGGTCTCGCGTTTCAAAGTAATTGTCCGGCTATTGCGTGGAAGTGCGTAAAAGTCCGCACCGTGGAAGCTGGCAAATGCTTCTAGCCTGTCCAGGGCGCCAGCTTGTTCAAACACCGTCGCATAGAATTCGAGGGCTGCGTGGGCAGAATACATCCCGGCACAACCGCAGCTGCTTTCCTTGGTGTGGCGCGCATGCGGCGCGCTGTCCGTGCCCAGGAAGAATTTCGGATTGCCGCTGATGGCCGCTTCCAGCACGGCTAGGCGGTGCGGTTCCTTCTTGAGCACCGGCAGGCAGTAGTAGTGTGGTCGAATGCCGCCCACAAACAGCGCGTTACGGTTGTACCAGAGATGTTGCGGTGTGATGGTCGCCGCAACGAGGTCGGGCGCTGAGCTGACAAACTGCACGGCTTCACGCGTTGTAATGTGCTCAAGAACGATCTTGAGTTTCGGTAGTCGTGACTGCAGGGGTGTCAGCACGTCATCGATGAAGCGAGCCTCACGCTCAAACACGTCCACCGTGTGGTCTGTCACCTCACCATGAATGAGCAGTGGCAATCCGATTTCCTGCATTGTCTCCAGTGCCGCCTGGCAATGTCTCAGGTCGGTCACGCCGGCATCAGAATTCGTGGTGGCACCCGACGGGTAGAGCTTGATGCCGTGGATGCATCCGCTGGCCTTGGCGCGCATGACCTCATCTGGCGACGTGCGATCCGTCAGGTACAGGGTCATCAGGGGTTCGAATGACGAGCCTGCCGGCAATGAGGCAAGGATGCGTTCCCGGTAGGCCAGCGCCGACGCTGTCGTCGTGACAGGCGGCTTGAGATTGGGCATGACGATGGCGCGAGCAAACTGAACGGCGGTATGTGGCAGTACGCTCCTGAGTGCGTCGCCGTCGCGTAAGTGCAGGTGCCAATCGTCGGGCTGGGTCAGGGTGAGGATATCCATAAGCCCGAAATTATCGCACAGCCAACCAATGCTAGGATTCACACATGAGAATTAGGCGACTAACCATACTGATGCTCAGCGCTGCCATGGCCCCGATTGCGGATGCCAATGACTTGGGCGAACCAGATGTTGTGCCTGCGGGTGCGATCCAGATTGCAGGTGATTCGCCGGCATGGGTTGATGCACCGGCACCTATGCCCACAGGTGCCAAGCTAATGGTGCTGGAAGGGGACCCGAAATCCGAAGGGCTGTTCACGATCCGGCTGAAAATTCCTGCGGAAACCCGCCTGCCGCCGCACTGGCACCCCCGAGATGAGCGCGTGACGGTGTTGTCCGGGAGAATTGCAGTGGGTTTCGGTGATCGCTTTGACATGGCGCGACTGGTCTATTTCGGGCCTGGCAGCTACTACGTCAACCCGGCCCACAGCCATCACTTCGTATATTTCCCGGAGGCTACGGTGGCGCAGATCACGGGCCTCGGGCCCTGGAAGACACACCCTCTGGGCGGGGGAGCTGAGTAGTACAGGGCGGGGGTGGCTGCGCCTGCTTGGGCTGCCGCGTATAATCACGCGCCTTCCCGCCAGTTTCCGGATTTGTCCATGACGAAGAAAATCAAGAAAGTAGTGCTCGCCTATTCCGGTGGTCTTGATACCTCGGTCATCCTCAAGTGGCTGCAGGATACCTACCAGTGTGAGGTCGTGACCTTTACCGCTGATATCGGGCAGGGAGAGGAACTCGATAGTGTGCGGCCCAAGGCCGAGCAATTCGGCGTAAAGGAAATCTTCATCGATGACCTGCGCGAGGAATTCGTGCGCGACTTCGTGTTCCCGATGTTTCGCGCCAACGCCATCTATGAAGGCGAATACCTGCTCGGCACATCAATTGCACGGCCGTTGATCGCCAAGCGCCTGGTGGATATTGCGCGGCAGACAGGGGCTGAGGCCATCTCACATGGTGCCACTGGCAAGGGTAATGACCAGGTGCGCTTCGAACTTGGCGCCTATGCGCTGCTACCCGGCATCCAGGTCATTGCGCCCTGGCGTGAATGGGACCTGAACTCACGCGAGAAGCTGCTGGCTTATGCCGAGCAGCATGGCATCCCCATTCAGAAGAAAGGCAAGAAAAGCCCCTATTCGATGGATGCCAATGCCCTGCATATCTCCTACGAAGGTGGTGTGCTGGAAGATCCCTGGGCGGAGTCCGAGGAGGACATGTGGCGCTGGACCACCTCACCGGAAAATGCGCCGGATCAGGCAGAATACCTGGAGCTGACCTACGCAAAAGGCGACATCGTAGCCATCAATGGCAAGACGATGACGCCCTATGCCGTGCTGGATGCCTTGAACCAGACCGGCGGTCGCCATGGCATCGGCCGGCTCGATATCGTCGAGAACCGCTATGTTGGCATCAAGTCACGTGGCTGCTACGAAACGCCGGGTGGCACCATCATGCTCAAGGCACACCGCGCCATTGAATCGATCACGCTCGATCGCGAGGTGGCACACCTCAAGGACGAGCTGATGCCACGCTACGCCAGCCTGATCTACAACGGCTACTGGTGGAGTCCGGAGCGAGAACTGATCCAGGCCATGATTGATGACTCGCAGGCGCATGTGAATGGCGTGGTGCGGTTGAAGCTTTACAAGGGCAACGTCAGCATCGTGGGTCGCAAGTCCGAAGCTGACTCATTGTTCGATGCAGCGATCTCGACCTTTGAGGACGACGCGGGGCGTTATAACCAGAAGGATGCAGATGGCTTCATCAAGCTCAACGCACTGCGCCTGAAGCTGCAGGCGAAACGCAGGTAGTGCCGTCGACGCTCGGCTGGAAAGGCTAAGCTAGCCCGGCATGTTGAAGCGACAGCTGACGATTCCAGCGCTAGATGGCCACTTGCTGGCGGCCACGCTCTTTCTTCCCACCGGCAAGGAAAGAAAGGTGGTGGTCCAGATCAATTCCGCCATCGGAATCCGGCGCAAATTTTACGAGTGCTACGCACGCTTTCTTGCAAGTTGCGGCTTCTATGTCGTCACCTATGACTATCGTGGCATAGGTGACAGTACTGATGCGGGTTGGGAGGGGGCTGCCCCCTGCATGCAGGACTGGGGTGAGCAGGACCTGGCGGGCGTCATCGAATGGATCAATAGCCAGTATCCCCGGCATCGGCTCGTCTGCGTCAGCCATTCCAGCGGCGGTGCGCTGCTGGGCCTTGCGCATAATAATTGGCGGGTATGGGCGCAATTGGCGATCGCATCCCACTCTGGCTACTGGCGTCACTTTCGCCTGCGTGACTGGCCGCGACTGCTGTTGCGCTGGTATATCCAGATTCCCGTGTTCGCGCGCTTGATGGGGCGCTATCCCCGCTACCAGACCGATTACTCGGAAGACCTGCCGCCGCGGGTGGCGCTGAATTGGGCGCGCTGGTGTCGCTCGCCGACTTTCGCCAGCGATGATTCTGACCCTTCGGGGAGGAACTACTTTCGCAGTTACCGCGGCCGTATGCGCTTCTACGCCTTCGAGGATGATGCTTACTACGCCCCGATTGAGGCGGTGCGTGCGCTGGCGACCGACTTCGAGAATGCGGATGTGCAAATCATGCGTATCGCACCCGAGCATCTTGGCGTATCGCAGCTGGGTCATTTTGGCTTCTTTTCTCCTGATATGACGCAGCAGGCGTGGCAGGCAACGGTTGACTGGTTGCTGGCCACAGTGCACGCCAACGTGCGACAGAGCATCGACTGATGCGAATACTGGTGGCCTGCCTGTCACTGACGCTACTGGGCTGTGCCTCACTGAGCTATTACAGCCAGACTGCAGGTGGCCACATTGAGCTCATGCACAAGCGCGTGCCGCTCCAGCAGGCACTGGCCGATCCCGGCATCAAGCCCGCGACCCGCGAGCGCTTGCAGCAGGTGGGCCAGATCCGTCAGTTTGCGGTGACTGAGCTGGGATTGCCGGACAACGGCAGTTATCTCAGCTACGCAGACCTTGGCCGGCCCTACGTGTTGTGGAATGTGTTCGCCGCGCCCCCGTTCGAGCTCAAGGCGATCCAGTCCTGCTTCCCGCTGGTGGGTTGCCTGGCTTACCGAGGGTATTACGAAGAATCCGAGGCCAGGGCCTATGCCGCAGAGTTGCAGGCGATTGGACACGACGTCTATGTCGGCGGTGTCGCGGCGTATTCAACGCTGGGCTGGTTCTCGGATCCAGTCCTGAACACCATGCTGCGCTGGTCGGAGACGGAGTTGGCGGCCGTGATTTTCCACGA
>JBFKCG010000040.1:0-16071 GCA_041620675.1 Nevskiales bacterium
CCCACCACGTTGGGAACGGTCTTGTTCAGCCCTGCGCCGGTAAAGCCCGGAAGGTCCTCGATGTTGGTGTCACTACGCACAAATACACCATAACTGCCTTCCTCGCCGAAGGTGTCCCTCATGGCAGTGCGCAGCGCGGCCTTCTGTGCATCATCCAGCTCCTGCTTGCCTATCCAGGCACGCATGGTGGACAAAAACTCAAGCTGACGCTCGGCCCTGGGCCCGGGGGCCAACAATGCCATCTCGGCGTACTGTGCCTGCATCCAGGCAAACATGGTCTGTGGCTTGCCAGGCTCTCGTGGGCGATCAAGCATTGCACGGTAGATGCCAAACGGGATCGCCAGGCCCGGCGATACCTGACCGGGAAACTGTTTGCTGAGCTCACCAACCTGCGCAGCCTTGGGTCCGACACTGCGGCCTGAATCGGTGGCACTTAACTGGCTGGTGGGAATGAAACGGGTTTGGCTCAAATCCAGTTTCTGTAGGTCGACAGTGATGTACTGTCGCGAGGCTTCCTGCCCGCTGGCGAGGCCAAGCAGGCCCGCCCATTGCGGGCCATCATCTTCGATCCGTACCACGCCTGCGGGGCTGGCTGCCAATACGATGGTCTTGCCGCGTCGGCTCTGCAAGCTGTCAATCAGGTTGCGGCCGACGACGACGTTTGGAATGCCGAGATTACGTGCCAGCAGCTGCACGTGTGAGAGTGCATTGCCTTCCTCAGCGGTCAGGATGCCAGCCACGGCGGGCAAGTCAGCGGTGGTTTCCGGCACCAGCCAGATGGCAGCTGTACCGTCTGTCACCTGAGGTTCGGTTTCAGCCTTGGTATACAGCACCCCTCGTGCAATGCCAGGGTTCAGGCGGCGCAGGCCCGTTCCAACCTTCTGGTTGAAGAGGCTATGCTCGACCCCGCTCAGGCGAGCCGCGTCTTCGACCAATGACTCCAGGACGCTGGAATAGAACAGCATGGGACTGGAGCGCAGGCGATCCGGCACATACATTTCGATCATGGGCTCCAGCGGCTTCATGCGATCAATGGCGTCCCCAAAATGATAGGCCAGCCGGCGCGCGGACCAGCCGGGTGGGCGTTCAAGGTATTGCAGCTCGCTGCGGTAGGTATCAACTGTCACCGTGCGGCCGGCAGGAAGCCTGGCTAGGGATCGATGGATCTCGTCATGTTCACGTTGGGTTAGCAGGCCCAGGCCATACAGCGCCCTTGCCGAGAGCCCCATCCAGGCCAGTCGCTTGCTACGGCTGGCCTGGGGCAGTGCCTGCAGCAGTTCCCGGCTCGCGGTGAAAGCATTGACCTCTGCCACAAGGCTGACATCCATGGCCTGCAGGCGGACGCGAGTCCTGCCCAGGTCCAGCAGGTTCTCACGAATGAAAACCAGCACATCCGCGCTGAGCCTGAACTGGTCTTCCGCCGCCGGCCTGGCCTGGAGCTCGGCACTCATCTCGGCAATCCTTGCCTTGAGCACGTCGTTGCCGACGCGCTTGCCAAGATCCTCCAGCGCGGACGGCAAGGTTTTCAGGGCATAGGCCTTGTCGATGGATTCGATCAGCCGCGCATATTCTTCCAGTAACGTGGGCTTGGCCTTATTGCCGGCAGCATAGTCACGAACCCGTTGGGCATCACGCGCGTCCGGGGCGACATGAATCTTGTCGCGAAGGTTGGAGAAGCCAGGATCTTTCTCAGCAATCGTTGTAGACAGGCCGCGAATCTGCGTCAGCACATTGGTGGAAACCCCATGCGGGAGCAGTCGTGCCGCCTCACGCAGCGGGGCAAACTGTTCACGCCAGACAGGGTCGCCCAGCATGGCCAAGAGAATCTCGGTGGCGACATCCTGCTCGTTGTAGTCCTGCAAGGCGCCCCGATAGAAGCGGGCCCGGCGAAAAACCCAACCATCGTCAAAATCAATCAGGAACTTTTCCATGAGCAGGAAAGGCAGGAAGCTGGCATCGGCATCCCAGCCGATGACTTGCTCAGGCTTGAGGTCGGCCAGGACATTGGCGATAGGGAAACCCATCTCGCGTATTTTCTTGGTCTTGTCAGTCCACTCGCCGTGCTGGACACCGCCGCCATAGGGCTCACAGGCAAATGGCGAAGGTTCCAGGATCTTGCCATCCTTGCAGAACCAGCGAATATGCTTGAAGGGCCCGCGCTCGCGCGTCTTCATTTCCTCGATCCAGTCCCGCATCTCCTGCAGCGTTGGTTTCTCGGGCAGGGGACGATTCACCGCGGCTGGCGCCGCCGTTTTCTTGGATAACTGGGTTTTGGCTGGTGTGGCAGCAGCCTGATTCAGTGACTGCGCGGCCTTGTTGCCGGGTTTGGCAGTTGGCCGTGCCGCCTCAGCATGCGGCTGCTTGGCTTGAGATGCGGTCGGTGGGCTGGTGCTGGGGGCTGATAGTGCCGGACTCAGCCAGTATAAACACGAGAGTGAGATGATGATCGTGAACTTGTGCAGGGCCACGCGATATCCAGGTTCGGCGCCACTGTGCTATGTGGATTTAGGTAGCCACCGGGCTACTGCGCCATGGTCAATAGACTAGCACGCCTTGTTGAGATCATCAGGCGTTTGTGTGACGAAAAAAGTCAGCTGGCAGCGACCCCTTGGGTTGCCTCGAAGCTCAGTGAATCGCCCTTGGCATCCACATGGACAGTCTCACCCGGTCCGAACTCGCCCTGCAGGATACGCTTGGCCAACGGGTTCTCGATCAGGGTCTGGACGGCACGCTTGAGCGGCCGGGCACCATAGACCGGGTCGAAGCCGACGGCAGCCAGCTTGTCGAGCGCGGCATCCGAGATCTCAATATTAATGTCCCGCTCACGCAGGCGATCACGCAGGTGGCTGGTCTGGATGCGCGCGATCTCGCGGATCTGGTCGCGGGCCAGCGGGTGGAAGACCACGACTTCATCAATGCGGTTCAGGAACTCAGGCCGGAATTCCTTCTGGACCACGGTCATGACGGCGGCCTTCATCTCCGAATAGTTCTCGTCGCCAGCCAATTCCTGGATAAGCTGTGAGCCGAGGTTCGAGGTCATGACAATGACGGCATTGCGGAAATCCACGGTGCGGCCCTGGCCGTCAGTCAGGCGTCCGTCATCCAGCACCTGCAGCAGGACGTTGAAGACCTCCGGGTGCGCCTTCTCGACCTCGTCGAGCAGGATCACGGAATAGGGCTTACGGCGAACCGCCTCGGTCAGGTAGCCGCCTTCCTCGTAACCGACGTAGCCGGGCGGGGCACCGATGAGGCGTGCAACCGAGTGCTTCTCCATGAATTCCGACATGTCGATGCGCACCATCGCTTCCTGCGTGTCGAACAGGAAGTCAGCCAGCGCCTTGCACAATTCGGTCTTGCCGACGCCGGTGGGCCCAAGGAAGAGGAAGGAGCCAATCGGGCGGTTGGGGTCTGACAGTCCCGCGCGCGAGCGGCGAATCGAGTCTGCCACCGCAACGAGTGCCTCGTCCTGGCCGATGACGCGCTGGTGCAGCGCTTCTTCCATGCGCAAGAGCTTGTCGCGCTCACCTTCGAGAAGTTTGGAAACAGGGATTCCAGTCCAGCGCGAGACGACGTCCGCAATCTCCTGCTCGGTGACGCTGTTGCGCAACAGCTTGAAGGTCTCCTGCTCGGTTTCCGCAGCCGCCTTGTGCTTGGCTTCCAATTCGGGGATTCGGCCGTACTGGATCTCGGCCACCTTTGCCAGGTCGCCCGCGCGTCGCGCAGCTTCCATCTCGACCCTGACCTTGTCGAGGGCTTCCTTGATGGTGGCAGCGCCGGAAACACTGGCCTTCTCGGCCTTCCAGATTTCCTCCATGTCACTGTATTCGCGTTCCTGCTTGGCGATGTCCTCGTCGAGCTTGGCCAATCGCTTTTTAGAGGCTTCGTCCTTGTCCTGCTTCACGGCCTCGCGCTCAATCTTGAGTTGGATCAGTCGCCGGTGCAGCTTGTCCAGGGCTTCCGGCTTGGAATCAATCTCGATTCGTATGCGGGAGGCGGCTTCGTCCACCAAGTCAATCGCCTTGTCTGGCAACTGGCGATCGGTGATGTAGCGATGCGACAGCTTGGCCGCGGCGATGATGGCGCCGTCGGTGATATCCACGCCGTGATGGACCTCGTAGCGCTCTTTCAGGCCACGCAGGATGGCGATGCTGTCCTCTACCGATGGCTCGTCCACCAAAACTTTCTGGAAGCGACGTTCCAGCGCACCATCCTTTTCAATGTACTTGCGGTATTCGTCGAGGGTGGTGGCACCGACGCAGTGCAATTCACCGCGGGCCAGTGCAGGCTTGAGCATGTTGCCGGCGTCCATGGCGCCTTCGGCCTTGCCTGCACCAACCATGGTGTGGATCTCGTCAATAAAGAGGATGACCTGACCTTCCTGCTTGGCGAGATCGTTCAGGACGGCTTTCAGTCGTTCTTCGAATTCACCGCGGTACTTGGCGCCGGCAATGAGGGCGCCCAGGTCAAGCGACAGTAGTCGCTTGTTCTTGAGGCCTTCGGGGACCTCGCCGTCTACGATGCGTTGCGCGAGTCCCTCGACAATCGCGGTCTTGCCTACGCCTGGTTCGCCAATCAGCGCCGGATTATTCTTGGTGCGGCGCGACAAGACCTGCACGACACGACGAATCTCGTCATCTCGCCCAATCACCGGGTCCAGCTTGCCGGATTCCGCGCGGGCAGTAAGGTCGATGGTGTACTTCTCAAGGGCCTGGCGCTGGTCTTCGGCATTGGGGTCGTTCACGGACTGCCCGCCGCGAACCTCATCAATATGCTTGTTCAGCAAGGCTTTGGTGGCGCCGGCCTTGCGCAGGGCCTCGCCCACGCTTCCCTTGTCCTGGGCCATGGCCAGCAATACCAGCTCGCTGGAAATGAACTGGTCCTTGCGCTCCTGCGAGAGCTTGTCAGCGACATTCAGGACGCGTGCCAGTTCCTGGCTGAGTGCGATTTCGCCGCTGCCGTCCTGCAGGCGTGCCAGCCCTTCGTAAATGCTGTTCAATTCATTGCGCAGGGCAGGCAGGTTGATTCCGGCCTGTGACAGCAGTGGGGTCAGGGTGCCACCTTGCTGGTTGAGCAGTGCAAGCAGCAGGTGCACTGGCTCGATCTGCGTATGGTCACGCCCCACAGCCATGCTTTGCGCGTCTGCGAGAGCGCTTTGCAACCGGCTTGTGAACTTGTCCATGCGCATGTCGGGTTACCTAACTAATCAACAGTTCGTCACCTGCTTATCGTTCATCATGCCCGGCGGCCTGAAAATGACTCAGGTCAAATCGGGTAAAAACGGGGCGCAGCGAACTGCGCCCCGGGTTCCTCTTGGCTGAGCAAGAGGCTTCTGGCATCAGGACTTCACCGCGATGCGGCGTGGCTTGCTGCTTTCCTTCTTGTTGATGGAAATCTCTAACACGCCGTCCTTGACTTTAGCGTCTACCTTGTCGGCATCTGCCGTATCCGGTAGCGCGAAGCTGCGTACGAAGCGGCCACGATAGCGCTCGATCCGGCGGTAGCCATTGCCTTCGCTTTCCTTGTCTGCCTTGCGTTCACCCGCGATGGTGAGGACGCCATGCTCAAGTGTCACTTCAATGTCCTTGGACTCAACGCCGGGTACGTCGGCATGGATCAGATAGCGCGAATCATCCTCGCGGATGTCCACCGAGGGCGCCCATCCAGAGTCCGCACTCGACAGGTCCGATAGGCCTGACCACGAGGGCTCGAACAAGCGATTGACCTCGTTGTGCAACTGGCTCAGCAGCCGGTTGGGTTCATATAGTCTGACGTTCATGGTTGTCTCTCCTTGCACGTTTAACCTGTTTCGGGTTGTTCACCCGCAGGTATTTAAATGTGGGCATTTGCGGGTTTTTCAAGGGCCCAATACTGCTGTCGTAAATGCCTGTTTATACTGGGACTATCCATAGAGGTGGGGGTTGGCATGAAGGCTTACAAGAACCAGGATTTTCTGATGGCGCCTGAAGCGCGCATGGTGCGCATGATGGCGGAGTACCTGGAGCCGCAGTCGCGCTTCCACAAGATGCGTGTGCACAACGCGGTGATTTTCTTTGGCTCGGCGCGAATGAAGCCGGGGGTTACGGCCACCCCTGATGGCATGGACTATTACGACATGGCACGACAGCTGGCACGTCGGGTCGCAAAATGGACCACGGAGGCACATCAGGGCGAAAACCGTTTTTATATTTGCACTGGTGGAGGGCCGGGCATCATGGAGGCCGCGAATCGGGGTGCGGCCGAGGAGAACCCGGCGCTGTCCATGGGCCTGAATATCTCCCTGCCATTCGAGCAAGAAAGTAACCCACACATCAGTCCTCCTTTGGACCTCGAATTTCACTACTTCTTCATGCGCAAGTTCTGGTTCCTGAAGCTGGCCAAGGGCTTGGTCATTTTCCCCGGCGGGTTTGGCACCATGGACGAGTTGTTTGAGGTGCTGACGCTGATCCAGACCGGAAAGAAAGAGAAGATTCCGGTGCTACTGGTTGGCAGGAAGTTCTGGGAACAGATGATCAACTTCAAGCTGTTTACGGAGCTGGGGCTGATCAGTGATGAGGATCTGGACCTGATGTATATCACCGACAACATCGACGATGCTTTCAAGTACCTGTGTAGTGGACTGGAAGAGGCGAACAAACGCGAGCGGGACGATCCACCGGGATAACCCGCGTACTTCAACGCCTAATTAAGTAGACCTTCCGCAATTGCGCGCGCTAGGTCGGATGGGGTGTCCAGGTCCCACAGCTCCGGCAGCTCGGTCCAGGGTTGCCGCACGCGATTCAGGCGTTGGCGTGTCGAAGCCATGACGGTCGGCGTGCCCCAGGCAATGCCATGGAACAGGCGTGGCTCAACCGTGCTTGCACCCACCAGGACATAACCACCGTCTTCAGAAGGCTGAAAGACGGCGCTGCTGCCGTTCTTCAAGGCCACAAGGGCATTGTCCAGGTCAACGGCGGCAAGGGCAGGGCAGTCGGTTCCCACAAGAATGGCGTAACGGGCTGTGCGCAGGCTCCGGCGCAGTGCTTCGCTCATCTTCCGGCCGAGGTCACCCGCGGGCTGGCGTTGCAGGCGCACGCCATAGTAGCTACGGCATCTTTGCAGGAAGGGGTGGTGGCAGTCCGGCTCGCACCACAGTTCAACCGGTGCCAGGCCAGCGGACACCGTCGTTTCCAGCGTTTTCTCCAGCAATTGTCGCTGTACCCTCGCGGCCCCCTCGGCCCCGACACTGGGAATCAGCCGGGTTTTGCACGCCCCGGCCACCGGTGCCCGGGCAAAAACCAAGATTCTGGCGTCAGGATGGTGCATGTCAGGGCTGTTTGGGCTTTTGTGTATTTTATTGGCGTGCTGCACTAGAATACGCGACCTTAAGGCAGACGAATTGGGGCGGTAGCTCAGCTGGGAGAGCGCTGCGTTCGCAATGCAGAGGTCGGGAGTTCGATCCTCCTCCGCTCCACCAATTCAAATTCCAAGCAAGGTCACAGAAGTACCGAGAACCCGCTTAAACAGCGGGTTTTTTTATTTATAGCGCGATGTAACAGCAGGACATATAGAAAAGCCCGTCAGAGACGGGCTTTTCTGGTGAATTCCCCTGGATTGGAAAAGGGGTCGGACTACTTAAGCCCATGCACGGTTGAGTTGTAATCATCTAGCCTTGGCGCGGCCCGCAACACCGGCATCAATGTTTCATTGGGTGCCTTCAGCCCAGTTGAAACGATGGCGGCTTTGGCGGCCTCGGTGCGTTCCCAGGTCTGCAGGTAGGCCTCGGCAGAATTGAACAGGTGCTTGATGTCGTTATCAGCACCCTCCAGCACGATTTCCTGCACGAAGTCGCTCAACATGCCGTAGTGGGCGTTGCCGTCGATATCCTGTTGCCAGGTGCGCTTCACATTCCCATCCAGATCGGTACTGCTTGGTATATCGAAACTTACGGTGGGTACTTGCGTCCCCGTTTCGTCCTTAAATAGGTCCAGGCGCGCAAATACGCCATTCCCGAAGAAGTCGAAGGGGTAAGTCAGGTTCTTGCCACTCGGGATGCTGCCTCGGGGGCTGGTTTGCGCCGACAGGCCGTTGGTGTCGGTTCCATACCCAAAGCCGAACAGCAAAGGCGGCAGGTTTTTCTGGCTACGCAGGTTCATCGCAGCCGTGTGCAGTGTCAGGGTTTCCTGCATGTCGGTACGGAAGCCGCGGCTGGAGCCATTGCTTGGGTAGAGAAAGCCACCATTGGCCAGCAGGCGAGTGGCCTGATTTTTTGAGGTGCCACCAAACGTGCCATGGGTGGATACGATTGGGTAGACAGGATCCTGTGCCTCGGTCAATTCAAGGAGCTGGGTTTTAGTCCCCAGTTCCATGTGGTCCCAGTCAATCAGGAAGCCCATTTCCATCATCTTGCCAAAGGCGTATTGGCCGATTGGAGTCATCCAGCGGGCATTGCACTGGTTCTTGTTCTTTGGATAGCACGGGGTGGGTCCACCCGCACGACCGCCTTGGCCCATGAAAGTGCATCCGTTATCTTCAGGAGACAGGTAGGACTGTTTGCTGCCGCCAGAATTGCCCCAAAGGTATCCGGTGAAGCCGGCCTGGCCTTGGCTTGGGCAGTTGTAGGTCGTCCACCACTCGCCGGTAGGGGTCTCGCTGTACGGCAAATTCTCCAGGAAGCTACGGTACTGATCCGGATTGGCAGAAGGGGAGATCAGTGACAGCAGGGATGACACATCACCCGATGGCATGCCACCAGTATCTTCGCGATTACCCAGATTAAGGACCAGGCCATCAAATATTCCGTTACCGCCAAAAGCGTTGTCGAACTCATGTACTGCGATGATCTGCCTTACGCCCCAGCCATGCAGGCGCTGCAATTGCGTGAGGATGGAATTCGGCTTGCCCTCTTCCATGGTGCAGCTGTAAGAGTTTTCACCAAAGCCAGAGCCATTTTCCTGGAAAGGCTGCTGGGTGCGGAATGGGCTGTACTTGACCTTGCAGTTCAAGACTTCTGAGATTTCAATGCCCAGGACAACCGCGATATTGCCTTGCTCGATCACGTTGCGACCTTCGGTGGGACTATGCACGATCTGGAAAAAGCCCTTGCCGCGTCCGCCATACTGAGCGTCGATGTAATCCTGCATGCCATACATGGTGCCAACCTGCTGGCCAGCGGTATTCATGGAGTTACAGTCTCGCAGGGGGTCACCTGAAGCATTGCGCTGTAACTCGCACAGTGTTTCGTTATCGACCAGATCATTGACGACAACGCGAAGGCCGGAGGCCCATGCCCTTTCAAGCCATTTCCAGTAGATGGCTTCGTGCGTCAGCATGTCGCGCGAAGGCCAATCCGGGAAGTCGGGCCAACCCCGAGTGTCGTGCTCAAACTGACGAGTGGGTTGGCCGCTTTGGAAGTCGTTTGGCAATTTGCCCGTATCTGCACCAAATACACCGCCGACCAGGTCGAGCTGGCCATCCGGGCCGTGGGCACGGCTGCAGTTGCCCAATGCGTGTTCAACGCCAAACTTGTGATAGGGGGTGCCCCAGTGGGCGCCGCCCAAGAAGGTAGTGGCACTGATGTGCACATGCACGTCAGCGTGGCCAAGCACGGTACCGTCAGCCCGCTTGCCCTTGAATGGCTCGCCGGTGAAGTTGCTCTGGGCTTCCGGGAACTGGGAACACTTGCTCATTTCCAGCGGCTCAAAGCTGAAGCTTTGAGCAGAAATGAGCGCTGCCGGCAGGGCGACGAGGTTGCCCGTGTTGGTTTCCACCGCGAGATTAGTGCCGGCTGCATCGGATCGCACGGTAAATGCCGAGAATTTCAGATTAGGGTCCACGAAGTTGTGATAGGCCGCGACCTGTGTGCTGGTGGGCTCCCGGTTGAAGATCGGAGTTGGCGGGTATGCGGTGGTGTCGCCAGCTCCGGTTACAGTCCATTCGGAGAAATCGGTGGCATCCGCCGTTGCCACGTTGCGCAGCAGTGGCAAGGGTCCAGAGGTGGACATCAATTGCCTGTTGCGGTTGTAGAAGAGGTATTTGCCTAGCGCCGAGGGCTTCATATAGAAGGGCTCGGCATTGTCGATGCTGGTTGCCGTGGCGGCATAGCCGTTTGAGTTGCGCACTACAAAGTTGCCAGTACCATTGGCCTTGAGCGCCCAGCACTGGTTGTTCATCTCATAACGGGTGCGGGTCGGGACTGAGGGCGGGTCAGTCTCATCATCATCGGCGGCATTGTCACATCCCGGGTCATTCGGGTAGTCGATCTTGCCGTCATTGTCATTATCCAAACCATCCGAGCAGGCCGCTGGAGTGACGGGATCGGTCTCATCGTCATCAGCTGCGCTCTCGCAACCCGGGTCATCCGGAAAGTCGGTCTTTCCATCATTGTCATTGTCAATGCCATCGGCGCAGGCCTTGGCCGGAACCGGATCAGCCTCGTCAGTGTCGTTGGCATCGGTGCAACCCGGGTCATTCGGGTAGTCGATCTTGCCGTCATTGTCATTATCCAGTCCGTCTGAGCAGGCTGGCGGTGGTGGTGGGTCGGTCTCATCCGTATCGCCAGGACTGCTGCACCCCGGGTCGGCGGGATAATCAACGAAGCCATCACCATCATTATCTAGCCCATCACTACATGCGGCGGAAGTCGCGCTGCCACTGTTTTTATCGTCATCCTTGGCTTTGCTGCCACAGGCGCTCAGGCCCATGGCCAGGATAAGGGAGAGTGCCAACAGTAGGGCGTTGCGCATGCGTATATCCGTCAAGCTAGGTTATTCACCGGGGCAGGATGCCTCTCGGGATGGGAAAGCTAGCCTAGAATACGCAAGTCGCCCTACCGTGTATGTGGTAGAAATTCATTAAATGGCACCCCAATTACTTGCCGGGAGAGTCAAAGTGCGTATTGCGAGCATGCTTATCATCGTTTTTGGGATCCTGGCCCTTGCCACCCTGTTCTTTCAGTTCAAGCCTGGGCAGGATTCGGATGCAGAACATCCAACCAATGCCCCTCTTGGTGATCCGTCCGAACAGGCTTCCCAGGCATTGCCAGACGAGCAATTTGATTTAATGCAGGCACCGCGGGTTGTTATTCGCGAAGGCCAACATGAGTCCGGGCCTAAGCTCATTCAGGTCGGGCAGGGAGACGAGGTTGAACTGGAATTCCTGAGTGACCGAAAGGCCGAGTTGCACCTGCATGGCTATGACCTTGTTCTCCAGCTTGAGCCGGGTATTGTGGCAACCCTTAAGTTCGTAGCCGCACACGGCGGCCGTTTTGAGTATGAGTTACATGGCCAGACTCATTCGGGCCATCACGCACTGGGCGTTATCGAAGTAATGCCACAATGACCTTGGCCTGAGCCGGTCGCATGCATCCCAGGCTCGCCCACGCCGCCGGAATCCTGCTGGTTTGTGCACCAGCAATGGTTTCTGCCCACTCGTTTGGGCGTGTTTATAACCTGCCGGTGCCTTTTTGGCTCTATGCCTGGGGGGCTGCTGCTGCGTTGGTGGCCTCTTTCCTTGTCGTGGCGTATTTCGTTACAGCCCATCCACAGGAAGGCAGTGAAGCTCCTCGTGACCTGTCGGGCTCATTTTGGTTGCTTTGGGCAAGGCGGCTGCAACTAATCAATGTGCTGAAAGTGATAAGCGTTAGCGGCTTGTTCTTGTGCATGCTCACCGGTTGGATTGGTAGCAAGAATCCCTACGCCAACTTCAATATGACTTTCTTCTGGGTGGTTTTTGTCCTCGGGTTCACCTATTTCACCGCGGCAGCTGGCGACCTGTACTCTGCGATTAACCCCTGGCGTGTCATTGCTGCAACCTTGGGCAGACTATCGAGGCGCTATGTCAGCGGAATAATCAGTTATCCAACATGGCTGGGGCACTGGCCTGCGCTCATGTTCTACATGGCGTTTATCTGGCTCGAACTTTTTGGGCCAAGCGGTCCGTCCTCATTGGCAATGTTGCTTGCCTCTTACAGCGTTATTAATTTGCTTGGTGTTGGCCTTGTCGGCATGCGTGACTGGTTTCGCTATTGTGAATTCTTTGGTGTTTTCCTGCGGCTTATCGCTGGGATGGCACCCGTGGATTACGAGCCTGCCAGTGATGGAAAAACGAATTCGCGCCTGATCTTGCGCAGGCCATTCAGTGGCCTGCTGGCGCATAAAGCCGAAAGCATGGGCATTCTTGTATTTGTACTGTTCATGCTGTCTTCGACTGCTTTTGATGGCTTGCGTGAGACCCTAATCTGGAAACAATTGTTCTGGGTTGATCTTTACCATGCTGGGTTGAAAGAGTGGGTAGGTCATAACCCGCTTGCAGCGTTCCCGGCGATGACACGACTTTTCACGATATGGCAAAGCTTCTGGTTGTTGCTTTCGCCGGTAATTTATCTGGCCGTGTACATGCTCTTTGTTGCCCTTGCCAAGTGGATGACCCGATCTGGCTTGAGTATCCGGCAGCTTGCGCTGGAATTCGCGCTACCACTTTTACCTATCGCATTGGTCTACAACATCACGCACTACTACACCCTGGTTCAGACACAGGGATTCAAGATCGTAAGCCTTGTATCCGACCCGTTTGGCTGGGGCTGGAACCTGTTCGGCACGGCCGACTGGTTGCAATTCACGGTCATTCCCGAACCTGGCACGGTCTGGCATGTTCAGGTGTTCCTGATCGTGCTGGGACACATCATCAGCGTTTACCTGTCGCACCGGGTTGCCCTTCGATTGTTTCCCGGTAGGTGGCTGGCATTGGTGAGTCAATTGCCCATGCTGGTGCTGATGGTGGTGTTCACCACGGCCGGTCTCTGGATACTGTCGCAGCCTATGCAGTGAACATCGGAAGGGCTCAGGGGCTATGTCATATAAGAACGAGCCGAACGTCGTGGGAGCGCTTTGGCTGGTGCCTACAGATTGCTGCTGATTTCCGCAGCCTCTGGGCCTGCTTTGGGCACGTCTTTCAATGCAGCGACTGGTAACTCATTGTGGCTAACCCTTGTGTGCCACGCATCAAGATTGAAATTGTCCGGCCTGTGTTCATTCTGAAAATTGCCTTGCTTGGAAAGGGGCAGGGTGGTGGGTGAGGTCCTGTTTCAGCTCGGGTGAGCCGATGGCTGTCCTCAAAGGTGGTTGCTGGCCATGCGGGCTCTCTGACGTTTATCATTCGCCACCAGCCTTTATGCCCCGGTAGCTCAGTGGATAGAGCGACCGCCTCCTAAGCGGTAGGTCGCAGGTTCAACTCCTGCCCGGGGCACCATCCTTTTCCATATATACCGCTAAACAACAGATGGATAGCTGATATCTGTTGTACTGCCAGGGACTCGAGCCATCGAAATGTCCGCATTGCTGGTATTGCGCTGGGTTTCGGTGGTTTCATTGCGCCAAGTGATATAGGCGAGGCTCGAGATTGCGAGCAGCAAGCTGATAAGCGCAACAACGTTGCGCCGAAGGTCCTCGCGCAAGCCGGTTACCACAAAACGCGGGGCCAGTTTTGCTCGGCGCGGTTGATCAGCCTGGCGGCATCGGCTTGCCACTGTTCTCGCGTTGCGGCATCAAAATTCAGGTACAGCCGACCATCCACGATGGCCCAGGCATCGGCAGCGATGCGGGCGGTATACCCGCTCGCCACGGCATAGGCACAGTAGCCACCAAACTGTGGTGCATACTCCTCTGGTGCGGCACGGAAACGTGCGCGGTTGCTTGCAGAGGCAAACTTCCACTTAGCGCCTTGCCATTCATGGGTGTATTCGTCGGAACCTTTCACCGGCCTGCCCTCGGTGAAATAGGCAACCGGATCGTAGCCGTCGATGGCGCCTTCGTTCGTCGAGTAAACAGCTTGGGTGGCGAACATGCCAACGCCAAACTTGAGCAGTGTAAGCACAGCAACCGCCATTACGATCAGGGTTGCGCTGGTGATCTTGATCCATTTCTTCATTTGAGATGCCATGGTTTGTAGTTGAGTCGTGTTTTTCTTCTGGTCAGAGATGAAAATCCAAGGAATGTCCTAAGCCCTTGCTGAAGTCGCCACCGGACGCAAAGCCCCGCGCCATGACAGGCCGATCGCCAGTGCCAGGACCAGCAAGGGGTAGGCCGACGACAGAACGTACAACTGCTCAAGGGGCAGGGCCATGCGCAGCGCGCCTACGGTAAAGGAGCCCAGGCCAACACCGACCATCAATGCGGCAATCAGCATCGAGGACACCCAGGCCACATGCTGCGGGAATTGCGTGGAGATAATTGCAATGCTGAGGGGGAAAAAGGCCGAGCAGGCAAGGCCAGCGAGTGCAAACAAGCCTATTCCGGTCGCCGCCGTATTCGCCGTAGGCAATAGCAAGAAGGTCAGGATCATCAAAACGGGCAAGGTCAGCCAGATGTGCTGAGCGGAAAATCGCAGCACCAACGCCGAGGCCAGCAGGCGCCCAGCCACCAGCGCGCCCCAGAATGCGGATAAGGCGGCGGCTGCCACGCTTGTCGGTAACTGTTTGGATTCCTGCAGGTAGACCACTGCCCAGTTGCTGAAGGTACCTTCAGCAAAGGCATACAGCACGGCGATGAAGACGAATACCCAGAAGCTGTATGAGCGCACTGGCGAATCGGTATGGTCGACGTCGGTTCGGTTTTCACCGTCTATTGCCTCTTCGGCCATTGGCAACAGCCGGGCGCAGATAGCCAGCAACAGACAAAGCCCCACGAGCAGCAGGGGAAAGCCAACCCAAGTCTGCTGTAAGGCAAAGGCGTTCATGAGCAGTGGACCTACCATCAGTCCGAGCCCGAGCAAGCTGTGCAGGGCGACAATGGCGGTATTGCGCTGTCGCGGGAAGAACTGCGGTGGAAAACTGTTCAATGGCGCACCAGAAAGACCAAAACCGAGGCCCAGGCAGGCCGTGCCAGAGAGCAGCAGGGTATAGGCAGACTCGGGGCTGACCATGGCAGTGAGCGCCAGTAACAGTTGTGAGACGGCATTGGCCAACAGCGCGACCCAGAGCAGTGTCCTGAGTCCAAGCCGACGGGCAAGCAGACCGCCACCCACGGCACCAATGACGGCCAGCCCCACCTGTGGCAGGAAGATGGCTCCATATTGCGCATCGCTCAGTCCGTGCATCTGTCGCAACACTGTGGCACTGGCAGGGAAGCTGACCAGGGTTAGGCCTTGCATGAATCCGGTGGAGTAGACCGTGATGATGGCGGGCCATTGGCTGGGCAGCGATAAACTTCTGGCACCCGCTGTGTTCATCGGGCGACCTCTCCCATACGTTTCATCAGTTGGTCCAGACGTGCTCGACCGCGGTGGATGGGCGTTCGCAGGATTGAGCTTTTGGCAAGACCCGCGGACTCACGCCCGTGCTGGCGCAGGAGCAGGTTGGCAACCAGCCCGGTCCAGCCGGTCTGGTGCGCCGCGCCCAGTCCCAGGCCCGTGTCGCCGTGGAAGTATTCGTAAAAGAGGATTAATTCTTTCCAGTGCGGGTCATGCTGGAATGGGCTGTCTGCCGTCATGCAGGGCCGGCGGCCACTTTCGTCGCGCCGGAACATGCTGATCAAGCGAGTGCTGATCAGTGTGGCGACCTCGCGCAGACTCAGCGTTCGGTTGCCAAGCGCTGAGACCTGGATGGTGAAGTCATCACCCATATATCGGTAAAGCTTGTCGATGGACTGCACCAGCGCGTAATTGGTCGGCATCCAGATGGGGCCGCGCCAGTTCGAGTTCCCGCCAAATAGCCCGGAGGTGGATTCACCCGGCACATATTCGATGACGGCGTTGCCGATGCCGGAGAGCACGCCGAGGTTTCGATGCTCGGCATGAAAGCGACTGATCGCGCGAATGCCGTGCGGTGACAGGAATTCGTTTTCGTCCAGCAATCGACGCAGGATTTGTGTCAGCGAGCCGCCATGGACTACGGACAGGAGATGTTCGCCGCGTTCATTGATGGTATGCGGGCAGGCACAAATGACATGGCCCCGGAACGTGCCTCCTGCATGCTCGGCCAGGAGCTTTCGGAATCTCGGTACCTTTGCAAGCAGGCGTTCATCAATGACTTCGCAGGCAAACAGCGGAATCAAGCCCACCCACGAATAAACATTGACGCGCTCGCGACCACCATCGGGA
>JBFKCG010000041.1:0-15755 GCA_041620675.1 Nevskiales bacterium
CCTTATTGTTCCTGCTGGGTTGCTACCTGTGTGGCGAAAGTGCGCGCCGGCTTGGCGTGCATGATCATGGCGGCATTGTCTGGGACGAGATAGTGGCCTACCTCATCACGATGCTGCCCTGGCTGTTGCCAGTGCCCAGGGCCGCCTCACTGCCTTTATGGGCCTGGCTCCTTGTTGGCTTTGTCCTGTTCCGGCTGTTCGACATTTTCAAGCCACCCCCCGCGAACCTTGCCGACAGGCATGTGCACGGGGGCTTTGGCATCATGCTGGACGACCTGATCGCTGCCGTCTATGCAGCGAGCTTCATGGTGTTCTTGATGTGGCTGAGCCAGCACTGGCTGGGCTGAGCTATTTCATGTCGGAGCCGCTCACGCAGTTGCTGCTGTTCCTGATTGCCCTGTTCGCCAACACCTTCTCGGCACTGGCCGGGGGCGGTGCCGGCTTGATCCAGTTCCCCGCATTGATCTTCCTGGGCCTGAGTTTTCCGCTGGCACTGGCGACGCACAAGGTCGCGTCCGTGGCGCTAGGCATTGGCGCGACCCTGCGTCACTTGCGCGAGGATGCGCTGGAGCGCAATTTCGCGCTTTACATTCTCGCCTGCGGTATTCCCGGCGTGGTGCTGGGATCGCTAATTGCCATCAGCATCCCGGCGCGCGCTGGTGAAATCGCACTCGGGTTATTGACCCTCGGTCTGGGCGTGTATTCGGTGCTCAGTCCGGGACTGGGCCAGACTTCGACGTTACAGGTTCGCACTACGCTCCGACTCACGGTCGGTGGTGCCGGTTTATTCGTGATTGGTGTGTTGAACGGTGCACTGACCTCAGGCACGGGACTGTTTGTCACCATGCTGCTGGTGCGGGGGTTTGGCCTCGAATACAAGCGGGCCGTTGCCTATACGCTGGTGCTGGTCGGATTGTTCTGGAACGGGAGCGGGGCGGTCACGCTGAGCTGGCTGGCGGAAGTGAAATGGTCTTGGCTACCAGCCCTGCTGGCTGGCAGCCTGCTCGGCGGTTATTTCGGTTCACACCTGGCCATCGTGAAGGGCAACCTCCTGATCAAGCGCAGTTATGAAGTCGTTTCGATGCTGATAGGACTGAAACTGCTGATGCCCTGATCAGCCCAGCTTTTGCAGGTAGGTTTCTATTCTTTCATGCGCCTCGCGCGGGTGTTCCAGCATGAAGCAATGGCCACCGCGGGTTGTCTCTACCGTAATGCAGGAATTCAAGCGGGCAGCCCGTTTGGCGCCTCTGGGCACAAACGGGTAACTATTGCGTCCATGCAGGATATAGACAGGACATTGCACGCCCTTGACGGCTGACCACAGGCCCAATGGCATGCTGGCGAATATCTGGGCTTCGGTCTCGCGCGGGCACTTGAGATGGAGCCCGTCTGCCCGATGCTCGAGGCCATGGTCGATATAGCAGGCCAGTGCATCGTCCTCGACGCCGCGGAATATGCCGCGCTGGTGCAAGTAATCCCAGGCTGCCTGTCGTGTTGGCCAATGCGGCGTGCGCTTGCGTGCCTGGGCCACGATCGGGTTGAGCCCGGGGAAATAGCGCAAAAGCCGCTTCAGGCCCGGCGGGAACAGGACGGGGTCCACCAGCACGAGGCAGCGAAACAATTCAGGGTGGCGGGCCGCTGTCATGAGCGTGACGGCCGCCCCGAAGCTGTGTCCCATGCCGATCAAGGGCAGTTTGGTTTGGGTGACCGGGTGTTGTTGGATGACTGTTGCGGTTCGTGTCACGGTGGCTTTCCAGCCGGGAAAGCCCTCACCGGGGTCGCTGTCGCCATGGCCTTGTACGTCGTGCAGGAACAACCCATACCCAGTCCGGAAATGGCGCAGGAAATTCCAGTAGGTGGCACCACAGAAGCCATTGCCATGCATGAAATGAATCAGGGGTCGGCCGCCATGATCGAAACGACGCGAGCGCAGGGCCGGCAGGCCGTCTTCCTCGAAGGCCCAGGGCACGGTGGCCTGGATGAATTCTTGGCTGATGTTCAAGTCTGGCTTATCCGAACAAATGACCGGCAAGCCTAATCGCCGGCCAGGCGGGTCGCAAGCGCGTAGCCTCACTGATTCGAATCCGGTACCCTAGCTCCCCAAATTGGACACCTGACAACTTGCGCCAGCACGGCCTGACTGCCGGGCATCTGTGCGAGGCGCTGTAGAACAAGCTCTCCATGCTAAGCATCCACAACAGTCTCAGCGGACAGAAAGAACCCCTCAAGCCGATGACGCCCGGCAAGCTGCGCCTGTATGTCTGTGGCATCACAGTCTATGACTATTGCCATCTGGGCCATGCACGTTTCATGGTGGTGTTTGATGTGGCGGTCAGGCATCTCAGGGCACAAGGCCTGGACGTCACCTATGTCCGCAACATTACCGACATTGATGACAAGATCATCAATCGTGCCCGTGAGCAGGGCATTGACTGGCGTGAGCTAACAACAAGATTCATCCAGGCGATGGATGAGGATACGGCCGCGCTGGGCCTGCTCAAGCCGGACATCGAGCCCCGCGCCACTGACCATATCCCGCAGATCATCGAGATGATCAAGTCCCTGGTCGACAAGGGCTTTGCCTACCCTGGTGCCAATGGCGACGTGTACTACGACGTCAGCAAATTTGATGGCTACGGCAAGCTATCAGGCAAGAATGTGGAAGACCTGCGCGTGGGCGCGCGCGTGGCCGTGGATGAATCCAAGGATGACGCACTCGATTTTGTCCTTTGGAAAACGGCCAAGCCGGGCGAGCCTGCCTGGGATTCACCCTGGGGTGCCGGTAGGCCGGGCTGGCATATCGAGTGCTCCGCCATGTCGACTCATTGTCTGGGCAACCATTTCGATATCCACGGCGGGGGCATGGACCTCAAGTTTCCGCATCACGAGAACGAGATCGCGCAAAGCGAGGCTGCCACGGGCGAACCATTCGCCAATGTGTGGATGCACAACGGCTTCGTCCAGGTCAATGCCGAAAAGATGTCCAAGTCGCTGGGTAACTTCTCGACCCTGCGCGACTTGCTCAAGGTGTATCGCCCTGAGGAGATTCGCTATTTCATCCTGGGCAGTCACTACCGCAGCCCACTGGATTTCAGTGACGAACACCTGAAGGCATCCAACCAGGGACTGAACCGCCTTTACACGGCATTGCGTGGCATGAGTAAGGGCAGTGCCCCTGCACAGGAAAGTTATACGGCGCGCTTCAATGCCGCGATGGACGATGATTTCAACACTCCGGTAGCCATATCCGTCCTGTTTGATCTGGCTCGCGAGATCAATACCCAGCGCGACAAGGCACCGGAGCTTGCAGCCTCCCTGGCAGCCTTGCTGCAGGGTCTGGGGGCGAGGTTGGGAATACTTCAGCAGGAGGCCGAGGCCTGGTTTACCGCTGTCGTCGCAGGCGGACCCAGCGCGGATGAAATCGAAACACTCATCGGTGCACGTTTGGCGGCGCGGCAGGCAAAAAACTTTGCTGAAGCAGATCGCATTCGCGATGAACTGCTGAAGCAGGGGATTCGGCTCGAGGACAAGCCCGGCGGCACCAGCTGGAGCCGGGTGGGCTGAACCTTGGGGGCTAGTCGCGAGACTCTGCTGCCTGCAGGGTATTTGCCAATAACATCGCACGGGTCATCGGTCCGACACCGCCAGGCACGGGTGTGACCCAGCTCGCGCGTTCGCTCACGGCTTCAAACTCGACATCCCCCACAAGCTTGCCTTCGGCGGTGCGGTTAATGCCAACGTCAATCACCACCGCGCCTGGCTTGATCCAGTCTCCCCTGACGAAGCCGGGCTTGCCGACACCGGCCACCACGATATCGGCTTGGCTGACGATCGCAGGCAGATCGCGCGTCTTGCTATTGCAAATGGTGACGGTGGCATCCGCGAGCAGCAGTTCCAGCGCCATCGGTCGCCCGACGATATTGGAGGCCCCAACCACAACGGCGCGTGCTCCACGCAGCGTAACGCCAGTGCTTTCGATCAGCTTCATGCAGCCGTAAGGGGTGCAGGGGCGTAATGTCGGCTTTTTCTGCGCGAGCTTGCCCATGTTGAAGGGGTGGAACCCATCCACGTCCTTGCCTGGGTGGATGCGTTCGGTAACCCGTTCAGCATCAATATGCTCAGGCAGCGGCAGTTGCACGAGGATGCCATCAACCGCGGGATCAGCATTCAGCCCGTCAATCAGAGCCAGCAACTCCGCCTCAGTCACGTCCGCTGGCAAATCCACCGACTTGCTGTGGTCGATACCCACTTCGAGGCAGTCCTTGCGCTTGGCTTTGACGTAGACCTGCGAGGCCGGGTTGGCCCCCACCAGCAAGACTGCAAGTCCGGGCGGTCGACGACCGGCCGCGATTCTCTGCGCCACCGACTGCTTGATCTGCCCACGAATGTCTGCGGCAATGCGATTGCCGTCAATGAGTTGTGCGGTCATGCTGAACCCTATCTGAGGAAGTCGAATTTTCTCACGTGGGGTCAATGGCCTACAACCAATAATGGGCGTTGTTTTCATTGACCCTACCAAGGCTCACGCGTATCATTCCCGCCTCGCTGAGGCTGCTTTTGTGCTTGGCGACGTGTGAAGGAGTCGCGGGGTGTAGCGCAGTCTGGTAGCGCATCTGGTTTGGGACCAGAGGGTCAGAGGTTCGAATCCTCTCACCCCGACCAATTTCGCCCAGTTGAGCGCCTGTAGCTCAGTTGGATAGAGCATCGGCCTTCTAAGCCGGTGGTCGGGGGTTCGATTCCCTCCAGGCGCGCCAAATTGACAATGGTGACCGTAGCTCAGCTGGTAGAGTCCCGGATTGTGATTCCGGTTGTCGCGGGTTCGAGCCCCGTCGGTCACCCCATTTTTCTCAAATGCGTTTCGCATCCCGTCCCGGATGCACTACAATACGCGCCCGCATGGGCCAATAGCTCAATTGGCAGAGCAACGGACTCTTAATCCGCAGGTTGAAGGTTCGATTCCTTCTTGGCCCACCAGATGTACAAAGGCCGGTCAGCATGACCGGCCTTTTTTACTACACGAATCATCACGGCGCTTGAGTTTCTCAGGACCTTCCTGAAATTATCAACTCAATATCTTGCGGCTGATGCCATGCGAGAATAACGGCATGTTCGGATATCGCCACGCCTTTCATGCCGGCAACTTTGCCGACGTCTTCAAGCACGTCATTCTGGTGCAGCTGTTGCGTGCCCTGCACAAGAAAGAAAAACCTTTCTTTGTCCTCGACACCCATGCTGGCGCGGGCCTGTACAACCTGCGCTCGCCAGAAGCACAAAAAGTCGGCGAATACCGGCACGGGATTGCCCGGTTGTGGGACACGGGAAACTTGTCCCCTGAATTAAAGGATTACCGCGAGCAGATTGCGGCCTTCAACCCGACGGAAAAGCTCGGTGCTTATCCGGGCTCTCCGCGGCTGATCCAGAGGCTGCTGAGGGCGGAAGATCGTCTGGTGGCTTGCGAGCCTCACCCCAGCGAGTTTCCTATCCTGCAGGCAGAGATGTCGGGCGCACGCAACGTGAGCGTGCTGCGCATGGACGGTTACGAGGCCTTGAAGGCGCACCTGCCGCCGAAAGAGTCGCGCGGGCTGGTATTCATGGATCCCTCTTTCGAAATGGATGGTGAGTTTGATCGCCTGAAATCAGCCCTGCGCCTGATGCAGCAACGATGGCGGCATGGCATGGTCGCGATCTGGTACCCAATCTTGCACCGTGCGCCCAGCGAGCGGTTTCATGCCGCAGTAGGCCAGCAGGACTATCCGGAAATACTGTGTGCAGAACTCGGCCTGCAGCCATATGACTCACCCCAGGGCATGCACGGCTGCGGCGTGATCATCGTGAATCCACCGTGGCAACTGGATAGTACGCTCAAGCGGCTACTACCCGAGCTTCTAGAAATTCTGAAAACCGGCACACAGGGTCAGACGCGAGTAGAGTGGTTAGTGAAGCAGGCGGGCTGATGGAGATTGATGCGAGGCTTTAGCACATGAATTGGGACACCTAGCCATGAGACTCCCCGGCATCAAGGATACGATCCGGGCTTGCGCTGCAATCCTGCGCCGCTATCGAACCCTGCTTGTATCACTCCTGATCTTGGTTGGCTTGTATGCCGCTGCCGGATTTCTGCTTGTTCCCGAGCTGATCCGTTCGGCGGTTCAGGATCACGTCCAGCAGATTGGACGGAAAGTCACGATCGGGGAACTGGCCTTCAATCCCTTTTCGCTAGAGCTCAGGGTAAGTTCTTTCCGCCTGACGGAAGCCAATGGTGATCCACTGGTCGCCTTTGAGGCCTTGCAAATTGATGCCCAGCTTGCCTCACTATGGCAAAGGTCGGTCACGCTCAGGGAAGTCAGGCTGGTTGCGCCGGATGTTGATCTGGTGGTGTTGGCCGATGGTTCCGTCAACCTTGCCCAACTCGCTACGCCGGACGCCTCACCAGACGACCAGCCTGATGCACTGCCACGCATCTCCCTTGCGTTGTTGTCGGTAGAGAACGGCCGCCTCGCGTTTACAGACCAGACTCGTCCCAAGGCTTTTCACACGGTATTGCAACCCATCCAGTTCGTGATCAGGGACTTTGAAACCGAGGTAGATCACTACAGCCAGTACAAGGTCAGCGGCACGGCGACAACCGGCGAGAAGATGAAGTGGTCAGGTGGTTTTTCGGTACAGCCACTGGCCTCCAACGGTAGCTTCAGCATCAGCTCATTGCAGGCAACGACACTGCAGAAGTATCTGCAGTCCAGCTTGCCGGTGCGGCTCGTATCCGGCGTGGCCAATCTCGAAGGGCAGTATCAATTGGTCCTGCAGCCCGAGTTGTCGCTTGAAGTGACGTTGCCGGCTGTCAGTATCAATTCTCTGTCTGTCGACGGACATGACGGAAAGAAAAATAAACGACCACCACTTGAATTCACTGGAATTGATTTCAAGGACGTACAGCTGTCACTGGCGAATCGCAAGTTGTCTGTCGGGCAGCTGTTGTTCACCGGCGCCCGTCTTGAGATTGAACGTGATACAGGTGGTTTACTCAGCCTTGAGCACATGTTTGCTCCAGTCAAGGACAACACGGAGGCAGGCCAGCCTGGGTCTGGTAACGCGTCACCCAAACCAGACCAAGGCACAAGAGGCACAGGTGGGTGGCAGGCAGCCATTAGCAATATCCAGTTCGCAGAGGGCGCGGTCACATTCAAAGACCAGTCGGTCAGGCCCGCTGCTGAGTTCGTTCTGGCGCCAATCAGCCTGATAGTCGAAGACTTCACGACTGAGGCGAACAGCTCAAGCAAGCTGCAGGCAGACATCAGCATCAACAAGAATGCTCAGTTGGCGGTAAGAGGTTATCTGCAATGGCAGCCGTTGAAGGCGCGTATGGATCTGGATCTGGGCAATTTCAGATTGGAAGCAACGCAGCCTTACCTGTCCCAGCATACGAACATCAAGCTGCATTCTGGACTTTTGAGCGCGCTGGGCACGCTATCCTATTCAGCGAAGGATGACGCCGAACCGCAAATGACATTCAAAGGTGGCGCGTCTATAACTGACCTGCGCACGACTGACGCATTAACCAAGAATGACATAGTCAGCTGGCAGGCCTTAAAGGCCAGCGGAATGGCTGTCAGGACGGCACCTGCGGATATTGTGGTCGACAGGGTCGAATTGCGTCAGCCCAAAACGCGTGTCGTCATCGAGGCCGACCGCAGCACCAATTTCTCCCAAATCCTGAAGAATGCGAAGGTTGGTCCGCCGGTGGCAACTGATACGACAGGATCAGCGCAAGTGCCAGAAACAGGCAAGATGTCAGTTCAAATCAAGGCAGTGAGTATCGTAGATGGCACCACGAATTTCGCTGACCTGTCCATCGAGCCCCAGTTTGCCGCGGCCATACAAAAACTGAACGGAGAGATCTTGGGGCTTTCATCAGATCCAAAGACCCGTGCGCGGGTCAACCTGCAGGGACGTGTGGAAAAACACGCGCCAGTAGAGATAACAGGGGAGGCCAATCTGCTGGCCTTAACGAAATACAGTGACGTCACCCTGAGCCTGCGCAACATGGACCTACCGGTCTTCAATCCCTATTCGGGGCGATACGCCGGCTATGACATTGCCAAAGGAAAGCTCAACACAAAACTGCGCTACAGGATAAAGAATAGACAACTGCAGGCAGAGCACCACGTCGTGCTGGAGCAACTGGAGTTCGGTAAGGCAACGGGCTCAAAGGAGGCGGTGCCTTTGCCGGTGCGGCTAGCCGCAGCGTTGCTAAAGGACCGCAAGGGCGTGATTGATGTCCAGCTGCCCGTTGGTGGAAACCTGGATGATCCCAAATTCCAGGTCGGCGCCATTGTCTGGGAAGCCATTGTTAACCTGTTGACGAAGGTCGTGACTGCGCCCTTCGCGGCACTGGGGGCTCTCATTGGTGGAGGCGCGGAACTCGCCTATGTGGATTTCGCGCCAGGGTCGGCGAGCTTGAACCGGGCTGAGGCTGAAAAGCTCGGCAAGCTGGCCTCTGCGTTGGCAGAGCGGCCGCAACTGAAGCTCGATGTGCCACTCACCCTTGCTTCACAAGTGGACCAACAGGCGCTGGCGAAGGTGGCATTGGACCGGCTCGTTCCGCCGCTGGATTACACGACGGCGAGTGAGGCGCAAAAGACTGATCGCCTGCGCGCGCTGGAAAGTTCTTATGTGAACCTGACAAACCTGCATCTTATCTATCCAGAGCTATCAGGTGGGTCTGATGAGGTTGCACTTAGGCAGGCAAAAACCAGTTATCTTGAGAAGACACTGATAGACCGCCTGACGCCAGATGCTTCAGCGCTCGACAGACTGGCAAAGGAGAGGGCGGTGGCGGTGCAATCCGCGTTGCTGGCCCATCCAGAGGTTACGCCCGAGCGCATTTTTATTACGACAAGGACTTCAAATACCCTGGCTGAAGTCGGTGATGTGCGCATGGAATTGAAGCTGGAATAAGCGCGATTGCCTGCCATTGAGGAGGCCTGGCCCCGTTCAGCATGGGAATTCTAGGCGGGTACCAGCCCAAGCGATGGTCAAGGCTTAAATATCGGACTATCGGACCGCAGGCATGCTTTGCGGGACAGTTATAACGAGAATCATTATCATATGCGGCTGAGCGGGCCACTTCGGCTATATCAGGCCCAAAACCTGTGACCCAGCGGTGGCGGTCTGTATAATGCCGCGTTCTTGAGACTTTACCCCGGGATCCGCGAAAGTGGCGGAATTGGTAGACGCGCTGGATTTAGGTTCCAGTGGGGCAACCCGTGAGAGTTCGAGTCTCTCCTTTCGCACCATCCCGTATGACACAGACCTGTGGCGTCATCCAGACCCACCAGACTTTTTGAGGTATTGAGAGATGCAAGTTTCCGTCGAAACCCCGGGTGGCCTGCAGCGCCGCATGAAGGTTGAAGTCCCGTCCGAACGCCTTGAAAAGGCTATCGAGCAACGCCTTCAGCAGTGGAGCCGCAAGGCCAAGTTGCCAGGATTTCGGCCTGGCAAGGTGCCGATGAAGGTGCTCCAGCAACAGTTCGGTGACCAGGCCCGACAGGAAGCGATGAGTGACATCGTGCAGGCGACCTACGTCGAGGCCTTGCAGCAAACCTCATTAACCCCTGCGGGCAACCCAAAGATTGAATTTGGTTCGATGCTGGCAGGCCAGACCTTGAGTTATACCGCCAGTTTCGAGGTCTATCCCGAGATACAGCTCAAGGGACTTGACGGCCTTGCCGTGGAAAAGCCCGTGGCAGAGGTTGCAGACGGTGACGTCGAACGCATGGTGGAGAACCTGCGTGAGCAGAATAAAACCTATGTCGCGGTCGAACGGGCGGCGGCAAAGGGTGATCAGACCCATATTGACTTCAGTGGCACCATCGACGGTGAGGTTTTCGCCGGCAACAGTGGTGAGAATGTGCCCGTGCTGATTGGTGATGGCCGCTTCCTCAAGCAGATGGAAGATGGGCTGGTCGGCCACAAGGCCGGCGATGAATTTGATGTTGCGGTCGATTTCCCGGCGGACTATCCAGCGGAACAGCTCAAGGGCAAGCAGGCCGTATTCAAGGTCAAGCTGCGCGATGTCGCGGAACCCCAATTGCCCGAGGTGGATGACGACTTCTTCCAGAAGGTAGGAGTCAAGGAGGGCGGTTTAGAGGCCCTCCAGGCCAAGATTCGTGATTCCCTCTCGCGTGAACGCGATCGCGCCGTGGCCAACCGCATGAAGCAGCAGGTGCTGGAAGGCTTGCTGGAGGCCAATCCTATCGATTTGCCGACGGCCTTGGTTGCCCAGGAAACCAATCGCATGCGCCATGAGGCGATGCAGCGTCTTCCCCCTCAAATCCAGAAGGACATCAAGGACAACCCCGAGAAGGGTGCCAATTTGTTCCCAGAGGACTTGTTCCAGGAATCAGCCCGCAAGCGCGTGGCGCTTGGGTTGTTGATTGCCGAGGTCATCCGAGATCGCAAGGTCCAGCTGGATCCGGCACTGGTCAACAAACGCATCGAGGAAATGGCGGGTGATTACGAGCGCGCCGAGGAAGTGATCAAGTACTACCGGTCCAATCGCGAGATCATGCAGGGGATTGAAGCCATGGTCATGGAAGAGCAGGTGGTCAACGCCCTGCTGGAAGGGGCCAAGGTCAGTGAAAAGCAGATGACGCTGGATGCACTGATGAAGCCTGCCCATGGCGAGGCGGGCCACGTGCATGGTCCCGACTGCGATCATTAACGGGAAGTAACTGCCAGAAATAACATTACGGCTTCGGGTAAGGAGTAGTCTTTCGCTTGGCCCCAAAAGCCGCTAATGTTTGAGGGCGTTATAGCCAGTCATTCAGGAAACCCCATGAGCGAATACCCGACACGCGCCCTTAACCTTGTCCCGATGGTGATTGAGCAGACCGCGCGGGGTGAGCGGGCGTTCGATATCTATTCACGCCTATTGAAGGAGCGTGTGGTCTTTATCGTCGGGCCGATTGACGACCATATGGCCAACCTCATCGTGGCGCAATTGCTGTTCCTGGAGTCGGAGAACCCGGACAAGGACATCCATCTCTACATCAATTCGCCCGGTGGCGTGGTGTCAGCAGGCCTGTCGATTTACGACACCATGCAGTTCATCAAGCCTGACGTCAGCACCATGTGCCTGGGCCAGGCGGCAAGCATGGGTGCGGTGTTGCTGGCGGCGGGCACGGAAGGCAAGCGTTATTGCCTGCCGCATTCCCGCGTCATGGTGCACCAGCCGCTGGGCGGCTTCCAGGGGCAGGCCTCCGACATTGAAATCCACGCCAAGGAAATTCTGGCCACGCGGGATCGCCTGAACCTGATCCTGCAAAAGCACACGGGTCAGACGCTGGAGAAAATCAGCAAGGACACGGACCGTGACTACTTCATGAGCAGCGAAGAGGCGGTGGCTTACCACCTGGCGGATGCTGTCCTGAGCTCCCGCAAGCAGGCACCAGCTGCCTGAATCACTGTTTTCGCAGCCGCAACCGCCATTAAATCGCGCTGGGGGTTCCTGTCTAAGTAAAATCGGCCATAGGGCAGGGGTCACTTTGGGATTTGCAGCACCTTCCCGGCGTGATATACATGACACATGGCGAATCTTCTGAGGAAAGCCCTGAAATGAGTAACGACACACGCGGCAGCGGAAGGGTCCTATATTGCTCCTTCTGCGGAAAAAGCGAGAACGAGGTTCGCAAGCTGATCGCGGGCCCGCAGGTTTTCGTCTGCGATGAGTGCGTCGAGCTCTGCAACGACATCATTCGCGAAGAATTGCAGGCCAAGCCAGTTGACAAGGGCCTGCCAAAACCCGTCGCGATCAAGGGCGTGCTGGATGATTACGTGGTCGGCCAGGAGTCGGCCAAGCGTGTGCTGGCGGTAGCGGTATACAACCACTACAAGCGCCTGAACGCAGTGCCGGCCAAGGGTGACGATGTCGAGTTGTCCAAGAGCAATATCCTGCTAATTGGGCCGACCGGTTCCGGTAAAACCTTGCTGGCCGAGACACTGGCTCGCCTGCTCGACGTGCCTTTTGCGATTGCGGATGCCACCACCCTGACGGAGGCTGGTTACGTTGGCGAGGACGTCGAGAACATCATCCAGAAGCTGCTGCAGAAGTGTGATTACGACGTCGAGAAGGCCCAGCGTGGCATCGTTTACATCGATGAAATCGACAAGATATCGCGCAAGAGCGAGAACCCCTCGATTACCCGCGATGTTTCCGGCGAAGGTGTGCAACAGGCATTGCTGAAGCTGATTGAAGGCACCCTTGCCAGCGTGCCGCCACAAGGCGGCCGCAAACACCCCCAGCAGGAATTCCTGCAGGTTGACACCAAGGGCATCCTCTTCATCTGTGGTGGGGCCTTCTCGGGGCTGGAGAAGCTCATCCAGAACCGCACCCAGCGCGGTGGCATAGGCTTCAGTGCCGACGTTAAAAGCCAGGCCGAATCCAAGAAGCTGGGCGAGGTGCTATCCGGAGTGGAGCCGGAAGACTTGATCAAATTCGGGCTCATCCCCGAGTTTGTTGGCCGACTGCCCGTGGTTGCGACACTGGAAGAGCTGGACGAGGCGGCCCTCATGTCCATCCTGACCGAGCCCAAGAATGCCCTGACCAAGCAATACGCCAAGCTGTTCGAGATGGAAGGCGTTGAGTTGCAAATCAGGCCCGATGGGCTGCGTGCCATTGCCAAGAAGGCCATGGATCGCAAGACCGGCGCACGTGGCTTGCGGACTATCGTCGAAAGCATCCTGCTGGATGCCATGTACGAGCTTCCATCAATGGAGAATGTCAGTCTGGTCGTGGTGGATGAGGCTGTTGTCAAAGGTGAGACAAAGCCCTATATCGTCTTCGCACAGGATGAGGAACCGCTGCCGAAAGTTGGCACAGCCTGAGTCATTCTGAATGATATGGCCCGCCAGCATCATGCTGGCGGGCTTTTTTATTGCGGTTTTGTGCGGTTAGGGGCTTACAGGCGCGCTCTGGGCTTATAATCTGGGGTAGTGGGCTTGAAAACCGGCAAGGTTGCCCACATAACTGTATTTGCAGCCGCCGGGTGACTGCTCCCGTATCCATATGAGGTCTGCCATGTCGGCCACCAGCGAACTCCATACTCCTGTCCTGCCCCTTCGTGATGTTGTGGTTTACCCACATATGGCGATCCCCCTGTTTGTGGGCCGTCCAAAATCAATCAAGGCGCTGGAAGTGGCGATGCAGAACGACAAGCAGATCCTGCTGGTCGCGCAGAAAACCGCCGAGGTGGATGACCCTGCGCAGAAGGATATCCATGACATTGGCACGCTCTCCAGCATCCTGCAGTTGCTCAAGCTGCCGGATGGCACGGTCAAGGTGCTGATTGAAGGTGCCCAGCGCGCGCGGATCGTCAATATTGTTGAGCAGGACGGATATCTGGTTGCAGATTGCGACCCGATCCACGAAGAGGAGCGCAGCGGCGACCCCGAGCTTGATGCCCTGATGCGCTCAACGCTCGCGCTGTTTGAGCAATACATCAAGATGAACAAGAAAATCCCGGCTGAGTTGCTGCCCTCGCTGGCCAGCATGGACTCACCCGGTCGCCTGGCTGACACCATCGTCGCCCATCTGAGCCTGCGCCTGGATCAAAAACAGCAGGTTCTGGAGCTTGTGGACGTCAAGGAGCGCCTGGAGCACGTGCTGTCTCAGATCGAGGGTGAGATCGAAGTCCTGCAGATCGAGAAGAAGATCCGTGGCCGCGTCAAGCAGCAGATGGAGAAAAGCCAGCGCGAGTATTACCTCAACGAGCAGATGAAGGCGATCCAGAAGGAACTGGGCGAAATCGAGGAAGGTCCCAGTGAGCTTGAGGAACTGACCAGCAAGATTGCCAAGGCCGGCATGCCCAAGGAGGTCAAGGCCAAGGCGACTGCCGAACTGAACAAGCTCAAGATGATGTCGCCAATGTCGGCTGAGGCCACCGTGGTTCGCAACTACCTTGATTGGGTCGTTGGCATGCCCTGGAAGAAGCGGACCAAGAGCACGATTGACCTGGTGCAGGCCGAGAAAGTACTGGACGAGGATCACTACGGACTGGAGCAGGTCAAGGAGCGCATTGTCGAGTACCTTGCGGTCCAGCAGCGTGCCAAGAAGGTTAAGGGCCCCATCCTGTGCCTGGTGGGCCCTCCGGGCGTTGGCAAGACTTCACTTGGCCGCTCTGTCGCGCGTGCGGTTAACCGCAAGTATGTGCGGATGAGCCTGGGTGGCGTCAGGGACGAGGCCGAGATCCGTGGTCATCGCCGCACCTACATCGGTTCCATGCCGGGAAAGATCCTGCAGAACATGCACAAGATCGGCGTCCGCAATCCGCTGTTCCTGCTGGACGAGATCGACAAGATGTCGAGCGACTTCCGTGGCGACCCGGCCTCAGCCATGCTGGAAGTGCTGGATCCGGAGCAGAACAGCAGCTTCAATGATCATTACCTGGAGGTTGATTTCGACCTTTCTGACGTGATGTTCGTCTGCACCGCCAACACACTGAATATTCCGGCGCCATTACTGGATCGCATGGAAGTCATTCGTTTGCCGGGCTACACCGAGGACGAGAAGGTCCACATTGCCGAACAATACCTGCTGCCCAAGAAAATGGATGACAACGGCCTGAAAAAGGGCGAACTGTCCATCTCCGAGGCGGCCATCCGCGATATCGTCCGCCATTACACACGCGAAGCAGGCGTGCGTGCACTTGAACGAGACATCAGCAAGGTATGCCGCAAGGTGGTGAAGGAGCTGGTCAAGAAACCGTCTGACAAGACGGTGCATGTGACCCAGCGTAGCCTCGAAAAGTATCTGGGTGTCCCCCGTTTTCGCTACGGGCGTGCCGAGGAACGCGACCAGGTGGGCCGCGTGACGGGATTGGCATGGACCGAAGTGGGTGGTGAGTTGCTGACGATCGAAACGGCGGTTGTGCCAGGCAAGGGCAAGCTGATCCATACGGGTAGCCTGGGCGATGTCATGCGTGAGTCTATCCAGGCTGCGTTGACCGTGGTCCGTAGTCGTGCCGCCAAGCTGGGAATTGATGCGGATTTCTCGCAGAAATCCGATATCCATGTCCATGTACCGGAAGGTGCCACGCCAAAAGATGGTCCCTCGGCGGGTATTGGCATGTGTACTGCGCTGGTGTCTGCATTGACGGAAATCCCGGTGCGGGCGGATGTCGCCATGACGGGTGAGATCACCCTGCGCGGTGACGTGTTGCCGATTGGTGGGCTCAAGGAAAAACTGCTGGCGGCTCATCGCGGCGGCATTCAGACCGTGTTGATACCGGACGAGAATGTGAAGGATCTCGCCGAGATCCCGGACAAGATCAAGGGCAAGCTTGAGATCAAGCCGGTCAAGCGCATTGATGAAGTGCTCGAAATCGCGTTGCAACGGTTACCGACCTCACGTGAGGTGCCGGTCGTTGTCGAAACTGCGGCGCAGACCGATGAGGAAACCGGTACGACCCGTCCCCACTAGCGCCAGCCTGGACTATAAAGTCAGAAAACAGGGTCAATGGTAGGTTCTGGTATCATCGTTTCGCGCAATTGCGCCGCTTGAATTGGATAAAATCTGCAAATTGGCGACGTGATTTTGCCCATGTTGGCAGGTCACCCGGTCTAAGGCTGGCAAAGCCTCGAAGGACGCAGTAAACTAGCGCGCCTTTCGAGGCGGCAATGCACCGAAAAGGGTGCTTAGCTCAGCTGGTAGAGCGTCGCCCTTACAAGGCGAATGTCGGCGGTTCGATCCCGTCAGCACC
>JBFKCG010000042.1:0-15439 GCA_041620675.1 Nevskiales bacterium
GGTGAGGCGGCGAATTCCTGTCTCACTTTTAGCTACGACCTGGACCTGGATGGCGTGCTCGACACGACCACGGGTGACGAGCGTTTTGGTTTTCGCCTGAGAAATGGTGCCGTCGAGGTGCGTCGCCTGGGACTGGCGTGTACGGCCAGCAACATGCCCGGCTGGGAGGCCATGACGGATGCCGGCGTAACACGCGTCACCACGCTGCAGTTCACGGTGGACAAAGTTGATGCCGGGGCGATTGATGTGCGCAAGGTGACGATCGCACTGGCGGGTCAATCGATCAGTGATAGCAGTATCAACCGGAGCTTGGTGCGCGAAGTCCACGTCCGCAACAATGCCTACGCGCCATGAACTTTCGCGGCTCGACACGGCAGAAGGGGGTGGGACTGGTCGAGGTGCTGGTGGTCATGCTGGTTGCCAGTATTGGCCTGCTGGCACATGTGCGTTTCCAGAAGACAGCCTTTCGTGAAACCGGGTTGTCGGCGGCGCATATCGTGGCAACCGAGCTCGCGGTCGAAAAAATCGATGACTTGAGAAGCTTCTCGGTGCTGCAGACCACCACCGGCCAACGGGCCTTCCAGGATATTGCGACTGATGCCGGCGGCATCTTGCCCGCGGGTAGTGTCACGGCCGGCAACCAGGTCTTCAATCGCAGTTGGGTCGTGACCAACTGGTATTACACGACGTCGGGCGTCGCACCGAGCACGAGCGTGCCAACGGGAAGCCCCCTCCCGAGCCTGAAGCAGGTCGTGGTTACGCTGTCATGGACCGACATCAGCAACGAGATCCAGACCTACAGCCTCGCCAGCCTTATTGCAGGCATTGATCCACGCGTGGCCGGGGGCATCTATCCATGACGCCCTTGACCAAGGCCAGGGGATGCCCCGCGCAGCAAGGCGCTGCCGCCCTGTTTGTGGTGGTCATTCTGCTGTTCGGCATGGCGCTGGTCACCGCCGTGACCATGCGATCCGGGCTCAACCAGGCGCGCTTGTCATCGAACCTGATGCAGGCGGATCGGGCCGCCGTCGAGGCGGACGCGGGCTTGCATAATGCCTTGGCGCACATGCAAGCCAACGTCAGCCGCATCACGTCGGCCTCCGCAGGCGGTTGGCTGAATGCGTCAAGCTCACCGCGCTGGCAAGCCTGTACGCCCACCAGTACGGCTGCGCCCTGCGGTACTGGCGTGACCAATGTGTACGGCACGGGTTGGTACCGTTACGGTCCGATACCGCAGCAACTGACGCTCGGCAATGGTTATAGCCGTAGCAGCTGGTACCTGAGCGAGTCCATTGATGACGCCTGGACGCCTTCACCGAACCTGGGTTGCGTGACCCTGCCCATCACGCCCCTGCTGCCAGCTCCTACCAACGCCTTGCTCGCGACGATCGGCACGCTGATCGCAATGATTCCGCCGGGGCTGAGCCTGCCGACTACCTGGTGCCTGCCCATCTCGTTCCAGCCGACGCCGGCGCCACTGCCGGCCACGATCGAGAATCCGGCCCTCACCATCGTCACGCGGGTGGACAATCCATCGGATGTCCGTTCTGCGGTGGCCGAAGCACAGTTGCAGGTGCAGAAAGCGTCATTATTCGCGCAAACCCCGGTGGCTACGATCACCGTGCGCGGTACCGTCAACCTGTCGGGGGACTTTCGTGTCTGGGGTAATCCACGACCACCCACCGTCGCGCCCCTGGATTTCTCCTTGCTCAAGCTGCGGGACATTCTCGGCGTCAACGCGAGCGCCTTGCTGAGCAGCCTGCTGTCCGGCGGCCATGCGGCGACGCTGGCGCCGCAGCTGGGCCTGACGACACCGGAAGTGCTGGCACTGGACTGGCATGTCGTGTTCCCGCTTTCGATCTGGTCCCAGTCAGCAACAACGCTGGCGAGCAACCCGGTAGGCGCCAACCTGCTGAATGGTGCGCGGACCTGCCTGCCGCCATTCAATGGGCCGTCAAACTCGCCGTGTGCGACCCTTTCTCAGAGCATCAATATCGGCGTCGGCAGCATTGCGGCACTGGTGCCGCCGAGCCCAGTCAATCTTTCACTCAAGCTCCCTGATATCCAGGATCCCCAGAATCTCAATTCGACCGCGACCGGCCTGCTCAACACGGCCAGCCCACCGGTGTTTGCCACGGATCTGTTCATGCAGACCTTTGGTGTGGCTGGCGACGCATCGCAAAGCATCAAGGCCAAGGCCAAGGAAGTGCTGGCGGACTGCAGCGGCCTGCCTTCGAAAGTCGGGGGACTGTACTGGATCACTGGCAACTGCACGCTCAGTGGTGAGATTGGTACGATCCACGGACCCCCGCTGGTAGTCGTGGAAGGCAATCTGGTACTGACGGCGGGCGCCACTTTCCATGGTGTGGTGTATCTGGTGGGTGGTACTGCCCGCAGCATCACGGGCCCGCTGCTTGGCACACGCCCCAGATTCCGCGGCGCGCTGCTGTCGGATGGCAATCTGACCGGGAGCCAGCTGGCCAACCTGGTTTATGACGTTGACGCGGTGCGTCGCGCCGGCCTCAGTGCCGGACAGTTCGCGCCGGTGCCGGGGGGTTGGTCGGACAAGTGGTCCGGCCCCTGATTCATCTGTCACACCGCCTCCGTCGGTGACAGTCGTGTACCACCGCTGAAGTGAGGCCGCCCGTCACGGCCACTCTGAGCTATGCTGCGACCCATGTTTTATTTTGACAAGCCTCAACACTGGCATGCCTGACAGAAACACACTCATCCTGATCGACGGCTCCTCCTGGCTTTACCGCGCCTTTCACGCCTTGCCGCCGCTGAACGCAGCGGATGGACAGGCAACCGGCGCCGTGTTTGGCATGGGCAACATGCTGCGCAAGCTCCTGCGTGAATATCAGCCCAGGCACATCGCCGTGATCTTCGATCCGCGCGGCAAGACCACGCGCCATGCGCGCTATGCCGACTACAAGGCCAATCGCCCGCCGGTGCCGGAAGACCTGGAAAGCCAGTTCCCGCTGATCAAGGAGCTGATCGCGGGCCTCGGCTTGCCGATGCTGCAGATCGAGGGTGTCGAGGCCGATGACGTGATCGGCACGCTCGCCCGCCAGGCTGCAGCAAAAGGTTGGCAGGCGCTGGTGGTGACCGGTGACAAGGACATGGCGCAGTTGGTGGATGAGCAGGTGCAGCTGCTCGATACCATGAAGGATCGCACCCTCGGGCGCGAGGCCGTGATCGAGAAGTTCGGGGTGCCACCGGAGCGCATCGTCGAGTATCTGGCGCTCATGGGCGACAGTTCCGACAATATCCCGGGCATCCCCAAGGTCGGCCCGAAAACCGCAGCCAAGTGGCTGCAGCAATATGGCTCGCTGGATGAACTGGTCGCCCGCGCCGACGAGGTCAGCGGCAAGATCGGCGAGAGCCTGCGCGCACATCTGGACGTGCTGCCGCTGTCGCGAGAGCTCGCCACCATTGACTGCGAGATATCACTGCCGCTCAAGCCAGAGGAACTGACGCCACAGCCGGCGAACACCGAAGGGCTGCGCGCCTTGTACCAGCGGCTCGGTTTTCATCGCTGGCTGGCCGACCTTGATCCTGATGCAAAAGCCGATACCCAGGCCGATGATTCTCAGGGCGGCCAGGCGAAGCCGCCCGCCAGCGCCAGCTTTCCCAGCGCGGCATCCTTCGAAGACGCCCAATATCATTGTGTGCTGGATGAGGCCACGCTGGATGACCTGGTCAGGAAACTCGAGGCCGCCCCCCTGATCTGCGTGGATACCGAGACCGATGCGCTGGATTCCATGCAGGCCGGCCTGGTGGGGCTGTCCTTCGCCGTCGAGGCGGGTGAGGCCTGGTATATACCGGTGGCGCACGACTACCTGGGTGCGCCGAAGCAGCTGTCATGGCAGCAGGTTCGCGCCAAGCTGAAGCCACTGCTGGAAGATCCCGAACGGCCCAAGCTGGGCCAGCACATCAAGTACGACCTCAACGTACTCAAGCGCCACGGCGTCGATGTGGCCGGTGTGCGCTACGACACCATGCTGGAGTCCTATGTGCTCAACAGCACGGCCACGCGCCATGACATGGACTCGCTGTCGGAAAAATACCTGGGCCACTCGACCATCAAGTTCGAGGATGTCGCTGGCAAGGGCAAGAAGCAGCTGAGCTTCAACCAGATCGATCTGGAACGGGCCGCGCAATACGCGGCCGAGGATGCCGATGTCACGCTGCGCCTGCACCAGGCCTTGCTGCCGTCGCTGCAGCAGGTGCCCTCTCTGGCCAAGCTGCTGGATGAAATCGAGATGCCGCTGGTGCCGGTGCTGGCACAGATGGAACAGAACGGCGTGCGCCTGGACAAGGCCCAGTTGGCGAAGATCAGCCAGGAAATCGCCGAACGCATGGCCGAGCTGGAACAGCAGGTCACGCAGGCAGCCGGCACGCCGTTCAACCTGAACTCTCCCGCGCAGCTACAGGAAATCCTCTACGACAAGCTGAAGTTGCCCATCCTGGGCAAGACGCCCAAGGGACAGCCCTCGACGGCCGAGAACGTTCTCGAGCAACTGGCAGGCGAGCATCCCTTGCCCAAGCTGCTGCTGGAGTACCGCGGGCTCGCCAAGCTGCGCTCGACCTACACCGAGAAATTGCCGGACATGATCAACCCGCACACCGGCCGTGTGCACACCTCGTATCACCAGGCGGTAGCGGTCACCGGCCGGCTCTCATCCTCTGAGCCCAACCTGCAGAACATCCCGGTGCGCACGGATGAAGGCCGCCGCATCCGGCAGGCGTTCACGGCAGACAAGGGCAATGTGCTGTTGTCAGTGGATTACTCGCAGATCGAATTGCGCCTGATGGCGCACCTGTCCGGGGATGCCGGGCTGGTGCGCGCCTTCAAGGAAGGCAAGGACATCCACCGCGCGACCGCGGCGGAAGTCTTCGGCCTGCCGCTGGACGAGGTCACCGGAGAGCAGCGCCGCGCCGCCAAGGCCATTAACTTCGGCCTGATCTATGGCATGTCGGCGTTTGGGCTGGCGCGCCAGTTGGATATCGAACGGGGCGAGGCCGGCGACTACATGAAGAAATTCTTCGAGCGCTATCCCGGCGTCAAGGAGTTCATGGAGCGCACCAAGCAGCAGGCGCGCGAGCAAGGCTACGTCGAGACCTTGTTTGGGCGGCGGCTGTACCTTCCCGACATCCATTCACGCAACGCGGCTGTGCGTCAGTACGCCGAGCGCACCGCCATCAACGCGCCCCTGCAGGGCTCGGCGGCAGACCTGATCAAGAAGGCGATGGTGGAGCTGCAGGCCTGGTTGTCCGCGGAGTACGCCGGGATTCGCATGACCATGCAGGTGCACGACGAGCTGGTGTTCGAGGGGCCGGAGACAATACTGGCGAGCATCGCGCGGCCCATCGCCGAGCGCATGTGCAAGGCGGCGCGGTTGTCCGTACCGCTACAGGCTGACTATGGACTGGGGCCGAACTGGGATGCGGCGCATGAGGGGACGGATCACGTTCGGCTCGGACCCTGGTCTTGAAGGGACTTTCTGTCTGGTGAAAGCCCCGCGTACAGGCTGGCCAGCGCGAAACTAAACGATCGGAACTTTTACGGATTGGCCCAGTCATAGCTTACGGATGCTGCAACAGCGTCCGTAGTCTGCCCTTCCTCCCTGGGTAGACGAGCCATCCGGTTTCCCTAAGCCGGAACAGGTTCCCCGGTAGGTCTCCCCCGACCTATCGGGGTCTTTTTATTGGGGCTTCTCTGACAACCCGAGCCATTCCAGCAGCTTGTCGCGTGCTTGTTCCACGCCCTGGCCTGACATCGCCGAGAACAGCTGCACACTGACATAAGCCGGGACGCTTTTGCGAATCGCGCCCAGCTGCTTGTTCGCTTCGTTGCGCGTCAGCTTGTCAGCCTTGCTCAGGAGGATATGACAGGGCAGGTTGACCGCCTCGGCCCACACCAGCATCTGTTGGTCGAAATCGGTCAGTGGCCGGCGGCAATCCATGACCAGCATGATACCGCGCAGCTGGCTGCGGCTATGCAAATAGCCCTCGATCATGCCGGCCCACTGCCGTTTCACCTCGAGTGGCACCTGGGCAAACCCATAACCGGGCAAGTCCGCCAGCCGGCCAGACTGTCCCAGCGCGAAGAAATTGATCAGCTGGGTGCGACCCGGCGTCTTGCTCACGCGCGCCAGCTGCCGACGATGGGTGATGGCGTTAAGGGCGCTGGACTTGCCGGCATTCGAGCGCCCGGCAATGGCGACCTCGGGCAGGTCATCAGCAGGCAGACCGCGGTTGTCAGCGGCGCTGGTGAGGAATTCGGCTTGGGCAAGGGCTGGGTGCATGGTGGGGCTCGATCACTGGGCTAATGGGCTGGCATTACAAGCTGTTATACAATCTTCGGCCTGAAGATTCTGACATGCTTTTGATTCATCCCCCTTTGGGCTGCGGAGAAGAGATCTTATGAAGCGCGCGTTACTGGTACTGATTGCAAGTGGATGGCTGGCCACAGCCCAGGCGTCGGCGGTTGGCGAGGGCGATGCCAAGGCCGGGGAAAGCAAGGCCGCAGCCTGCGCTGCCTGCCACGGTCCGGCTGGCAATAGCTTTAATCCGGTCTGGCCGAAGCTGGCTGGCCAGGGCGCGCCCTACACGGTCAAGCAATTGATGGCCTTCAAGAGCGGCGCGCGCATGAACCCGGTCATGGCCGCGCAGGTAACTAACCTGTCTGAGCAGGACATGCTTGATATCGCGGCTTACTACGCCAATCAGAAAAGTACCGTTGGTGCAGCGGTTCCGGAGCTGGCCAAGCAGGGTGCCGAGCTTTATCGGGCGGGCAATCCCGAATCCGGCGTACCGGCCTGTACCGGCTGCCATGGCCCGGCGGGTGAAGGCGTCGCGGCTTCGGCCTATCCGCGCGTCGGCGGGCAACAGCCCGGTTACACCGAAGCCCAACTGCGCGCCTACCGGGATGGCAGCCGCAAGGCACCGATGATGACCATCGTCACGGCCAAGCTGACGGATGACGAAATCAAGGCGCTAGCGTCCTACCTGGCGGGGCTGCACTGATGCGCCGCCGCAGCCTTTGGCTGTTGCTGGCCGTGCTGCCGATCACGGCCTGCAATGCGCAGCAAACGGAAACGACCGCGGAAAACGCCGCCGCGCCACAGGAAGCCGGGGCAGCTAGCGCGCCAGAGCCCGTACAACTGGCGGCACATCATGACCATGACCACGCGTCGCCAGCGCAAGCTTCAGGCAGCGACCGCTATGTCGTGCTACCCAAGCCGCAGCCCACGCAGACGCCCGGCAAGATCGAGGTTGCCGAAGTCTTCCTGTATACCTGCCCGCATTGTTACGCGTTTGAGCCGGCGGTGACTGCCTGGAAAGACAAGCTGCCAGCGGATGTCGCGTTTGTGCGCATCCCCGCGAGCTTCGGTCCCACCGGGCCCTTGCTGTCGCGAACGTACTACGCGGCTGAGGCGCTTGGCGTGCTGGACAAGATGCACATGGTCATCTTCCGTGCCATCCATGAACAGCGTCGTGCGCTCAACACCGAAGACGAAGTGATCAAGTTGTTCGCCGAAAATGGCGTTGATCCGGAAGCCATGCGTGCGACCCTGCGCAGCTTTGCCGTGGACAGCAAGGCACGACGGGCGCAGCAATTGGAGGTCGGATACGGCATCACCGGTGTACCGGCAATGACGGTGAATGGAAAATACGGCATCAGCATCGCCAAGTTGGGTGAAAAAGGCATGCTCAAGGTGGCGGACGAACTGATCGCCAAGGAACGCAAGGCGAAGCAGTGAGTCCGGTGACGGGGCTGCGGGCACCAACCGCATGATTGTCCCCGTCCTGTTGGCCGGCGGTTCTGGCACACGCCTGTGGCCCTTGTCACGCGAACAGCATCCCAAGCAGTTCCTCAGGCTGGCAGGCGAGCACTCGTTGCTGGAACAGACCTTCCTGCGGCTGCGAGACATTCCTGAAATTGCCGAGCCATTGGTGGTTGCGCGCGAGGAATATCGTTTTCTGGTCGCGGAGCACGCACGCCGTGCCGGCGTGAAAGCTGCCAAGATCCTGCTGGAGCCGGTTGGCCGCAACACCGCGCCGGCCATCGCGCTGGCAGCGCTGGAAGTGTCACGGCACCAGGACGGCGATAGCCTGTTGCTGGTATTGCCATCGGACCACGTCATCAGCGATGACGCGGCCTTCGCCCGCGCGGTGCGAACCGCCGCCACGGCCGCCAGCTCAGGCAAGCTCGTCACCTTTGGCATCACCCCGGATCTGCCGGAAACCGGATTCGGCTACATCAAGTCGGGCGCAGATCTTTCAACCGGCGTGTATGCGCTAGAGAGATTTGTCGAGAAGCCTGACGCCACCACTGCGGCCCGTTATCTCGCGGAAGGGGGCTATTACTGGAACAGCGGCATGTTCCTGTTTCGCGCAGACACCTATTTGGCGCAACTGGAAACCCTGGCCCCCGATATCGCAGCTTCCGCAAGAGCCGCCCATGCTGCCAGCAATCGTGACGCGGATTTCCTGCGCGTGGATGCGGAAGCCTTTCGCGCCTGCCGCGCGGACTCCATTGACTATGCGGTGATGGAAAAGACGGCGGACGCAGTGGTGGTGCCACTGGCGGCCGGTTGGAGCGACCTGGGTAGCTGGGGCTCGGTGGCAGACGCCAATGCCCGCGATGCCAACGGCAATGTTTTGCAGGGCGACGTGATCACTGAAGACGTAAGCGGCAGCTTCATCCACAGCCAGGGCCGCCTGGTCGCCGCATTAGGGATCAAAGACCAAATCGTTGTGGAGACCAAGGACGCGGTGCTGGTGGCGGACAAGTCGCGCGTACAGGACGTCAAGAAGCTGGTGCAGCAACTGGAGTCCGGCCAACGCCGGGAATTGCAGGAACATCCGCGCGTGTATCGGCCCTGGGGCTCGTATGAAGACCTTGAGATAGGACCGCGCTATCGAGTCAAGCACATCCTGGTGAAGCCGGGTGCGCGCCTGTCACTGCAGATGCATCATCATCGCGCCGAGCACTGGGTGGTCGTGAGTGGGACCGCTAAGGTCACCTGTGGCGACAAAGAGTTCATGCTGAGCGAGGACCAATCAACCTATATCCCGATCGGACACAAACACCGGCTGGAGAACCCCGGCAAGATGACGCTGGAGTTGATTGAAGTGCAGACGGGTTCGTACGTCGGCGAAGACGACATCGTGCGCTTCGAGGATGCCTACGGGCGCGCCAAGTCCTGAAGTCGTGGGCAAGCACTATCCTTTCTTCAAGGCCTACGACGTGCGTGGGCGCGTGCCGGAGGAACTTAACCCCGACGTCAGTTACCGGATTGCACGTGCTTATGCGGAACACGTAGAGCCGGGCAACGTGATCCTCGGCCGCGACATGCGGCTGTCCAGCGCATCCTTGTGTGACGCACTTGCGCAGGGATTTACCGAAGCTGGGGTGGACGTAATTGACATTGGACTGTGCGGCACCGAAGAAGTCTATTTCGCCACCTTCGACCAGGGTGCTGGCGGCGGCGTCATGGTCACCGCCAGCCACAACCCGGCCAACTACAACGGGCTCAAGTTTGTGCGTGAAGGTGCCCGCCCGCTGAGCAGCGACAGCGGCCTGAATGAAATCGAGGCACTGGCAGCAACGCGCGAGTACCCCCGCCAGCCTGCGAAGGGGCAGCGTCGCATGACGAATACGCGGCAGGACTACGTGCGCTGGCTCATGGCCCAGGTCAAAGCCGACAGCCTGAAGCCACTGAAGATCGTGGTGGATGCCGGCAATGGCTGCGCCGGGCTGGTGGTGGATGCGCTGGAACCACATCTGCCTTTTGAATTCATCAAGCTGCACCACCAGCCTGATGGTCGTTTTCCGAATGGCGTACCGAACCCGCTATTGCCACAAAACCGGGAAGCCACCTCGCGCGCGGTGATCGAGCACAAGGCGGATTTCGGCATTGCCTGGGATGGGGATTTCGACCGCTGCTTCCTGTATGACGAACGGGGAGAATTCATCGAAGGCTATTACATCGTCGGCCTGATCGCGCAGTCACTGCTTTCGGCCAACCCCGGCGAAAAGATCGTGCATGACCCGCGGCTGGTCTGGAACACGCTCGATGTAGTTACTGCTGCCGGCGGCGTGCCGGTGCAGACCAAGGCTGGGCACGCCTTCATCAAGGAGCGCATGCGCGCGGAAAATGCCATTTACGGTGGCGAGATGAGCGCGCACCATTACTTCCGCAGTTTCGCCTACTGCGATAATGGCAGCCTGCCCTGGCTACTGGTCGCGCAATTATTGGGCACGACAGGACAACCGCTTTCCTCGCTGGTTGAAGAGCGCATTCAACGCTTTCCCGCCAGCGGCGAGATCAACTGCGAGATTGCCGACCCGGATGCGGCGCTGCAGGCAGCGGAGACCCGCTATAAGGCCGAGGCCATCGCCATTGAACAGGTGGATGGACTTTCGATGGACTGTGGCCAATGGCGCTTTAACCTGCGCAAGTCCAACACCGAGCCGGTGATTCGCCTGAATGTCGAATCAAGGGCTGATATCAGCTTGATGCAAAGCAAGACCCGCGAGCTGCTGGAACTGCTGAACGCGCAGGGTGCCCGTTCACCCGGGCACTAAACGATTGCGCCACCTCAGAAATCTTCATTCGCTGCCGAGGCTGCTGGTTTGCGAGAAGAAACGAATCAGGCCGGCGCTCTAGGCTAGGTAACCGCCGTCGGCAGTGATGCAACTGCCGGTGATATAACTTGCAGCATCCGATGCCAGGAACAGGATCGCGGGCGCGATCTCGTCCGGGTGCGCCACCCGCGCCATCGGGATGGCCGGCAGGAACGCTTTCAAGATCTTCTCGTTCTGGGTCAGGGCCGAGGCAAACTTGGTGTCGGTCAGTCCTGGTAACACGGCGTTGCAACGAATCTTCAGAGGCGCACATTCCTTGGCAAAGGCCTGGGTCATGTTGATGATCGCGGCTTTTGTCACTGAATAGATGCCCTGTCCCATGCCCGGCTTCATGCCGTTAATGGAAGCGGTATTGACGATGGCGCCACCGCCTTTTTGCTTCATCAGCTGACCCACCTTCTGGCTCATGTAGAAATAGCCCCGGATATTGACCTCGATGGTTTTTTCCATGGCCTCCAATGGCGTATCGAGAATGTGGCCGAAGTAGGGGTTGGCGGCGGCATTGTTGATGAGGATGTCCACGCGCCCGAACTCCTTCTCCACGTCGGCGACAAAGCTGTCGATCGCCTTCACGTCGCCGACATGACAGGCCATGGCGCTGGCCTTGCCACCGGCTTCCCGGATGGCCTCGGCCACCGCGCCGCTGCCGTCGAGCTTGCGACTGGAGCAGATCACGTGCGCGCCGTGCGCTGCCAGCAGCTTGGCGGTGGCTTCGCCGATGCCGCGTGAGGCGCCGCTGAGGATGGCGACCTTGCCGGTCAGGTCAAAGATGTCTTTTGTCATGGTAGTGCCCTGAAAAGATTTAGAGGTCTGATTTGGCGATGACACCTTCGCAGATCTGCGAAAGGTAGGTCACGAACTGGCCAAACATGGCAAAGCGCTTGTCCGATACCTGCTTGTGGTAGTAACGGTAATAAATCTGCTGGGCGATGACGCCGAGCCGGAACAGGCCGAACACGTAGTAGAAGTCGATGTTCTCGATCTTCATGCCGGATTTCTCCGCGTAGCGCGCGACCAGTTCCTTGCGCGTCGGCATGCCGGGCAGGTTGGTCGGTCCCATGCGCGAGAGCTGCAGAGGAGGCGGGTCGGTCTTCTCGACCCAATACGCCAGCGAGCAACCCAGGTCCATCAGCGGGTCGCCGAGGGTTGCCATCTCCCAGTCAAGCACGCCGATGACTTTCAGCGGATCATTCTTGTCGAGCACGACGTTATCGAACTTGTAGTCGTTATGAATGATTCCAACATAGCCGGAGTCACCGGGCTGCTTGTCAGCAAGCCACTGCATGATGGACTCGCAGCCCGGCACGTCGTCGGTCTTGGCCTTGGTGAAGCGATCGCTCCAGCCACGCACCTGCCGCTCGACATAGCCCTGCGGCTTGCCGAAATCCGCCAGGCCTGCCTTCTTGTAATCAACCTGGTGCAGCAGCAGCTGTGCGTCCAGCAGGTTTTCGCACAGGCGTCGCGCCTGTGACTCATCCAGCGTCATGTCCTTGGGCAGGTCTTTGCGCAGGATGATGCCGTGGAAACGTTGCATCAGGTAGAAAGGCGCGCCCAGGATGGACTCGTCTTCGCAGTGCGCGTAGGGCTTGGGTGCGTAGGGATAAACCGAATGCAGGTGAGTCAGCACCCGATATTCGCGCCCCATGTCGTGCGCGCTCTTGGCCTTTGTGCCCGGTGGTGGGCGGCGCAGGACCAGATCGGTGTCACCGACCGAGATCAGGTAGGTCAGGTTGGAGTGACCGCCCGGAAACTGCGCGACGCTGACCGGCCCTTTCAGCTCCGGCAGTGTGTCGCGTATATAGGCCTCAATACGTGCGGCGTCGAGCTCCTCGCCGGCGCGTGCCTGAGTGGCGCTGTCTTCGCTAACCATGTCAGTGACTCTCTTGGGTTGCCAGGAATCTTTCCATCATCTCGATAACGGTATCCGCGTAGTGCTCGACATCAACGCCGCGGCTGCGGTACTTGCCGCGCTTGAGATACCAATCCTGCAGCAAGGCTTTGAGCAGGCTGGCGCCAAGCTGCGCATCGGCTTGCCTGAATATGCCAGTGTCCTGGCCTGCTTGCAGGATACGGTGAAACAAGGCCTCGCTTTCTACATCCGAGGCGACGGCTTTCTGGCGTTCCTCGGGGCCGAGGTGCTTGGCTTCCATATAGGAAAAATAAAACCAGGCGCGAAGGATTTCACTCAGGTAGAGATGGGTGCGTATGGCGGTGCGCAGTTGTTGGCGCGGTTCGTGGACACCCTCCAGCGCTTGTTCGAGCACGCGCTGCGATAACGAACGGCCTTGGCGCTGGATCAGCTGGGCCAGGTCTTCCTTGCTGCGGATATAGGCATACAGCCCGCCCATCGACAGGCCGGTCCGTGCCGACAGGTCGCGCAGGCTCATGGCCGCGAAGCCCTTCTTGTTGGCCAGCGCCAGCGTCGCATCGAGAATCTTCATCAGGTTCTGCACCGCCACGGTTTCACCCTGCACCTGCATGCGATCTGACGCTTCGCGGAACATTTCGCGGCAGATGCCCTGCAATGACAGGTTGGCCTGTCGGCGAAACTCGCGCAGGCTGGTGGGCGTGGTGGGGCTTGCCGTCATGACCGCCCTATCGGTGCGTGATCAGGGCCGGGTCGGCCGCCAGGCGAAGATGCGTGATGTTGTTGAAGCCGAGCAGGAACGGGCCCGAGCGACGAAACTTGAGCTCGGTGATGCTGGCGTTATAGATGCCCCAGTTCAGTTGCAGCGTGCGTTGCGGCGATAATCCCAATGCCGCTGCCGCGCCCACCGCAATGACACCACCGGAGGTGAAGACCGCGACGTGGGCGTCTTTGCCGTGGATCTGGTTGATGCGCTGCAAGCCGTCGTGCACCCGCGCCTCAAAGGAGGCCCAGGGTTCAAGCTCGCCACGCTCGGGTGTGGCCCCTTCAATCCAGAGCCGGGTCACGCCGACAAAGGCCTGCTGGAACAGGCGACGATCCTGCGAGAGCTTCTGAGGCGCAGCCGCCAGCTCCGGATCCTCGCGCAATACGCGTGGCAGGTAGGCGCGGAACAGGCCATCCGCGTCATACTCATTGAAGGCGGGATCGGTTTCATGCGCAGGCAATTCGCCCGCCAGTTGCTCGCGCGCATGATGGGCGGTGTCCTGCTGGCGTGACAGGCTGCCACTGATGGTGGCATCAAGGCGCAGTCCCAGAGCCTGCAAGTGGCCACCCAGCACCCGTGACTGGCGCTGGCCAAGCTCGGACAGCAAGTCGTAATTGCGGCTGCCAAAACTCGCCTGCCCGTGTCGTAGGAGATAAATAGTTGCCATAACTGTCGCAGATGGTGAACGCGTGTAACACGTTATGTTAATAGGACTTTGGCTGTCAATATCGAGCGAGCGTTCGATTGATAAACGCAGGGTCCTGTGCTATCAATAGCGCGACTTTTTCAGGGGGTTGCATGAATCGCCAGTATCCAGACAAGCGCGTCGTCATCACCGGTGCCGCAAGCGGCCTAGGCCGGGCCTTGGCCCTGCGCTTTGCGCGTGATGGCTGGCGCGTCGCCATCGCCGACCTCAATGAAGCCGGCATGCAGGCTACGCTGACACAGGTCGAGCAAGCCGGTGGCCGCGGCTTCACCCAGCACTGTGATGTCCGCCGTGCCGAGGATATCGCAGCGCTGGCTGAGCGGGTCCAGCGCGACTGGGGTGGCGTCGACGTGCTGGTGAACAATGCCGGCATCGCCACCGGTGGCAGTGTGGTGGACTCACGCGACGAGGACTGGCAGCGCGTGCTGGACATCAACCTGATGGGCGCGGTTCGCGGCTGCAAGAGCTTCGTGCCAATGATGCTCGCGCAAAAGGCCGGTCACGTCGTGAACATCGCCTCCTTCGCCGGAATTGCATCGCCCCCCCACATGGTCAGTTATAACGTGGCCAAGGCAGCGGTGATCTCCTTGTCGGAAAGCCTGCGTGCGGAAACCCTCGACGAGGGCGTGGATGTCAGTGTCGCCTGTCCCTCGTTCTTCAAGACCAACCTGCCGGATTCCTTTCAGGCACCCGCTGATGCCTGGATGAAGAAATTCACCGAAGTGGTGATGGCACGCTCAAAAGTTAGCGCAGAGGATGTCGCCGATGATATTTTTCGCGCGGTCCACGAGCGTCGTTTCATGGTGATTACCCATGATGATGCAAGAATGCAGTGGCGACTCAAGCGCGCTGCCCCCGAGTTCTTCTACAAGATGGTGCGCGAGAAACTCAAGGAGCGCATGACGCTGCTGAAACAGGAAGGAAACTGATCATGTCGAACTGGATGATATACGGTGCCAATGGATATACCGGTGAGCTGATTGCCCGCGAGGCGAAGAAACGCGGCCACACGCCGGTGCTGGCCGGACGCAGTGCAGACAAGATCGACAAGCTGGCACAGGAGCTCGGGCTGGAGAAGCGTGTGTTCGGGCTGGAGGATGACAGCACCGTTGCCGAGCAGCTGCGCGGGATCGACCTGGTGCTGCATTGTGCCGGGCCATTCTCTGCCACCGCCGCACCGATGATCGAGGCTTGCCTCAAGGCCAAGGCACATTATCTCGACATCACCGGTGAAATCAGCGTGTTCGAATATGCGCAGTCCCGCAACAGTTCGGCTTATGAGGCCGGCGTGGTGGTTTGTCCTGGGGTGGGATTTGATGTGATCCCGACCGATTGCGTGGCGGCGTCGCTGAAGAAGGCATTGCCGGATGCGACCGAGCTGGCGCTGGGTTTTGATTCGCGCTCTGGTTTCTCGCCCGGCACAGCCAAGACCTCGGTGGA
>JBFKCG010000043.1:0-15326 GCA_041620675.1 Nevskiales bacterium
ATCTCCACCTGAACCTGGCAAATCAGGTCACCTTGCGAACCACCACGTACTGGCTTGACGCCCTTGCCTCGCAGGCGAAAGAGCTTCCCGCTCTGGGTTTCAGCTGGCACCTTCAACATCACTTTGCCATCCAGTGTGGGCACTTCAAGCTCGCCACCCAGCGACGCAGTCACCAGGCTGATGGGGACCGTGCAATGCAGGTCGGCCCCTTCGCGACTGAAGATGGCATGCGGCTTGACCTCGATCTGCACATACAAATCACCTGAGGGACCCCCGAACTGTCCGGCTTCGCCCTCCCCACTCAGACGGATCCGGTCGCCGGTATCCACGCCTGCCGGGATCTTGACCGACAGTGTCTTGTTCTTCTGGACCCTGCCCTGGCCTCGGCATTCGCGGCAGGGGTTGCTGATGATCTTGCCGTGCCCATTGCAATGCGGGCAGGTCTGCTGCAGCGAGAAAAAGCCCTGTTGCATGCGGACCTGGCCCACGCCACGGCAGGTCGGGCAGGTTTGCGGCGTCGAGCCCGGTGCGGCGCCCGTGCCCTTGCAGCTGTCACAGCCCTCCAATGCCGGGATTTGGATCCGAACCGTATCGCCAGCAACTGCCTGCTCCAGTTCAACCTGGAGGTGATAACGCAGGTCTGCGCCACGATAGGCTTGCGTGCCACGACGGCCATCCCCACCCTGGCCACCAAAGATGTCAGAAAAGACATCGCCGAAAATATCGCCGAAATTGCCAAAGCCGCCACCAAAGCCGGCACCGCCGCCACCGGCAGCGCCACCCAGCCCGGCATGGCCAAACTGGTCATAGGCGGTGCGCTTCTGGGGATTGGACAGGACCTCATAGGCCTCGCTGGCCTCCTTGAAGCGCTCTTCCGCAGCCTTGTCACCCGGGTTTCGATCCGGGTGATTCTTCATCGCATTGCGGCGATAGGCCTTCTTGATGTCATCGTCCGAGGCGTTCTTGCTGACACCGAGGACTTCGTAATAGTCACGCTTGGCCATACGCGTTCTTTTCTCCTAAAACACAAATGCCCGCATGAAGCCGCTGCCATGAGCTGGCTCCACGCGGGCCCGATGCTTGATGAGCACCGGCCGAAGGATGCTATTTACGGCTTATGCCGTGATTAACCCTTCTTGTCTTCTTTCACTTCTTCAAATTCAGCATCCACTGTCTGGCCACCATCGGCCTTTGCTTCCTCGCCGGTGGCAGCACCCGCTTCAGCCTTTGCGGCGGTTTCCGCGTACATGCGCTCTGCCATTTTGGCCGAAGCCTGGCCCAGCTTCTCGACGCCGGCATCAATCGCTGCCTTGTCATCGCCCTTGACGGCCTCACGCAACTCAGCGAGCGCATCTTCAATGGCCTTCTTCTCGTCAGCCTCTATCTTTTCACCCATCTCCTTGAGGCTCTTCTCGACGCCATGCATCAGGCCCTCGGCCTGGTTGCGCGAGGTGATGAGTTCGTTGAATTTGCGATCCTCCTCGGCATGCAGCTCCGCATCCTTGACCATCTTGTCGATCTCTTCCTCGGACAGCCCCGAGCTAGCCTTGATCTGGATGGTTTGCTCCTTGCCGGTCGCCTTGTCCTTAGCGGAAACGTGCAGAATGCCGTTGGCGTCGATGTCGAAGGTCACTTCAATCTGTGGCACGCCGCGGGGTGACGGCGGAATACCGGTCAGGTCGAACCGACCCAGCGACTTGTTGGCGCTCGCAATCTCGCGCTCTCCCTGCAGCACATGCACTGTCACTGCGCCCTGGTTGTCATCCGCAGTGGTGAAGGTTTCCTGCTTGCGCGTCGGGATCGTGGTGTTCTTCTCGATCAGCTTGGTCATCTTGCCACCGAGGGTCTCGATGCCCAAGGACAGCGGCGTGACGTCAAGCAGCAGCACATCTTTGCGCTCGCCTGTCAGGACCGAAGCCTGGATCGCAGCACCGACTGCCACTGCCTCGTCCGGGTTTACGTCCTTGCGTGGCTCGCGGCCGAACAATTCCTTCACCCGCTCCTGTACCTTCGGCATGCGGGTCTGGCCACCCACCAGGATCACATCCTGGATGTCACTGGCCTTCAGGCCGGCATCCTTGAGTGCGGTCTGGCAAGGCGATATGGTCTTTTCGATGAGATCCGCCACCAGCGACTCCAGCTTGGCGCGGGTGATTTTCATGTTGAGGTGCTTCGGGCCGCTGGCATCCGCCGTGATATACGGCAGGTTGACATCCGTTTGCTGGGTCGAAGACAACTCGATCTTGGCCTTTTCCGCCGCTTCCTTGAGGCGCTGAAGTGCGAGCGGATCCTGCTTGAGATCCACGCCCTGCTCCTTCTTGAATTCAGTGGCGATGTAATCAATCAGGCGCATGTCAAAGTCTTCGCCACCCAAGAAGGTATCGCCATTGGTGGACAACACCTCGAACTGCTGGTCGCCGTCGACTTCATTGATGTCGATGATGGAAATATCGAAGGTGCCGCCGCCCAGGTCATAGACTGCGATCTTCTTGTCACCCTTGACCTTGTCCAGACCAAAGGCCAGCGCGGCCGCCGTTGGCTCGTTGATGATGCGCTTGACCTCAAGACCTGCGATGCGACCGGCGTCCTTGGTGGCCTGACGCTGGGAGTCATTGAAATAGGCCGGCACGGTGATGACGGCCTCGGTGACCTTCTCGCCCAGATAATCCTCGGCGGTTTTCTTCATCTTCGTGAGGATGGCAGCAGACACTTCCTGCGGAGAAAGCTTCTTGCCCTTGATCTCGACCCAGGCATCGCCGTTATCGGCCTTGCTGATCTTGTACGGCACCATCTCGACGTCTTTCTTGACCATAGGGTCTTCAAAGCGACGACCGATCAGGCGCTTGATGGCAAACAGGGTGTTGGCCGGGTTGGTCACGGCCTGGCGCTTGGCGGGCCGCCCGATAATGGTCTGGCCGTCTTCGGCATAGGCGACAACGGAAGGCGTAGTGCGCTCGCCCTCGCTATTCTCGATTACCTTGGGCTTGCCACCTTCCATGATGGCAACACAGGAGTTGGTGGTGCCCAGGTCAATTCCGATTACTTTAGCCATGTCTGTTCGCCTCTAATTTCTTAGTTGATTCAATGAGTTCTGCCGATAAGGCATTAATGGGGGCAGTGCCGGCCAGTTTCAAGGGTTACTAGGGGCTTTGGCCACCACCACCAATGCCGGCCGCAACAGTCGATCCTGCAGGCGATAACCCTTCTGCAGTACCTGCATGACGGTATTGGGGGTGTGTTCGGTGGTTTCTTGGGCAGTCATGGCCTCATGGAAGTCAGGATTGAATGCCTCCCCCTGCGGGTTGACTTGGGTCACCCCGTAGCGGTCCATGACATCACCCAGCATCTTGAGGGTGAGCTCCATGCCCTCGACGACTGCCTTGATCTCAGCATTGTCGTCTGCGGCAGCGGCCAGGCCCAGTTCCAGGCTGTCCCTGACCGCCAGCAGATCCGCGGCCAGCTTCTCAACACCATATTTGCGGGCCGCCAGGGTTTCGCGCTCAGCACGCTTGCGCACATTCTCGAGTTCTGCCGCAGTGCGCAGGTAGAGGTTGTGGTTTTCCTCCGCCTTGGCCTGCGCTTCCTCTAGCTGTTGCTGCAAGGACTCCTCAGGGGCTACAGCGGCCTCGTCGGGCGTGTTTGCTTCTGTATTGGTAGATTCCGGAGCTGTCTCCTGCTCGACATTGGGGTCAGCGGGAGGGGTCTTCTTGGTTTCGCTCATGGGTCTGGCGTCCATTTCGGTTAAGGGCAAGCCCTGAGGCGACTTGCGTGACAAACGGTCGCAAGCGGCGCTCGCCGCAGGCGTTAGGATTAAATGGGGGCTTAGTTGCGTTCTTTCAAGGCCGCGCCAAGCAGGCGCGCGGTGGTATCGACAATCGAGATGACACGGTCATAGTCCATGCGGGTCGGCCCAATGACCCCGAGCACGCCCACGACCTGACCGTTGACAGTATACGGGGCGCTGACCACGCTGCAGTCATCCAGCACCGTATACCCGGATTCTTCCCCGATGAATATTTGTACACCTTCCGCACCGAGGCAGTTATCGAACAGCCGTAACAGGTCACGCTTGCGCTCGAATGCCTCGAACAACGCCTTGAGTGTCTCGACGCGTGACAGTTCCTGGAAACCCATCAGATTGGTTTCCCCCGCCAGCACGTAGTCTTTCTTCTGGTTCGGATCGATTGCCTGTTCAGCCATACCCAGTGCCTCGACCATCAACTGGTCCATGCTCTGGCGTGCATTGAGCATGTCGCGCAGCAAGGCCTCTCGCACACTGACCAGGTTGCGGCCACCGAACATGGAGTTCAGGTAGTTGGCAGCCTCCTGCAACTCGGAACTGCTGTAATCACGGTGCGTATGCAAGATTCGGTTCTGGACCTCGCGTTCATTGACGACCAATATCGCGAGCACCCTGCCTCCGGACAATGGCAGGAACTCGATCTGGCGCAGGGCAGCGTAGTCGCGCCGGGGGACAGTGACCACGCCGGCCATTTGCGTCAGCGACGACAATAGTTGAGAGGCCGATTCCAGCAAATCCTGCGAGCTATGCGATGACTGGGCAAACAGCTGCTGCTTTATTTCCTCGGTTTCCTGATTGCCCAAAGGCTGGGGCTTCAATAAGCGGTCGACGAACAGGCGGTAGCCCTGCACGGTCGGGACACGCCCCGCCGAGGTATGCGGGGAGCGCACGAGGCCGAGGTCATCGAGATCAGACATGACATTGCGGATGGTGGCTGCCGACAGGGACATGCCAAAGGCACGCGCAAGCGTACGCGAACCGACCGGCTGGCCGTCACGGATATACTGCTCCACCAGCGCCTTGAGCAGGCTCAGGGCCCGGGGATCGAGATCTTCTTGTCGTACTGGCTGTGGCATCGTCTCGGTTACTATTTTAGCAGCGTTAGCAGTCTATATCCGAGAGTGCCAAGTGCGCCAGAGTGCAGGCAAATTCCGGTTGGTTGCGCGATAGCGGCGTGGTAAGTTTGTGCACGTATTCCAGACATGAACCATGAATAAATTCTCCACTATCGGCGTCATTGGCAAGACCGCCGATCCCGGCATTGCCCCTGCCCTGCGCACCCTGACCGACTATTTGTCGGCCCGCGGCTGTGAGCTACGTCTGGACGCGGCCACTTCAGGCTATCTGGGGCTGCCAGGCCACATGGGGCTGGACCGTGAGCAGCTGGCGGAGGATTGTGACCTTGTCGTTGTCGTCGGCGGGGACGGCACCTTGCTGGATGCGGCACGTGCTGTTGCTCCCAAGGGAGTGCCATTGCTGGGCGTGAACCGGGGACGCCTGGGCTTCATGGTCGATGTCCTGCCCGCCGAACTCACACAGACCTTGGATGCGGTGTTCTCGGGCCAGTACGTTCGTGAGGAGCGGCTGATGTTGTCTGCTACCGTCATGGTCGCCGGCAAGCAAATGGGGCCGTTCTACTCGTTGAATGATGTAGTCGTCCGCAACCGCGATTTCGCCCGCATCATCGAATTCGATACCTATGCCAACGGCTGCTTCATTAGTCACCACCGTGCGGACGGAATCGTGATCGCCACACCCACGGGATCCACGGCCTATGCCCTCTCGGGCGGTGGCCCCGTGCTTCATCCCGGAATTCCCGCCATCGCCTTGGTACCAATCTGCCCACACACGCTCAGCGACAGGCCACTGGTGCTGGACGCCCGGCATGTCATTGAAGTCGTGATTGATCCCAGCCAGGCCACACAGGCCCTGGTAACTTGTGATGGACAGGTACATCAGGAATTGAACAGTGGCGACCGCGTCCTCATCCGTCGCTCTGAGCGCGGTGTTCACCTGATTCACCCGCCGGGCTACGATTACTTCAAGCTGTTGCGCAGCAAACTGCAATGGGGTCGCGGCCCCAGCCCGCAAGAGACTGGCCCGCGAAACACGGGTTCGCAAGAAATCGAACCAACAGACAGCTGATATTAAGTCCCATGCTCTGCCAACTGGATATACGCAACTTCGCCATCATTGATGATCTCAGCCTTGAGCTTGGGGCCGGCCTGTCCGCGCTCACCGGGGAAACCGGTGCAGGGAAATCCATCCTGCTCGACGCACTCGGCCTGCTGCTGGGTGATCGCGCTGAAAGTGACAGCATTCGCTCAGGCGCGGATAAGGCCGAGATTAGTGCCATTTTCCAGCTGGCCGATGCCAGTCATGCGCGTGACTGGCTACGCGAGCGCGAACTGGAGGACGGCGACACTCCGGACAATTGCCTGATTCGCCGCGTGGTTGCTCGTGATGGCCGCGGCCGGGCCTTCGTCAATGGCAGCGCGGTTTCGGCCCGTGACTTGCGCGAACTTGGCGAATTTCTGGTTGATATCCATGGCCAACATGAGCACCAGTCACTCACCAAGCGCGAAACCCAGCGTCAATTACTGGATGGCTATGGTGGTCATGCCGTCAGTTGCGGGAAAGTGGCCGATTTGGCTCGTGAATGGCAAACACTGGACGCCCGCATCGCTGAGATTGAACAAAAAGGCAGTGATGGCGGCGCGCGCGTGGATTTCATCCGCTTCCAGGTACAGGAGCTGGATGCATTGAACCTCAAAGCCGACGAGCTGGAACAACTGGATATCGAACACAAGCGCCTGAGTAACGCGGGTCGCTTGATCGATCAGGGCCAGCAGATCCTGCAATTACTTTACGAAGGCGAAAGAGCGGCGAGTTATGACCAACTGGGACAGGCTCACCACCTGCTGACGGAACTGGCCAACCTCGAGCCACGGTATGGCGAGGCGGCCGAGCTCGTTGCGAGCGCCCAGATCCAAGTACAGGAGGCCGCCGACACCCTACGCCGCACGCTAGACGGCTTCGACCTCGACCCCAAGCGCCTTCAACAGGTCGAGCAACGGCTATCTGACATCCATAACCTGGCACGCAAACATCGCTTGCCACCCGCCGAGCTGCCTAGCCACCTGGATGGGCTGCGCGAGGAGCTACGGGTGCTGGAGTCAGCAAGTGCTGAGATTGGCAAGCTGGCCCAACAACGTGACGAGGTCGCCAAGGTCTGGTTTGCACAGTCGGAAGCCCTGAGCCAGGCACGCAAGAAAAGCGCAAAGAAGCTGTCCCAAGCAATTACCGATGTCATGCGAAGCCTCGGCATGCCACAAGGCGAATTCAAGGTGGCAGTGGACCAAGGTGACAAAGACCACCGCCCTCGCCAGCATGGTCTGGACCAGATCGAGTTTATGGTAAGTGCCAATCCGGGCCAGGAGGTTCGCCCACTGACCAAAGTGGCATCAGGCGGAGAGCTGTCGCGCATGAGTCTGGCTGTCCAGGTCATCGCAGCTCACGCCACACACGTGCCAACGCTGATTTTTGACGAGGTGGATGCCGGGATTGGTGGTGGCGTTGCCGAGATCGTTGGACGCCAGTTACGCACTTTAGGCATGCATCGCCAGGTACTTTGCGTCACTCACCTGCCTCAGGTCGCGGCACAGGCACAGAATCAGCTGCAGGTGCGCAAGGAGGTCAAGTCGGGCCAAACCTTTACCCGCATTCGTCCGCTGGGAGACAAGGACCGCGTCGAGGAACTGGCGCGCATGCTGGGTGGGGTGGACATTACCGAGCAAACTCTCGCGCACGCCGAGGACATGCTGGCGCGAGCCACAGCTTAAACACCTGGCTTCAGCCCTGCCCTTCCGGGCCTGCAAGCACCAAGCGTTGGGTTCAGCTGCCTTTTTTCTTGGGTTTCACATAAAGCACTAGGCTGTGATCCGCGATCTCATACCCATGCTTGTCCGCAATCTGTTGCTGCAGGCGCTCGATCTCGTCACTCACGAACTCGATCACCCGCCCACTCTCGATATCAACCATATGGTCATGGTGGTGACCCTGGGCCAGCTCAAAAACAGCATGCCCCCCCTCAAAATGATGTCGGGTAACCAATGCCGCTGCCTCGAATTGGGTCAGTACGCGATAAACCGTTGCCAGCCCGATGTCCTCTCCCGATTCCAGGAGCATGCGGTATATTTCTTCCGCACTCAGGTGGCGCGAGTCACTGGACTCGAGAATTTCGAGTATTTTGAGGCGCGGCAACGTGACTTTGAGTCCAGCTTTGCGCAGGTCCTGATTTTCCAACGTTATCTCCAGCTAGCCGGGGCTGATGCCAGCATGTGCCGGCGGGGCGCTTAAGGTATTATTGCACGCTGCAAATATCACACCAAACGCCATGTCAAAATTCCAACATATCGTTCTGCCCTTGCTCCTGACCGGTTTCATGGTCGGCCTTAGCTCATGTTCGGTATTCAGACTGCCCACTATCCAGGGTAACGTCATTGAGCAGAAGCAAGTTGACCAGCTGGAAATTGGCATGACCCCAGACCAGGTACGTTTCCTATTGGGATCTCCCCTGGTACAAGGCAGCTTCGATCCCAATCGCTGGGATTATGTCTACTACTACCGCAGCCCAGGCGGCAAGGAAACCCAGCGCAGCCTGAACCTATATTTTGAGAAAGAAAAGCTCGCACGAATTGTTGGTCAGGATGACCCCTTCGCCAAGCCCAACGGAACCACGCCAACCACGGTGCCAGATGAACAGCCCGTCGCTGACACCCCGCTGCCCGATAGCAGCGTGAGCCCTGGTACCGAAACGATAGATTCCCCGATTCCCAAACCCTGACAGGGACTGCGCCGCGAGGGACGCTCACGCCCGCCACCCAGATCAGTCTATGGAAGCCCTTTGGTATTGAGCGCGCGCTTGCGTCGCGCCAGCTTCGGGTCGTTAATCAGGCCCCTGTATATTTCCACCCGATCACCCGCCTGCAAGACATGGGTCAAGCCCACGACCTTACCAAAAATACCTACTGACTGGCGGCCCAGGTCGATCTCTGGAAAGCGTATCGTGATGCCTGACTGGCGGATGGCCTGTTCGACGGTCGTGCCTTTGGCGACATGCAAGGAAAGCATCACCTGCCTATCCGGCAGGGCATACGCCACTTCGACCAGTACCTGTTCTTCTCCAAGCGACACGATTGAGACTATTACAACCGTCTGCTAAGCCAGCCAAAGATATTGAATCAGCCGGAAAAAGCCTAGTGAATAGAGCAGCAAGAGCACCAGCCCAATTCGGGCTGGATACCGCAGGCAGAAGCGCCAGATGTTAAAGCTCCAGCGGCTGCCTCCACCCCAGGCTTCTATCAAGACTTTCTCATGCATCGCGCGTGATACGAATACGCAAATCCCAACGCCTATCAGCGGCAACAGCACATGCCCAGTCAGCAACTCCAGCCACTGATAGAAAGTCTTGCCAAAGATCAGCAATGCCTGCCAGACATTGAAGGACAGGAGCGTGCCCAGGCCCACGAACCAGATGGTGACGCCAGTGGCGGTCGTCGCCATTGAGCGAGATAGGTCATACCGCTCCATCAACCAGACCACAACAGCCTCCATCAGGCCCATAGCCGACGTCAAAGTCGCCAGGAAGAGTGAGAGGTACAGGAATATCAGAATCATCTGGCTGCCGTTGTAGCCTCCCACCACCAAGGGCAACTGCTGGAATACCAGACGCACGCCATAGGTGGGTGATTCTCCCACGGCAAAAATAAAGGCAAAAACAATCAGCCCGGACATCAACGCGAATAACAGGTCTACGATCACTACTGATCCCGCGACCACGGGCAACGAGACCCGCTCAGGCATGTAAAGCCCCAGCGTCATCATTACACCCATGCCCAGCGCCAGGCTGAAAAAGGCCTGCTGCAGAGCCTCGAATACGCCCTCCAAACCCAACCGTGAGAAATCCGGTGTAAGCATCAATCGGAGGCCCGCACCGATATCACCGACTGCGAGTGCACACGCAAGCAGCAAGACCAGTGAAACAAACGCCGCGGGTACAAGGTAACCGGCAACGCGCTCAAGTCCTGCACGGCCATGTGCAACGAAGATCGTGGCCGTAATCATAAACATGGTGTGCCACGTCATGGAACGTTCTGGGTCGCCGACCAGTGACAACAGGATCTCGCGCATGGTCGCGGGATCCTTGTTGCTGAGGACGCCTGCCGCAGCGCGCACAGTGAATGCCATGCTCCATCCAGCGATGACGCTGTAGTAGGACAGCACGAATATTGCGCCCAGTAACGCAAACCAAGCCATCGTGCTCCAGATGACCGGAATGTGCATCTCGGCTTCCTGTGCCAGGAACCGCGTCGTGGTCACCACGTTGGCACGCCCTCGCCGCCCCATCAGGAGTTCCGCCATGATCAAGGGCAGTGACACGAAAAACAGACACAGGATATAGGCCAGCAAGAAGGCGCCGCCGCCGTAATGGCCCACCAGATACGGCAAGCTGAACATGTTGCCAAAGCCGATGGTGGCACCCGCGGCAACCATGACGAAAGCTCGCGGCGACGACCAGTATCCGTAAACCCCAGCGCGTGCGGTCATGAATTTATCCAAGCGGGCATGCTGAGAGGATGACTTATAATGCCGCGATGAACAAGAGTGACAAAAAGCCCTCCGCCCCCAAAGTCATAGCGATGAATCGTCGCGCACGCCACGACTATTTCATTGAATCCAATTACGAGGCGGGGATTGTTCTTGAGGGCTGGGAGGTCAAGAGCCTGCGTGATGGCAAGGCCCAGATCGCCGAAGCCTACGTCATTATCCGGGGATCAGAAGCCTGGCTACTGAACGCACACTTCACCCCGCTGAAGACGGTTTCCACCCACATCACGGCCGATCCCACAAGAACACGCAAGTTATTGCTCAACCGGCACGAATTGAATAAATTGATCGGGGCCACCGAAAGACAGGGTTACACATTGGTCCCGTTGTCCCTGTACTGGCAGCGTGGTCGAGCCAAGCTGGATATCGGGCTTGCCAAAGGCAAGAAGCAGCACGACAAGCGCGCCAGCATCAAGGAGCGCGACTGGAAACGCGACAAGCAGAGAATCCTCAAGGGCTAGGACGACTGCTGTTCAAGCCCCACCACCTCTGGGGCTTGCCCGGGTTTCGCATTTTTCAAGGCCGTACGAAGCGACGACCACACCGCGTCAGCACCACCACTGATGTCATTAAAGACAACCATTGCCACTTTGACCTGGCTCCTGGTATCTGGATGAAACAGGCTGTCGAGGATTCGTTGGCCCAACTTGACCACATCCTTCTGTTGCGCGGTTGGCAGTAATACCGCCAGCCCATTCTGCGAATACCGCGCGGGTGTATCAGATTGCAGGCGCACAGCGCCCAATAACTTTCCTGCAGCCGAAACCAGTTCTGTGTTGAGTGAGTCAGCCGTGACCTGGTCTGAAAACTCAACGGCGAGCAACACTGCACTGCCACCCTGGTGACGAATACGGTTAATCTCAAGTTCCACGCGATGGTAGAGGAATTGCTTATCAAACAGACCCGTCTCGGAGTCATGGCGTTGCACCCGGTGCAATCGATTAAGCGCAGGAAAGCGGTCCATCCGAACCAGGACAGCCATGCCAAGGGCCAACAGGACGAGAAGAACCACTGACGCGCTGCCGACGGTTGTCAGCTCCCTCTCGTATGAAAATATGCCCGCCAAGGGTCCTGGATTGCCAATCAGTGCGCTTTCTTCCAGTGTGTAGACCAAGAATACGCCCAAGACCAGACACCCCGACAAAACCCAGCCTATGAGGCCCGGGATGAAAATGAGGGTAGCCACAAGCAGAAGAGGCACATAAAAAGACAGGGTGCCATTGAATGACCCGGTAATGTGAAAAGCGGAGAGGAAATGAACGACCTGCCAGATGAATGCCGCAACCATAAGAATCTTGAGTCGGCCGACTGACGCACGCGGCACTCGCTCGTACCAGTCCCTCTGGATAATTAGCGCGGTGAGCAACAAAGAGCACAGGCCATACTGAACGATGACAAAGTGGAAGATCAACGAGAAACCGCCAAACTCGGGCCACATGCCTGCCGTGCGCAATCGGATAAATAACTCCATCGACGCAGCTGCAGCGAACCCAACCCAGGCCAGGATCACCAGGCCGCGAAGCACCTGGAAATAGTCTTCCAGCAGGAACCGGGGTAATTCGTTTTTATTCGCCATCACTAGTCCCTCGTTTTATCGCAGTTCGGCCATGCGCTGATTCAGGATTTGCTGCCGTTGAGCCAGATTAAACTCCTGGAGATTAAGTTGCTGTTTTCTTGTGTCCAGGCCCACCAATTCATCGTTTAGGTCCATCTCCCTCGCGTTGAGCCGTGCCTCTTCGCTGGCCTGTTGTTGGGGTGTTTGATTGGCCGCATCCAACTGTTGCCTGAGCCGATCTTCAGCCAACTTGGTCTGGTCTTTGTTGAGACTTTCGTAATCCTTCTTCAGTTTATCTTGGGATTTCTTCAGGCTCATTCTTTCAGAATCGAGCTTCTTCTGTTGGCTCTCAAGCTCTTTTTTCAGCGCATCAATCTCGATCTGATCACTGGACACCTCCAGGCCGGAACCAGTTGAGCCAGAACCACCCCCGCTGATGCCCGATCCACCCTCACCGCCGCCTGAATCACTGCTGACCCCACTGGAGCCAGTATCACGCCCACCCAAGCCACTGCCGCTGCCACCTGAGCCAGTGTCACTGTCGCCTAAACCGCCTTCGCTGTCACTTCCTCCCGCGCCACTTCCGCTAGCATCGCCAGCCAATGTGCCTCCATCCGCGTCTGTGATCGGCACGAGCATGGCTTTGCAGTCCTTGGGGCGTATATACGCAGGCAAAGATGATTCGCAATGCCAGATAACAGTGTCACCCCCACTGGGTATGAAATCCAGCACGTGACCTAGCAAGTCAGGATGACCAAAGCGGATTCTAATGACACCGTTATCCAATATCGTGAGCGACTCAACGACGGCGGCGCGATATTTAACCGGGCTTTCCATGCCAGCTGACTTGTTATCACCTGGATATACGCCATGCTCTGCCTTGTATTCCATCACGGCATTTTGGCCATCCCTGGCAAGCGTGATGCCCTCGGTTACTTTCGCCCTGGTTGTGTAGTTTTTGTAGGCCGGGATCGCGATGGCCAAAAGAGTGCCGAGGGCCGTCACTACGATCATCAACTCAAGTAGCGAAACCCCCCGTGAGGCTTTAATGCCCGGGAGAACCCGGTCAATTTTCGCCTTGGCGTCAGGCAAGGCTAATCCGGGAACGGCTCACGATGGCTGAGAGGTCTGTGCCTGCAGGCAGCCCTCCAAACACAAAACCGCGATTCGATCCGAATCGAGAAGCACAGAATGCGTCAGCGACTACCTTATTTCCGGCACGAACCAGCAGGGCCGCTTGCAGTGTTAGAGCCATCTTCTCGACCACGCGACGAGCACGTGCCTCGATCCCGGCGAGCTGGCCAAATTCGCCATGCAGGTCGGAGATGGCCGTATCCAGGAGCTTATTGCCACCCTTGGCCAGCTTGAGCTCGGAAAAGAAAGCATCCAGTGACGACTTCTCACGACTCATGGCACGCAGCACATCCAGGCACTGGATATTGCCGCTACCTTCCCAGATCGAATTCAGGGGGGCCTCACGATATAGGCGAGGCAGGATAGTCTCCTCCACGTAACCTGCTCCACCGAGGCACTCCTGCGCCTCGTTGATCATCATCGGCGCCCGCTTGCAAATCCAGTACTTGCCAACCCCAGTCGCAATACGGGCAAATGCAGCGGCCTCTTCATCACTATCAGATTCATCAAATGCCCTTGCCACCCGTAACATCATGGCCATTGCAGCTTCTGACTCCAGCGCGAGATCAGCCAGCACATTCTGCATCAGGGGCTGGTCTATCAGCAGGCGGCCAAACGCAGAGCGATGGGAACAATGATGAATGGCCTGTGACAAGGCCTGTCGCATCAAGGCTGCGGAGCCTGCCATGCAATCCAGCCGGGTATGCGAAACCATCTCGATGATTGTTGGGACGCCGCGACCCTCCTCGCCAATCATGACGGCCCAGGCCCGATGGAACTCGACTTCGCTGGACGCATTGCTCCAGTTGCCCAGTTTGTCCTTCAGGCGCTGGATATGGATCGCATTGCGAGTCCCGTCCGGACGCCAGCGGGGCATCAGGAAGCAGGATATGCCTTTTTCAGTCTGAGCAAGAACGAGAAAGGCATCACACATTGGCGCCGAAAAAAACCATTTATGGCCGACCAGTTCGTACGCCTGCCCAGGGCCACTGGCTCCCACAGGCAGAGCAACGGTCGTATTGGCACGTACATCTGAACCACCCTGCTTCTCCGTCATGCCCATGCCGATGGTCACGCCCTTTTTCTGGGTGGCGGGCAGGTTCCGCGGGTCGTATTCAGTGGACAGGATTTTGGGCTCCCATTCCGCCGCCACCTCAGGCTGGTGCCGCAAGGCCGGGATGCTGGCGTAGGTCATGGTCAGCGGGCAACCGGTGCCCGCTTCAACCTGACTGTGCAGGTAACTCAAGGCATGCGACACCACATGCGCACCCGGCTTCGGCTCGCGCCAAGGCAAGGTCGGGATTTCGTTCTCGATCGAGTACTGCATCAGGCGGTGATACGCCGGGTGGAACTCGATCTCGTCGATGCGATGACCATAGCGGTCATGGGTCTTCAGGACCGGCTTGTTCAGGTTAGCCTGAAACCCTAATGAAATCAGCTCATTGCCAGCGATGGCGCCATATTTGACCAGGCGCTTCTCACCCCATGCGCCGCCTTCGCGGGACACGGCCTCGCGCAGCGGTATGTCCTGAGTGTAGAAATTGACGCCTTCCAGCGGTGGCGCCTGGTTGAAGACTTCGTGTGTTTCGCCAAACGGGAGTTCTTTCTTGGTCAGCATGGGTTTCAATACTTTAGGGAACGTTTAGCTGAATATAGCATCAGAGGTGTAGAATGGACCTCCTGGGGGTGACCTGGGCTCGACGGTGACTGAAACTCCGACGTGCATGCCGAGCTGCAGCCAAAGCTCGTAAAACAGACTGCAAACAAGCTAGTTGCGAACGACGACAACTACGCCCTAGCAGCTTAATCCCTGCTAGCGTTTGACCGGTTGGTGCTGATGACACCGGACCCAAACGCCGACTTCATCAGATCGCAGTGACGTCCGCCCTTGACTGATCTGCTAAAACTCTAGGGGATAAGCGCCAGCGTTCCGTGCCCGTCCGGTAACTGGCGTCGAAAACCAATGACTGGGATATGCATGTAGAGCGAACGACGGAAGGTTGTCGGACGCGGGTTCGATTCCCGCCACCTCCACCAAAAACAAATAAGGCCACCTCACGGTGGCCTTCTTGTTTCAATGTTCTCTGGACGTGTGATTGCAACCCTCGACGTGCCATCGAATCGTCAGTCGTCCGGTTAAGCTCGCCCCAGCCTTTATTCAATGAA